>NZ_JBEORU010000040.1:0-55577 GCF_040302465.1 Micromonospora sp. NPDC126480
CTGCGGTCACGCCATGTACAACGACCCGGCCCACCCACCCATTCCGCCGCCAGGGTGGCGCCGACCACCCGACACCCGGCCCCAAACCGGACACCACGCCCAGCCCGGCCACCCGAGAACCACACACCCGCCTCAACCGGAGATCGACTCGGCAGTCGGGACATCGGGGTCTCGACGCACGGCGACACCCGGACACGCCGGTACCGGAGTCCAGTCGAGCGCCAGCCAGCGGGCACCGCCGGCTCCGCGGCCGTGTTGCGCCGTCAGCCGGAGGTGGTCGTGCTCCCGGCGGTGTCGGCCTCCGTACGCGGGGCGGGAACCGCGGCTGGCGACGCTGGCCAGGGGATCTCCGGGGCGCGGTGGAACCGGATGCCCGCCGCCGTCCAGCGCGGCCCGTGCCCGGCGAGGCGCTCGCGGAACGCGGCCCAGTTGTGCGTGGCCCGTGGCGACCAGCCCAGCTCCGCGATGGCGGGCAGCCGCGGCAGGAGCAGGTACTCGATGTCCGCCAGCGACGTGACCGACTCGGTCCAGAGCGGGGCCTCCACACCGAGCACCGCCTCCGCCGGCACGTCCGTCACGTGCGTCCCGGGGTCCCAGTCGTACGCCCGCCGCACGTCGATCAGGCCGGCCCAGTCGTGCCCGATCGGGGTGTCCGGGGCGTACTTCATGTCCAGGTACGCGTGGTTGCCGGGGGAGAGGATCAGCCGCGCACCCCGGCGGACCGCGTCCGCGGTCACCGGATCCGCGCCGTCGGTGCCCCACCACTGCAGCACGCGCCCGTCGGTGTGGGCGGCCGGGGCCAGCTGGTGCCAACCCACCACGCGCTTACCGAGCCCGGCGACGATCCGCTGCACCCGCTCGACGAAACCGGTGTACGCGGCCCCCTTCACCTTGAACGCCTCGTCACCGCCCACGTGCAGCCACGGGCCCGGGGTGCGGGCGGCGACCTCCCCGAGCACGTCGGTGACGAAGTCGTACGTCCGCTCGTTGGCCGGGTCGACGTAGCTGAAGCCGACCTCGGTGCCGGTGTACGGCGGCGGTGCGACGCCGTCCGGGGCCAGTTCCGGGTACGCGGTGAGCGCGGCGTTGGTGTGCCCGGGCAGGTCGATCTCCGGTACGACGGTGATGTGCCGGTCGGCCGCGTACGCGACGATCCGCCGGTAGTCGTCCGGGGTGTACCAGCCGCCGGGGCTCCCGCCGACCGCCGTGGTCCCGCCGACCGTGGTCAGCCGGGGCCAGGAGTCCACCGCGATCCGCCAGCCCTGGTCGTCGGTGAGGTGCAGGTGCAGGTGGTTGAGTTTGTACCGGGCGAGGTGGTCGATGACCCGCAGCACGTCCTCGACCCCGAAGAAGTGGCGGGCGACGTCGAGCATGGCGCCCCGGTACGCGAAGCGCGGGCGGTCGGTGATCGACCCGCCGGGCAGCGTCCAGCGGCTGGTGACCGGTGCGGTGCTTTCGATTTCGGCGGGGAAGAGCTGCCGCAGCGTCTGCGTGCCGTGGTGGAGCCCGGCCGGGGTGGCGGCGCCGATCCGGATCCCGGCGGGCGTGACGTCGAGCCGGTAGCCCTCGGGGCCGAGCGCCGGGTCGTCGTCGAGCACGAGCGCGATGCCCCCGGCGGGTTCGGGCCGGGCCGCGTCGACGACCGGCAACGGGTACCCGGTTGCCGGCCGGAGCAGCTCGGCGAGCAGCTCGGCGACGGCCCGCGCGGCGGGATCGGCGCTGACCCGGATCGCCGCGTCCGCCGGCAGGGTGAAGTCGTCGTCGGGTTCCGGGAGGACCTGCTCGGGGGCGGGCACCACGGCACCCAGCCGGACCGGCGCGGGCGCCAGTCGGGTGCCGGCCGCCAGGGCGGCCAGCCGCGCCAGCTCGCCGGCCGCCGGCTCGTCCGCCGCGAGGGCGGCCGCGGGCTCGTCCGCCGGAACAGCCGTGGCCGGCTCGGCGGCCGCCGGGGCCGCTGCGCCCACGGACGCGACCTGCTCAGGTGCGGGTGACGTGCCGGGCCGGGACTCCGGCTGGTGGGGAGTGGCGGTGGGCGACACGGGTACGGCTCCGAGGGGTGTATTCGCGGCGGTTATGGCAAAAGTCAGGTTCAGCGAATTCCGGTGCGCCAAGAGTACGGGGGGTCGGGCAATTGCGTGATCGTGCGCATGGAAGCGTTCCCAAAAACCGGTGCGAACGCGGATAGTCGTGATAGCTGTGCCTATTGTCACCGAACGGTCCCAGGCCACTCGATGTTCGCTTAACCTTCGCCCACCGATCGGCATGTGCCCAGGGATTACCGGTGGTCGGCCCCGGGGTATGTGGCAGCTGAACCTTCGTTAAGTGTCAATCCGGCGCGCGTGGGAGGCTCTGGTGGCAGCGCAAGAGACGGTCGATCACAAGTACGTCTACGACTTCGCCGAGGGCAACAAGGACCAGAAGGACCTGCTCGGGGGCAAGGGCGCCAATCTGGCCGAGATGACCAACATCGGCCTGCCGGTGCCGCCCGGTTTCACGATCACGACGGAGGCGTGCAAGGCGTACCTCACCACGGGTGCGGAGCCGGCCGGACTCGCCGAGCAGATCAGCGCTCACCTCGGTGGGCTGGAACGGGCGATGGGCCGCAAGCTCGGCGACCCGCGGGACCCGCTGCTGGTCTCGGTACGCTCGGGCGCCAAGTTCTCGATGCCCGGCATGATGGAGACCGTCCTCAACGTCGGCCTCAACGACGACAGCGTGGTCGGCCTCAGCGCGCAGGCCGGCGGCAACGACCGGTTCGCCTGGGACTCCTACCGTCGGCTGATCCAGATGTTCGGCAAGACCGTCTGCGACGTGCCGGGTGAGGAGTTCGAGCACGCCCTGGACGAGGCCAAGCGCGCCAAGGGCACCACCAACGACCTGGACCTGGACGCGGACGACCTGCGCGCCCTGGTGGACGCGTACAAGAAGATCTTCAGCAAGCACACCGGACGGGAGTTCCCGCAGGACCCGCGCGAGCAGCTCGACCTCGCGATCAAGGCGGTCTTCGAGTCGTGGAACGCCGAGCGGGCGATCATCTACCGCCGGCAGGAGCGGATCCCGGCCGACCTGGGCACCGCGGTGAACGTGGTGACCATGGTCTTCGGCAACCTCGGGCCGGACTCCGGCACCGGCGTCGCCTTCACCCGCGACCCGGCCAGCGGCGCCCAGGGCATCTACGGTGACTACCTGGCCAACGCCCAGGGCGAGGACGTGGTCGCCGGCATCCGCAACACGGTGCCGCTGCAGGAGCTGGAGCGGATCGACAAGAAGTCCTACGACGAGCTGCTCGACTACATGGCCCGCCTGGAGGGGCACTACAAGGACCTCTGCGACATCGAGTTCACCATCGAGCGCGGCAAGCTCTGGATGCTCCAGACCCGGGTCGGCAAGCGCACCGCCGCGGCGGCGTTCGTCATCGCCGGGCAGCTCGTCGACGAGGGCCTGATCGACCTGGACGAGGCGCTGCACCGGGTCAACGGCGCCCAGCTCGCGCAGCTGATGTTCCCGCGCTTCAAGCTGGACCACGAGTTCACCCCGGTCGCCAAGGGCATCGGCGCGTCGCCGGGCGCGGCCGTCGGCAAGGTCGTCTTCACCTCCGCCCGGGCCGTGGAGCTGGCCGGTGAGGGCGAGGCGGTGATCCTGGTCCGCCGGGAGACCAACCCCGACGACCTCAACGGGATGATCGCCGCGCAGGGCATCCTCACCTCGCGTGGCGGCAAGACCAGCCACGCCGCCGTGGTCGCCCGCGGCATGGGCAAGACCTGTGTCTCCGGCGCCGACGAGCTCGACGTCAACATCCCGGCGAAGAAGTTCACCGTGGCCGGGCGGGCCGTCAACGAGGGCGACGTCATCTCCATCGACGGCACCACCGGCAAGGTCTACCTGGGCGAGGTGCCGGTCATGCCGTCGGAGGTGGTGCAGTACTTCGAGGGCGAGCTGGACCCGGAGCAGACCGACGACGCGCTGGTGAAGGCCGTACACCGGATCATGACGCACGCCGACGCCCGACGGCGGCTGGCGGTGCGGACGAACGCCGACACCGGCGCGGACGCCGCGCGCGCGCGGCGGTTCGGCGCCCAGGGCATCGGCCTGTGCCGCACCGAGCACATGTTCCTCGGCGAACGCCGCGAGCTGGTCGAGCGGCTGATCCTCTCGGCCACCGACGCCGAACGGCAGGACGCGCTCGCCGCGCTGCTGCCGCTGCAGCGGGAGGACTTCATCGAGATCTTCCGCGAGATGGACGGCCTGCCGGTGACCGTGCGGCTGATCGACCCGCCGCTGCACGAGTTCCTGCCTCCGCTGGAGCAGCTGGCGGTGAACGTGGCCGTCGCGCAGGAGCGCGGCGAGGACGTGGCCAAGGAGGAGGCGCTGCTCGCCGCGGTCCGGCGGATGCACGAGGAGAACCCGATGCTCGGCCTCCGCGGCGTCCGGCTCGGCCTGGTCATCCCCGGCCTGTTCGCCATGCAGGTACGCGCGATCGCCGAGGCCGCCGTCGCGGTCACCCGGGGCGGCGGGTCGGCCGGTCCGGAGATCATGGTCCCGCTGGTCGGCGCGGTGCAGGAACTGGAGACGGTACGCGCCGAGGCCGAGAAGATCATCGCCGAGGTGGTCGGGGACAGCGGCGTCGAGGTGCTGATCGGCACGATGATCGAGGTGCCCCGGGCGGCGCTGACCGCCGGCCAGATCGCCGAGGCGGCACAGTTCTTCTCCTTCGGCACGAACGACCTGACCCAGATGGGCTGGGGCTTCTCCCGGGACGACGTGGAGGGTGCCTTCTTCTGGCGCTACCTGGAGCTGGGCATCTTCGGCATCTCGCCGTTCGAGTCGATCGACCGGGAGGGCGTGGGCCGGTTGGTGCGCATCGCCGCCGAGGAGGGCCGCGCGGCCCGGCCGGAGTTGAAGCTCGGTGTCTGCGGCGAGCACGGCGGTGACCCGGATTCCGTGCACTTCTTCCACGAGGTGGGCCTGGACTACGTCTCCTGCTCGCCGTTCCGCGTGCCGGTCGCCCGGCTCGAGGCGGGTCGCGCGGCGGTGGAGACCACCGGCTCGGACAGCCGCTGACGGCGGAGGTGCGGCGGCGGACCCGAGCGGGCCCGCCGCCGCTGCCGTTTCAGCGGATCGGCGGGCGGCGCCAGGTGGTGCGGTGGGCCGTCCGGCGCGGCAGCGTGGTCGTCGGCGCGTGGTACGCCGGCGGCGCGGCCGGCTCAAGCGTCGTGGGCCGGGGCCGGGCGTCCAGTGCGGAGCCGGCCCGGTCGGCCACCGCCCGCGCCTCGGCGTGCAGCCCTTCCAGGTCGTCGGTGCTGTCGGCGACAAGTGTGAGCAGCGCGTCCCGGCCGGCCTGGTAGGTGACGACCGTGCCGGTCGCGGTGCGGACCACCGCTTCCCGGAACGCGCCCCGGCGCGCGGTGGCCGCCACCCGGCTCGCCACCCCGTAGCCGGCCGCCGCGAGCGCCGCGAGGTGGAGCGCGTCCGTGCCGGGCAGGTCGCTGCCGATGACCATGCCGTCGGTGCCGGACAACACCGCGCCGGCCACCTCCGGACGGCGCCGTCGCAGGCGCAGCAACTCCGAATCCACGATCGTGTCGACGTTCACGAGTATCCTCTCCGTACGGTGACCGTGCGCATCGGGAACGTTACCGCCGGCCCGCCGCAACCCGCGACCCCGGTGACCGTCCGCGATCGTCCGGCAACTCCTGTCTGAACGGGGGTTGCGGCCGGCTCCGCGGGCCGTCGCAGGCGCGCCGCCGGGCGTGTTCGGGCGTAATCTGTCGGGATGAGCAGCGCCTGGGAGAGCCTGACCGTCGATGCCCGTGATCCGTCGCGGCTGGCCCACTGGTGGGCCGAGGCGCTGGGTTACCAGGTCGTGACGGAGAAGCCGGACGAGGTGGAGATCCGGCAGGCGCCCGACCGGTTGCCCGGCATCGTCTTCGTGCCGGTGACCGGCGGCAAGGAGGGCAAGAACCGGTTGCACATCGACCTGCGCCCGGAGGACCAGGAGGCGGAGGTCGAGCGGCTGGTGGACATGGGCGCCCGGCACGTGGACGTCGGCCAGGGCGACGTCGGGTGGACGGTGCTGGCGGACCCGGAGGGCAACGAGTTCTGCGTCCTGCGGCAGCGTTCCGGGTGAGCCGACCGGATCCGGACGAGCGGCGGTGGGTGGACGAGCCCCCGAAGGACAGCGGGTACGGCCGGTCGGCGTACGAACGGGACCGGGCCCGGGTGCTGCACTCGGCGGCGTTCCGGCGGCTCGCCGCGAAGACCCAGGTGCACACGGCCGGGACCGACGACTTCCTCCGGACCCGGTTGACGCACTCCCTGGAGGTCGCCCAGATCGCCCGGGAGATGGGTGCGCGGCTCGGTTGCGACCCGGACGTGGTGGACACCGCCGGCCTCGCCCACGACCTGGGGCACCCGCCGTTCGGGCACAATGGCGAGGACGCGCTGGACGCCCTCGCCGCGCCGTGCGGCGGCTTCGAGGGCAACGCGCAGACGCTGCGCGTGCTGACCCGGCTGGAGGCAAAGGTCATCGGGCCGGACGGGGCCTCCGCCGGGCTGAATCTCACCCGGGCCGCGTTGGACGCGGTCAGCAAGTACCCGTGGCCCCGCCGGCCGGGTGAGCGGAAGTTCGGCGTGTACGCCGACGACCGCCCCGTCTTCGACTGGCTCCGGGCCGGCGCACCGGACCGTCGGCGCTGCCTGGAGGCGCAGGTGATGGACTGGGCCGACGACGTCGCGTACTCGGTGCACGACGTGGAGGACGGCATCCACGGCGGTTACCTGACGCTTCGCCCGCTGCTTGTGGACGCGGACGAGCGGGCGGCCCTCTGCGCCGACGTGGCCGCGACGTACTCGGGCGAGTCACCGGCGGACCTCGCGGAGGTGCTGGTGGACCTGCTGGCCGACCCGGTGCTCGCGCCGCTGGCCGGGTACGACGGCAGCCACCGGGCGCAGGCGGCCCTGAAGGCGACCACAAGCGTGCTGACCGGGCGGTTCGTGTCGGCGGCCGTGGCGGCCACCCAGGACGGCTTCGGGCCGGGCCCGCACCGCCGGTACGCCGCCGACCTGGTCGTGCCGCGCGCGGTCCGCGCCCGGTGCGCGCTTTTGAAGGGCATCGCCCTGCGGTACGTGATGCGCCGCCCCGGCTCCGCGGAGCGCTACGAGCGGCAGCGGCGGATCCTCGCCGAACTGGTCGCCGCCCTGACCGACCGGGCGCCGGAGGCGCTGGACGCCGTCTTCGCCCCGCTGTGGCGGTCGGCGGCCGACGACGTGGCCCGGCTGCGGGTGGTCGTCGACCAGGTCGCGTCGCTGACCGACCCGGGGGCGGTGGACTGGCACGCCCGTCTGGTCGGGGCCACCCCGGCGGTGGGCGGAGTCCGCAACTTAGGCTAGCCTAACCAGCATGACGGAGCGCCCGAGGACTGTCACATCCGCGCGGGTCGTCCGGACCGGGCGACCCACCCCGCACGTCGTGCGGCTGGTGCTCGGCGGCGACGAGTTGGCCGGCCTGCCGGTGGGCGAGTTCACCGACCACTACATCAAGATCGTCTTCCCGGTGCCGGGCGTGGCGTACCCCGAGCCGATGGACCTGGCGGCGATCCGTCGGGACCTGCCGCCCGCACACTGGCCGCGGCTGCGCGCGTACACCGTGCGGGCCTTCGATCCGCGCGCCGGCGAGCTGACCGTCGACGTCGTGCACCACGGTGACGAGGGGCTGGCCGGGCCGTGGGCGGCCGCGCTGCGCCCCGGCGACCCGGTGCGCTTCGTCGGCCCGGGCGGGGCGTACGCCCCGAGCCCGGAGGCGGACTGGCACCTGCTGGTCGGCGACGAGAGCGCGCTGCCGGCGATCGCCGCCGCGCTCGAACGGCTGCCGGTCGGCGCGCCGGCCACCGTCGTCGTCGAGACCAGTGGCCCCGCCGAGGAGCAGCCCCTGCCCAGCCCCGGCGACGTGAAGCTGACCTGGCTGCACCGCGGCGACCGGCCGGTCGGGGAGGCGCTCGTGGCGGCCGTCCGGGCCCTGGACTTCCCGGCCGGGGACGTGCAGGCCTTCGTCCATGGCGAGGCGACCTTCGTCAAGGAACTGCGCCGGCTGCTGCGCGTCGAGCGGGCCATCCCCCGCGAGCGCCTCTCCATCTCCGGCTACTGGCGGCGCGGCATGGACGACGAGGGCTGGCGGGCCAGCAAGCCGGACTGGAACCGCCAGGTCGAGGTCGAGGAGGCGACCGCCCTCACCGCCTGACCTCACCGCCCCCGCCGGCCGCCGGTCCCGAGGCGGACGGTCCGGTCGGTCGATTTCGACCGTGCGTGGCCGGCCCGACCAGCAGGATGGGCAGGGGGTGGCCATGGGCGAGCAGGTGCAGGGGCGGAGCGCGGCCGGCAGCGTGGACCGGGTCGTGCTGACGCTCGCCGTGGCGGGCGTCCTCGCCGTGGTGGCCTGGGGCGTCCTCGCCCGGGAGTCGCTGGCCGCCGTCGGTGAGTCGGGGCTGGCCTGGGCCATCGACACGTTCGGCTGGTTCTTCGTGGTCGCGGCCGACGCCTTCCTGGTGCTCGCCGTGGTGCTGGCGCTGTCCCGGTTCGGCGCGATCCGGCTGGGCGCCGACTCCGACCAGCCCGAGTTCAGCACGCTGGCCTGGGTCGCCATGATGTTCAGCGCCGGCATGGGCATCGGTCTGGTGTTCTTCGCCGTCGCGGAGCCGATCCAGCACTACGCGACCCCGCCACCGGCCGCCGGCGTGGAACCGCAGACCGGTGCCGCCGCCTCGGCCGCCATGCAGTTCACCCTGTTCCACTGGACGCTGCACCCGTGGGCGATCTATGCGGTGGTCGCGCTCGCGTTGGCCTACTCGACGTTCCGCAAGGGGCGGGAGAACCGGATCTCGGCCGCGTTCCAGCCGTTGCTCGGTGCGCACGCGGACGGCCCGGCGGGCCGGGTGATCGACCTGTTGGCGGTCTTCGCCACCGTCTTCGGCTCGGCGACCAGCCTCGGTCTGGGTGCGCTCCAGATCGCCGCCGGCCTGGACCTGGTCGCCGGGGTGCCCGACACCACAACGGTGGAACTGGTGGTGATCGGCGCGCTGACCCTGGCCTTCGTCGTCTCGGCCTTCTCCGGGCTGCACCGGGGCATCAAGTGGCTGTCCACCACGAACGTCGTGCTGGCGGTGCTGCTGATGCTGTTCGTCTTCGTGGTCGGGCCGACGGTCTACACGCTGGAGGTGCTGCCCGCCTCGGTCGGCGACTACCTCAGCAACCTGATCTTCATGTCGACCCGTACCGGGGCCTTCTCCGACCCGGCCTGGCTGGGCTCGTGGACGATCTTCTACTGGGCGTGGTGGATCTCCTGGGCGCCGTTCGTCGGCACCTTCATCGCCCGCATCTCCCGGGGACGTACGGTGCGGCAGTTCCTGGTCGGCGTGCTGCTGGTGCCCAGCGGGGCCAGCGCGATCTGGTTCGCGGTGATGGGCGGCAGCGCGCTGCGTACGCAGGCCACCGGCACCCGCGACCTGGTGGCCGACGCGACGGCCGGCACCGAGCGGGCCCTGTTCGGGCTGCTCGAGGCGCTGCCGCTGGCCGTGCTGACCAGCTGGCTGGCCATGCTGCTGGTGGCGCTGTACTTCGTCACCAGCGCGGACTCCGCCTCGCTGGTGCTCGGTTCGCTCACCGCGCGGGGCGCGTTGCGTCCGCACCGGGTGCTCGTGGTCACCTGGGGTGTGCTGATCGGCGCGACCGCGGCGGTGCTGCTGCTCGCCGGCGGCCTGGACGCGCTCCAGCAGGCCACGATCATGGTCGCGCTGCCGTTCGTGGTGGTGATGCTCGGCCTGGCCGCCGCGCTGGTCAAGGAGTTGTCGCAGGATCCGGCGGTCCGCCCGGCAGCGCCCGGCAAGCGGTACGGGCTGGCCGCCGCGGTCCGGGCCGCCCGCTCGTACCAGGAGGAGGATCCGCCGCCGGTCACCCGTTATCTGCGCCGCCGGCCCCGCTGAGCCGGCCGCGGCCCGCGCCACCGCACGTCCCCCCGCCGCCGCAACGTCGGTCGGGCAGGGCAGGATGTAGGCCGAGGAGGTGGCGGCCATGGCGGGGCGGATCCGGGACGAGGACATCGCGCTGGTCCGCGAGCGCACCTCGATCGCGGACATCATCTCCGAGACGGTCACCCTGCGGTCCGCGGGCGGCGGCAACCTGAAGGGCCTCTGCCCGTTCCACGACGAGAAGAGCCCGTCGTTCAACGTCTCGCCCGCCCGCAACGTCTGGTACTGCTTCGGCTGCGGCGCCGGCGGCGACGCGATCAAGTTCCTGATGGACGCCGAGCACCTCAGCTTCGTCGAGGCCGTCGAGCGGCTGGCCGCCCGCGCCGGCCTTCAACTGCGGTACGTGGAGAGCGACCAAGCCGCGCCGCGCTCCCGCCCGCAGCAGGGGCAGAAGCAGCGGCTGGTCGCCGCGCACGCCGCCGCCGTCGAGTTCTACCGGGCGCAGCTCACCACGTCCGGGGCCCGGCCGGCCCGCGAGTTCCTGGCCCGGCGCGGCTTCGACCGGGCCGCCGCCGAGCGGTACGGCTGCGGCTTCGCCCCCGACGGGTGGGACCTGCTCACGAAGCACCTGCGCCAGCAGGGCTTCACCCACGACGAGCTGGTCACCGCCGGGTTGTCCCGGCCGGCCCGCTCGGGCAGCCTCATCGACCGGTTCCGGCGCCGGCTGCTCTGGCCCATCCGTGACCTGACCGGCGACGTCATCGGCTTCGGGGCCCGGAAGCTCTTCGACGACGACGACGGCCCGAAGTACCTGAACACACCCGAGACGCCGATCTACAAGAAGTCGCACGTCCTCTACGGCATCGACCAGGCCAAGCGGGAGATCGCCAAGCAGGGCAAGGTGGTCGTGGTCGAGGGCTACACCGACGTGATGGCCTGTCACCTCGCCGGGGTGCCGACCGCCGTGGCGACCTGCGGCACCGCGTTCGGCGCCGACCACATCGGCGTGCTGCGCCGGCTGCTGCTCGACACCGACGCGGTCGCCGGGGAGATCATCTTCACCTTCGACGGGGACGCGGCCGGGCAGAAGGCGGCGCTGCGCGCCTTCGACGACGACCAGCGCTTCGTCGGGCGTACGTTCATCGCGGTCAGCCCCGACAACATGGACCCGTGCGAGCTGCGCCTCGCCAAGGGCGACCTCGCGGTACGCGATCTGGTCGCCCGCCGCGAGCCGCTCGTCGACTTCGCGCTGCGGCACGTGATCAGCCGGTACGACCTGGACACCGTCGACGGCCGGGTGGAGGCGATGCGCCGGGCGGCGCCACTGGTCGCCAAGATCAAGGATCGGGAGAAGCGCCCCGAGTACGTCCGCAAGCTCGCCGGTGACCTCGGAATGGAGATCGAGCCGGTGCAGCGGGCCGTGCTGGCCGCCGCCCACGCCCCGGCCTCCGGCCGCGGGCCCGATGCCGCGCCGCGTCCCGCTCCGGCCGAGGCGCAGGTGGACAGCCCGCAGTCGATGGTCGAGCGGGAGGCGTTGAAGCTGGCCCTGCAGGTGCCCGTGCTCGCCGGGCCGATGTTCGACGCCGTCGAGGCGTCGGAGTACCGCCACCCGGTGCACGTCGCGGTCCGGGCGGCGGTGGCCGCGGCCGGCGGGGTGACGGCGGCCACCGGGGGCGCGGTGTGGATCGAGTCGGTCCGCGACGCCTGCGACGACCTGGCCGCCAAGGCGCTCGTCGGCGAACTGGCGGTCGAGCCGCTGCGCATCGACGGCGAGCCGGATCCCCGCTACGTCTCGGTGACGATGGCCCGCTTGCAGTGGGGGTCGGTGACCGGCCGCATCCGGGACCTGAAGTCGAAGATCCAGCGGATCAACCCGGTCAGCAACAAGGACGAGTACTTCGCCGCCTTCGGCGAGCTGCTGTCGCTCGAGCAGCATGCCCGGGCGTTGCGCGAACAGGCCGCGGGAGGGCTGTAGAGGATGGCACTGTTCCGCCGCCGGCCGAAGCTGCCGGCCGCCGACCGCCCGCCGCTCGCCGCCGACGAGCGGGTCCTCGCCTGGGCCGCCGCCGGCAACGGCGAGGGCGACGGCGTGCTGGTCGCCACCAACCTCGGCCTCTGGCTGCCGGGCCGGGCGCACCGCCTCGGCTGGCACGACATCCTCAAGGCGGTCTGGTCCGGCCGCGAGCTGACCGTCACACCCGCCGAGCAGGTCGCCGAGCGCGACGGCTACCTGGTGGTCGCCGATCGCCCGGCGGAGACGTACCTGCTGCTCGACCCGGGTGACCTGCCGCACCAGGTACGGGCCCGGGTCACCCGTTCGGTGGCGTACACCCAAATCCACCCGGTGCCCGGCGGAGCGGGCCGCGTGGTCGGCCGGCGGGTGGCCGGGGTCGACGGTCTGACCTGGACGG
This sequence comes from Micromonospora sp. NPDC126480, assembly GCF_040302465.1. Taxonomy (NCBI): domain Bacteria; kingdom Bacillati; phylum Actinomycetota; class Actinomycetes; order Micromonosporales; family Micromonosporaceae; genus Micromonospora; species Micromonospora sp. NPDC126480. The sequence continues at coordinate 12,371 of NZ_JBEORU010000040.1, forward strand.
TCCGGTTCGACCCGGGCACCCCCGCCGACGACGCGGAGGTGCTGGCCGAGGCCGACCGGCTGGTGGCGGCGGCCCGCGCCGCGACCGCCCCGGACGCGACCGACTGACCGGCGCTCGCCCCGTGCCGCCGGCAGGGGGCCTTGACCGCCCGGGCGGCGGTAACTCGGTGGGGAGTGTCGGAGCCCGCCGGTAGGGTCGGCCCGTGACCACAGCGCAACCACTCATCCAGGCACGGGGGCTGGTGAAGCGGTTCGGCGACTTCACGGCCGTCAACGGCATCGACGTGGAGGTCCGCGCCGGTGAGGCGTTCGGCTTCCTCGGGCCCAACGGCGCCGGCAAGTCGTCCACCATGCGCATGGTGGGCTGCATCTCGCCGCCCAGTGGCGGGGAGCTACGCATCCTCGGCATGGATCCGGTCCGCGACGGGCCCGCCATCCGGGCCCGCCTCGGCGTCTGCCCCCAGCTCGACAACCTCGACCCGGAGCTGACCGTCCGGGAGAACCTGACGACGTACGCGCGCTACTTCGGCATCCCCCGCCGGGTGGCCCGGGCGCGCGCCGCCGAGCTGCTCGACTTCGTGCAGCTCGCCGAGCGGGCCGACAGCAAGGTCGAGCCGCTCTCCGGCGGCATGAAGCGCCGGCTCACGATCGCCCGCGCGCTTGTCAACGAGCCGGACATCGTCCTGCTCGACGAGCCGACCACCGGGCTGGACCCTCAGGCCCGGCACCTGGTGTGGGAGCGGCTGTTCCGGCTCAAGCAGCAGGGCGTCACGCTGGTGCTCACCACGCACTACATGGACGAGGCCGAGCAGCTCTGCGACCGCCTGGTGGTGATGGACGGCGGGCGGATCGTCGCCGAGGGGTCGCCCCGGGCGCTCATCGAGCAGCACTCCACCCGCGAGGTGGTCGAGCTGCGTTTCGCGACCGAGTCGCAGGAGACGTTCGCCGGCAAGCTCGACGGGCTGGGGGAGCGGGTCGAGGTGCTGCCCGACCGCATCCTGCTCTACGTCGCGGACGGGGACGCGGCCGTGGCCGAGGTCGCCGGGCTCGGCCTGCACCCGGTCAACGTGCTGGTCCGGCGCAGCAGCTTGGAGGACGTGTTCCTGCACCTCACCGGCCGCACCCTGGTGGACTGACGTCGGGTTCTCGTTCACGCCGGGCGTTGTAGCAGGGGCCTTCCGCACACATCGCCGTGCGGCGCGGGCGTCAACCGGCGAGGAGCAGTCCGAGGCCGGCCAGCAGGGCGAAACCGAACAGCGCGGCGAGGGTCACGGCGTGGCGGCGGGCGCCGGGACCGCCGACGAGCCGCAGGGCGAGGGCGAGCGGGCCGATGGGTTGCATGGCGTGTGAATCCTTCCGGTGGACGACGGCGATCCGCGCGGCGGCGACGGTGGTCCCCACCGCGAGGCGCAGGGGTGAGAGGTCGAGTTCGGCGGCGCCCTGCACGTCGGCCCGCCACTGTTCGAGGAAGCGGGCGCGGTGCGGGCTGGGCAGCAGCGCGGCGGCGCAGCGGACCAGGGCCAGTGCGACGGCCAGCCGGTTCATCAGGCCTCCCGGGGCCGGACGGACCGGACAGCGGCGGCCCGAGTGGCCGCCCGGGCGCACACCCGCTGCGCTTCCCGGGCACCGTCGGCGGTCAGCTCGTACATGCGTCGTCGGGGTCCGCGCCGATCCGTCTCCTCCCACGAGGACGTGACCCAGCCGTGCCGCTCCAGGCGTTCCAACAGCGGGTAGACGCTGCCGGACGGACGCCCGGTCATCTTGATGATCTCCAGGCCCCAGCGTGGTCGCCCCCCGTCGAGCAGGACGCGCAGCACGTCGACGGTGGCGCCACCGATCCGTCCGAGCGGCTCCATGGCTCTACCCTACCTATGTAGATTAAGGCTGTCCAGATCTGTCCGGGCCGCCGTCGCTCCGGGCCCGGGCCCAGGTCAGGAAGCGGTCGTGCAGGTTCGCCGGCACCGTCGGGCCGTTCAGGTCGGTTAGATCGGTCATGGCTTCGGCAAGCAGCGCGCCGAGGTAGATCAGCAGCCCGGTCCGGTTCTCGCGGTACTCGCCGAGCAGCGTCAGCCGGGCCGGCGAGCACGGCCAGGCGGCGCCGCACACCCGGCAACGCCAGGACGGGCGCGCCGCGAGGTGCGGGCGGTACCGCGGCATCAGCGCGGGTCCTCCGGGCCGCCCGACCACCAGCCGCCGTTCGCCCGCCACTCCTGGGCATGGGTCAGCCGCCCGGGGCAGCCCGGTCGGTTCAGGGGAAAGGCCCGCGTCGGGGCGGTCGCCCAGGTGGGGCGGTCCGGGCCACCGGTGCAGCCCAGTTCGGTCGGGGCGCTCGCCCACGTCGGGCGTTCGTTCGGCGTACGTCGGGGAAGCGGTGGCGCCGGGAACGGCGTGGGCGGTGCCGGGCGTGGGCAGCGCCAGAACCTGAGTCGCATTGGAACCCTCCGTCGAGGTGGGAGGGGAGCGCCCCGGAGCTGTCGGGCCGGGGCGCTCCCGGCCTGGTTCCGCCCGCCGTCGAGATCCCGTGAGCGGTTCCGCTGCGTGACAGTCTGTTGCGACCACGACTACGGTGTGGAGGTCCCGCGCGCCGACGAGCTGCGCGTACGGCAACCGGCCCGAGGATGTACGGAGGCTGTCCGTGGACCGATCGTCCATGCTGGACCACTTCGCCGAGGAGCTGCGGCTGGCCCGGGCCGCCGGCGGCATGTCGCAAACCGCGCTGGCCGAGGCGCTGAGCTACTCGGGCGCGCTGGTGGCCAAGGTGGAGACCTGCGAGCGCCGGCCGAGCCTCGACTTTGCGCGCCGGTGCGACGCGGTGCTCGGGGCCGGCGGGCGGTTCGAGCGCATCCAGCGGCGGCTCAGCCGGGAGACGGTGGTGCCGTGGTTCCGTGACTGGGCCGGGATCGAGCAGGAGGCGTCGGCGCTGCGCTGGTTTGAGCCGCTGTATGTGCCCGGGCTGCTCCAGACCGAGGGGTACGCCCGCGCGATCCTGGCCGGCGCCGGGCTGTTCGGGGCGGAGGAGATCGACCAGCAGGTGGCCGCCCGGGTCGACCGGCAGGCCGTGCTCACCCGCGACCGGCCGCCACTGCTCAGCGTGGTGGTCGACGAGCACGTGCTGCGCCGGGGCGTGGGCGGGCCGGAGGTGATGCGGGAGCAGGTGCGGCACCTGGTGAAGCTGGGTTCGACGCTGCCCCGGGTCCGGATCCAGGTCGTGCCGCTGTCGGCGGGGGCGTACGCCGGGCTCGACGGACCCTTCGTCATCGCCACCACGCCGTCCGGTGAGGACGTGGTCTACCTGGACGGGCAGCGGCACGGGCAGGTGATCGACCGCGGCGACTACGTGCGGCAGATGGTCGAGGTTTGGGAGTCGGTCCGGGGTGAGGCACTATCGCAGCAGCAGTCCCTGGACCTGATGGCGGAAGTGGCGGAGACATGGACCTGAGCGGCGCCCGGTGGCGCAAGAGCACCCGCAGCAACGGCAGCGGCGGCGCCTGCGTGGAGGTCGCCGACAACCTCCCCGGCGTGGTGGCCGTACGCGACTCCAAGGACCCGGGCGGGCCGGTGCTGACCTTCGGGCCGGCGGCCTGGCGGGCGTTCGTCGCGCGTACCTCCGGGTGGCGGTAGCGGGCGGTTGCCGCGTCGATCCACAGCCGGGCCCCGGCGATCGCCCACGGGCCCGTCGGTCACCCGCCCGGACCTGTCGGGGTGGGCGTGAACCCCGTGACGGCCGGGTCCGGCCCACGGAGCCCGGGCCGGATGAGCCTGCTAGCGGCCCGGACCGAACAGCGGGTCGCTGGTGGGCGACCCGCCACCCCCGGCGACGGCGGCCTCCAGTCGCGCGAGCCGGGCCTTGATCTGATCCAGCTCCGCGGACACGGTGTCCGCGCGGCCGACCGGCGTACCGGCGTCGGACGCCCCGCCCGCGACGCCGAGCTGGGCGCGCAGGGACGCCACCTCCTCCGTCAGCGCCGCGATGGTGCGTTCCACGGCGTCGAGGAAGGTGTCGACCTCCTCCTCGTCGTATCCCCGCTTGCCCAGCGGCGGCTTCCTGAACGCGACATTGTGGACGTCGGCCGGCGTGAGGTGGGGCATGGCACTACTCCCGTGCGCGGTGGAGGGGAGGCCGATGGTACGTCAGCCGCGCCCGCCGCTGCGGGTCGGACGTACCGAGCGCCGCGTTAAGAAGGGGCCCTTCTTCTACCGGAGGCGTTAATAAGGGGCCCTTCCTTCCGTCCGGGCCGTAGGGTGGGCGCGGCTGTCGTACCGGTGCGGTAGGAAGGGCCGGTGGACGGGGGGAGCAGCATGACGCAAGTGGCACGGGATCGTGCCCGGCCGGCCCTGCTCAGGGTGCCGGCGCTCGGTGTGTTGGAGTACTACCTGGTGGGCTACCGGCGCACCTGGCGGGCGGGGGTCTTCTCGTCGTTCCTGCTGCCGACCCTGACCGTGCTCGGTTTCGGGGTGGGCGTCGGGGCGTACATCGACCAGGGCGTCGGCGGCGTGTCGTACCTGGAGTGGATCGTCGGTGGCCTGGCCGCCTCGACGGCGCTGCAGGTGACGATCGCCGAGTCCACCTGGCCGGTCTTCGGCAACCTGCAGTGGACCAAGATCTACTTCGCGCAGAGCGCGGCGCCGCTGCGGGTGGGCGACATCCTCGGCGGCCACCTGACCTTCGTCCTGTTCCGGGTGCTCACCTCGATCACGGCGTTCATCCTGGTGACCGGCCTGCTGGGGGCGTTGCGGTCGCCCTGGGCGGTGCTGACGCTGCCGGTGGCGGCGCTGCTCGCCCTGGCCGTCGCCACGCCCACGATCGCGTACGCGGCGTCGGTCGACACGGACAGTTGGCTCGCGATGCTGTTCCGGTTCGCGGTGATCCCGATGACACTCTTCGCCGGGGTGTTCTTCCCGGTCGAGTCCCTGCCGGTCGGGCTGCGCTGGTTGGCGTACGCCACGCCGTTGTGGCACGCGGTCGACCTGAGCCGGGCGGCGACGCTCGGGGTCGCGCCCCAGTGGTCGGTCGCCGGCCACCTGCTCTACCTCACCGTCTGGGCCGTCGGCGGCTGGCTGCTCGCCCGCCGCGCCTTCGGCCGCAAGCTCGTCGTCTAGGGAGGCACGTCATGGTCAGTCTGGTCCTGCCCCGGCTGGTCGACGTCTCCGCCGCGTCGCGGCGGTCGGCCTCGGTGACCGAGCGCAACGTCGCGGCCCTGAAGTCCGTCTACTGGCTGCTGCTCGTCTCCGGCTTCGTCGAGCCGCTGCTCTACCTGCTCTCGATCGGCGTCGGCGTGGGCGCGCTGGTCGGCGACCTCACGCTGACCGGCGGCCAGGTCGTCACGTACGCGGCGTTCGTCGCGCCGGCGATGCTCGCCTCGTCGGCGATGACCGGTGCGCTCGCGGAGACCACCTTCAACTTCTTCGGCAAGATGAAGTACATGAAGCTGTACGACGGGGTGATCGCCACCCCGGTGCAGCCGTTCGAGATCGCCCTCGGCGAGCTGGCCTGGGCGATGCTGCGGGGCAGCGCGTACTCGGCCGCGTTCCTGGTGGTGATGGCCGTAATGGACCTGACCACGCCGGCCCGGGCGCTGGCCGCCTTCCCGGCGGCGGTGCTTGTCGGCTTCGCCTTCGGGGCGCTGGGCATGGCGATCTCCACGTTCATGCGCAGCTGGCAGGATTTCGACCTGATGGGTTCGGCGCAGTTCGTGCTCTTCCTCTTCTCCGGCACGTTCGTTCCCGCGCAGGCGTACCCGACGCTGCTGCGCTGGCTGGTCGAGGTGACCCCGCTCTACCGGGCGGTGCACCTGATCCGCGGCGTCACGGTCGACACCGGGGGCTGGGGCTGGCTGCTCGACGTCCTCTATCTGCTGGCGGTGCTGGGTGTGGGCCTGCTGGTCGCGTCCCGCCGGATGGGCCGGCTGCTCTACAAGTAGGTGGTTACTCCTCGGCACCGCCGGGGCATGTCGGAGGGGCACCCAGTCGACCCGAGGGAGCGGCGATGGCCTCCGACGAGAACGCCCGCGACGGGCACGCCGTCCGGAACCGGCCGGTTGGTCCGGACGACGGGCCGGACGGCCCGACCGACCTGCCCGGCACCGGCTGGAAGGCGGCGCTGAAGCGCACCGTCCGTGAGTTCTCCGACGACGGCCTCACCGACTGGGCGGCGGCGCTCACCTACTACGGGGTGCTCTCGATCTTCCCCGGCCTGCTGGTCCTGATCTCCCTGCTCGGTCTGCTCGGCGACCGGGCCACCGAGGGGGTCCGCGACACGGTGAACCAGGCCGTTCCGGAGGAGAACATCCAACAGATCATCAACGGGGCGATCGACCAGGCGCAGGCGAACGGCGGGCTGGCGAGCATCGCGGCGATCGTCGGTCTGCTGGCCGCGTTCTGGTCCGCCTCCGGATACATCGCCGGCTTCATGCGCGCCTCGAACACGATCTACGACGTGCCGGAGGGCCGGCCGATCTGGAAGACGCTGCCCATCCGCGTCGGCGTGACCGCGGTGATCGGTGTGCTGCTGCTGTTCAGCGCGGTGATCGTGGTCTTCACCGGTGGTCTCGCCGAGGCGGTGGGGAACGCGGTCGGGCTGGGCTCGACGGCGGTGACGGTGTGGGACATCGCCAAGTGGCCGGTGCTGCTGGTGCTTGTCAGCCTGATGTTCGCGATCCTCTACTGGGCCTCGCCGAACGCCCGGCACGGCGGGTTCCGCTGGGTTAGTCCCGGCGGGGTGCTCGCCGTGGTGATCTGGTTGGTGATCTCCGGCCTGTTCGCGTTGTACGTCAGCAACTTCGGCTCGTACAACAAGACGTACGGCGCGCTCGCCGGGGTGATCATCTTCCTGGTGTGGCTCTGGCTGAGCAACATCGCCATCCTGCTGGGCGCGGAGTTGGACGCCGAGCTGGAACGCAGCCGCGCCATCGAGGCGGGCCTGCGCCCCCGGGACAAGGAGCCGTACGTGGAGCTGCGCGACGACCGCAAGCTCCGCAAAAAGCGCAACACCCCCCACCGCTAACCCACCCCCGCCCCGATTGACCGCAGTTTCGGGGAAGTTGCTGCCTCCGGGCGCACTGAGGCAGCAACTTCCCCGATGTTGCTGCCCCAGGCGCCCCTGCATGATCAGGATGCTTTTCTTGATCCACTCAATGCTTTTGCTTTGGCAGACAAAAGTTGGCGACAGATTGGTTGAAGCTCTGGACAGGTGAGGCGGAAGGCTCTTACTGTGTCGGGCACAACACATCGGCATTGCGCCGATGTGAACGACCCGACGAAGAGGTGAGTCCGGGTTGCGGACCGTCGATCCACTGCACGTACGCCTCCTGCGGCTGCTCCGCGACGAGGGTGCGGTCTCCCGGGCCGAGCTGGCCGACCGCCTCCAGATGCCCCGCCCGCGGCTGCTGGCCGAGCTGGAGCGTCTGGTCGGCCTCGGTTACGTCGCCGAGGCGGGGCTCGCGGCCTCCCGGGGCGGACGCCGCTCCACCCTGGTCGAGCTGAGTCCGAAGCTGCGGTTCGCCGCCGTCGACCTGGGCGCCAGCTCGATCGACGTCGAGGTGGTCAACGGCCGGCTGGAGCCGGTGGCCGCGTACGGCGAGCCGGCCGACATCCGCAACGGTCCGAAGGTGACCCTCCAGCGGGTGAACGAGTTGCTGCACAAGGCCCGGGTGGACGGCGCGTACGAGCGGCTCGACGCGGTGGGCATCGGCGTGCCGGGCCCGGTCAGCTTCCGCGACGGCGTCCCGGTCTCCCCGCCGATCATGCCCGGCTGGGACCGGTTCCCGGTGCGCGAGCTGCTCACCCGGGAGCACGGCTGCCCGGCGGTGGTCGACAACGACGTCAACATCATGGCGATCGGGGAGCGCCACGGAGGAGTCGCCCACTCGGTCGACGACTTCCTCTTCGTCAAGATCGGCACCGGGATCGGGTGCGGCATCTACCTCAGCGGCGAGGTCTACCGGGGCACCGACGGCTGTGCCGGGGACATCGGCCACATCCAGGTCGACGCGCACGGTCCGATGTGTTCCTGCGGCAACGTCGGCTGCCTGGAGGCGCTGTTCAGCGGCGCCGCCCTGGCCAAGGACGCGACGGTCGCCGCGCGCAACGGCACGTCGCCGGCGCTGGCCGAGCGGCTCGCCGTCCGGGGGCAGGTCACCGCCCTGGACGTCGCCGAGGGCGCGGTCGAGGGCGACGTCACCTGCATCCAGCTGATCCGGGACGGCGGCCGGCGCGTCGGCGGGGTCCTGGCCGGGCTGGTCAGCTTCACCAACCCGTCCATGATCGTGATCGGCGGCGGGCTCGCCCAGCTCGGTCACATCCTGCTCGCCGAGATCCGCAGCGTCGTCTACCGCCGGTCGCTGCCCCTGGCCACCGGCAACCTCCCGGTCGTCCTGTCCGAGCTGGGGTCGCGGGCCGGCGTCGCCGGCGCCGCGGTGCTCGCCAGCGACCTGGCCTTCTCGGAGGCGGCATGAGGAGGCTGCCCTAGCTGGCTCCGCCGGTCAACCGATCGGGCATCCCTCGATCATCCATCGATCGATCGAAACTTTCGAAACAACTATTGCGTGGGAGGTGCCCGCTGTGGTTTGTTTGTTGGGCCACCGGACGAATTGGGGGACACACCACTTCGGACCATTTGGGTCCGGACTCCTGATGATCCGGGGCAACCACACCACCGGCTACGAAGCCTCGCGGCGGCAGCCGGCCGGCGACCTTACAAGTGACGTTGCCGGCTCCGGCGTCGAGGGGCCTCGAAGCCTCCGCTGGCGGACTCGGCACCCGTCACGGCGCTCCACCACCCCCACCCCGGCATCAGCGCGGCGGCGCGCGCTCTGCCTGACTGGCTCACAGTTCAGGAGAAGAGGATGCTCATTTCCCCGTCCCGTCCGAGACGCCGGTCGCGGCTGCTGCACGCCGTGATCCTGGCCTTCACGACCGCTGTGGTGGTCACCGGGGTCCAGTCCCCGGCGACCGCCCACCCCGTCGACCCCGCTGACTATCAGGCGGTTCAGCTCGCGTCCGGCAGCGGCGACGTCGGCCAGCCGATGTCGCTGGCCGTCCTGCCCAACCTCTCCGTCGTGCACACCGCCCGCGACGGAACGGTCCGGGTCACCGACAAGAACGGCACCACAAGCATCGCCGGCAAGCTCAACGTCTACACCCACGACGAGGAGGGACTGCAGGGCGTCGGCGTCGACCCGAACTTCGCCAGCAACCGGTACATCTACCTCTACTACTCGCCGAAGCTGTCCACTCCGGCCGGAGACGCGCCGAAGACCGGCACCCAGGCCGACTGGAACGCCTGGAAGGGCGAGTTCTGGCTGTCCCGGTTCGTGCTGAACACCAACAACACGCTGGATCTGTCCAGCGAGAAGGTGGTGCTCAAGGTCGCCAGCGACCGCGGCCTGTGCTGCCACGCCGGCGGCGACATCGACTTCGACGCGCAGGGGAACCTGTACCTGACGACCGGCGACGACACCAACCCGTTCGAGTCCGGTGGTTCGTCGCCGATCGACGAGCGCACCGAGCGGAACCCGCAGTTCGACGCCCAGCGGACCTCCAGTAACACCAACGACCTACGGGGCAAGCTCCTCCGGATCAAGGTCAACGCCGACGGCACGTACTCGATCCCGGCCGGCAACCTGTTCCCGCCGGGCACCGCGAAGACCCGGCCGGAGATCTACGCGATGGGCTTCCGTAACCCGTTCCGGATGAGCGTCGACAAGCCCACCGGCATCGTCTACCTCGGCGAGTACGGGCCGGACGGCGGCGCGGTGGCCGGGCGCGGACCGGCCGGACAGGTCGAGTTCAACCGGATCACCGGGCCGGGCAACTACGGCTGGCCGTACTGCACCGGGTTGAACACGACCGCCGAGACCTACTGGGAGTGGACCTTCCCCAACGGCCCGGCCACCGGGCAGTACAACTGCGCGGCGCCGGTCAACAACTCGTTCCGCAACACCGGGCTGACCAACCTGCCGGCGGCCAAGCCCTCCTGGATCCGGTACGGCGGCACCGCCGGCTCTCCGCCGGAGTTCGGCAGCGGCTCGGAGTCGCCGATGGGCGGCCAGGTGTACCGGTACAACGCCGCCAGCACCTCCACCGTGAAGTTCCCACAGGAACTCGACGGGCACTACTTCGCCGCCGAGTACGGCCGTAAGTGGATCAAGGTCGTCGATATCAACGCGAACGGGTCGTACGGCGCGATCAACAGCTTCCCCTGGGCCGGTGGGCAGATCATCGATACCGCGTTCGGATCGGACGGCGCGTTCTACGTGCTCGACTACGGCGGCGGCGGCGCCGCGCCCGGGATCTACCGGATCGAGTACGTCGGCGGTGGCAACAAGGCACCCAAGGCCGTGGCAACCGCGAACAAGACCTCCGGCCCAGCGCCGCTGACCGTTGCCTTCTCCTCGGCCGGATCGTCGGATCCCGAGGGTGGGGCGCTGACCTACTCGTGGAACTTCGGCGACGGGACCACCTCGACCGCGGCGAACCCGACGAAGACCTACAACAGCAACGGGACCTACACCGTCACCCTGACCGTCCGCGACCCGCAGGGCGCCACCGGCACCGCGAACGTCACGGTGACCGTCGGCAACACCGCCCCGACCGTGACGTTCCAGAACCCGACGGACGGGACGCTGTTCAGCTTCGGCGACACGGTGCCGTTCCAGATCGGCGTCACCGACCCGGAGGACACGACCATCGACTGCACGAAGGTCACGCTGACCTACCTCATCGGGCATGATGAGCATGCCCATCAGATCACCTCGAAGACCGGCTGTTCCGGGACGATCACCATTCCCGTCGACGGGGAGCACGACGAGACCGCGAACATCTACGGCGTCCTGCAGGCCAGTTACACCGACACCGCCGGGGCCAGCGGCACCGCGCAGATCATCCTGCAACCGCGGCACCGGCAGGCCGAGCACTACGCCACGCAGTCCGGGGTGCAGAAGGCGAGCCACAGCAACGCCGAGGGCGGTACGACGGTCGGCTACGTCAACAACGGCGACTGGATCTCGTTCCAGCCGTACCGGTTGAGCAACGCCACCGCGTTCACCGCCCGGGTCTCTTCGGCCGGTGCCGGCGGCAAGATCGAGGTCCGGAACGGTTCCCCCACCGGGACGCTGCTCGGCACGGTCACCGTGCCGGTCACCGGCAACTGGAACACCTTCACCGAGGTGACCACCGCGCTGACCGCCGCGCCGAGCGGGACGGGTCCGCTCTACCTACGCTTCACCGGTGGCACCGGCAATCTGTTCGATCTGGACGCCTTCACCTTCGCCACCGGCGGCACCGAGGCGGAATCGTTCAGCTCGCAGTCAGGCGTGCGGGTGGCCACTCACGCCGGCGCCAACGGCGGCAAGACGGTCGGTTACATCAACAACGGCGACTGGACCGGGTACGCCGCGGTGAGCACCGCCGGGAAGACGAAGTTCACCGCCCGGATCGCCTCGGGCGGCACCGGTGGCACCATCCAGATCCGCTCCGGATCGGCTACCGGCACCCTGCTCGGCTCGGTGGCGGTGCCGGCTACCGGCGGGTGGGAGAACTACCAGTCGGTGTCGACCACCCTGACCGGCTCCGCGTCCGGCCCGCTGTTCCTGGTCTACCTCGGGTCCGGCACCGGCTACCTGTTCGACGTCGACTCCTTCGTCCTGTCCTGAAGGGAGGGGCCATGGTAAAGATCGTGCGTCTGTCGGTCGCCGTCACGGCCGCCCTGCTGCTGGCCGGTGGCGTCGCGCCGCCGGTGGCGGCCGCCGACCCCGCGTACCAGGTGCTGGTCTTCTCGAAGACGGCGGGTTTCCGGCACGGCTCGATCGCCGCTGGTGTCCAGGCGATCCGCGACCTCGCCGCGGCGAACAACTTCACCGTCACCGCGACCGAGGATGCGAACGCCTTCACCACCACCAACCTCGCCCAGTTCGAGGCGGTGGTCTTCCTCAACACCACCGGTGACGTGCTCAACACCAGCCAGCAGAACGCCTTCCAGGGGTACATCGAGGGCGGTGGCGGGTTTGTGGGGGTTCACGCGGCCTCCGACACCGAGCACGGCTGGTCCTGGTACGGCGAGTTGGTGGGTGCCCGGTTCGTCTCCCACCCGGCCGTCCAGTCGGCCAGGGCGAAGGTGGAGAACCGGGCCCACGCCGCGACGGCGCACCTGCCGCAGACCTGGACCCGGACCGACGAGTGGTACAACTTCAACACCAACCCACGGCCGTCGGTGCGGGTGCTGGCCAGTCTCGACGAGACCAGCTACTCCGGCGGCACCATGGGGGACCACCCGATCGCCTGGTGCCGCTCGGTGGCGGCCGGCCGGTCCTTCTACACCGGGGGCGGGCACACCGACGCCGCCTTCGCCGATCCGGTGTTCCGGACCCACCTGCTGGGCGGGATCCGGTACGCGGCCGGCTTCGCCAAGGCCGACTGCCGGCCGGAAACCGGCTACACCACCCTCTACGGCGGCGCTACCACCGGGTGGACGCAGGCTGGACCGGGTGGCTTCACCAACACCGACGCGACCCTCAGCTCGTACGGGGGCCGGGGCGTCTACTGGTACTCGGCCAAGGCGTTCCAGTCGTACTCGGTCAAGCTCGACTGGCGGCAGGCCGGACCGGACGACGACTCCGGAGTGATGATCGGCGCGGACGGCACGTCCGGGACCACTTCCGCCGGCGGTTACGAGATCCAGATCGGCGGGACCGGCGCGGCGAACCAGACGACCGGGGCGGTTTACGGGGCCAAGGCGCCGACCACCGCCGCGCGGGACGCCGCGTTGAACTCAGCGGGTGAATGGAACACGTACGAACTCCTGGTGGAGGGCGAACGGGTTCGGGTCTATCTGAACGGCGCGTTGGTCAACGATTTCACCAACAGCGATCAGAGCCGTGGTCTCCAGGGTTACCTCGGCCTCCAGAACAACGGTGCCGGCCACGATGTCTCGTTCCGGAACATCCGGATCAGGGAAATCGGGACGGCGCCGCCACGGATTGAAGGAGAGTCCTACTCCTCGTCCGCCGGGGTGAAAATCGCGAACCATTCGGCGGCGAGTGGCGGAAAGACGGTCGGGTACATAAACAACGGCGACTGGGTTGGATACGCGTCGGTGAGCACCGTTGGCGCAAGATCGTTTTCCGCCCGGGTCTCCTCAGGTGCGTCCGGGGGCACCATCGAGGTCCGGTCCGGCTCGGCCTCGGGGCCGTTGCTCGGTTCCGTGCCGGTGCCGGCAACCGGCGGCTGGACCTCCTTCGTGACGGTCAACGCCACCCTGAACGGGGCCGGCACCGGCCCAGTCCACCTGGTTTTCAAGGGTGGTGGCGGTTACCTGTTCGACGTGGACTGGTTCAGCCTGAGTGGCTGACGGGTCCGGCGGGGCCGGTGTGACGCCACCGGCCCCGCCGCGGCCGGACGGCTGCCAGTCGGCGTCGGCTGGGCCGACAATTGAAAAGAACGGTGTTGTGCGCCCGGGTTCCACGGGTGCGGCGTCCGGATGTCGGAATTGCAGGACGTGGAGCCCGGCCGCCGTCTGCTGACCAAAGTGGGGATCATCGTCAGTGAATGTATGTTGGCGGCGACGGCCGTTGCTGAAGTGTTACGAACGTGTGTGTGTGAGCGGGTTGCTGGTTACCGGAACGACACCTACGTTGTTGTTCGACAACCACGTTCGACAATTGTCGGGGAGGGGAGGTGGGACAGTTGGTGGCGCAGGTTGAAGCAGGTTCCGCCATGGTGCCGCCGACCGGTTCCCCTGCCGACCAGACCACCGTGCGGCGTTCGAATCTCTCGCTCGTTCTGCGTTATCTGAGCACTCGTGGCCCGGCCTCGCGCGCGGCGATCGCCGCCGAGACCGGGCTGAACAAGACCACCGTCTCCAGTCTGATCAGTGAGCTGCAGGCTCGCGGCCTGGTCACCGAGACGGGCCTCCAGCAGGCCGGCGCGGTCGGCCGGCCGGGCCGGGCCATCTCACTCGACGGTGCCACCGTCGGCGCGCTCGGCCTGGAGATCAACGTTGACTACATCGCCACCTACGGGCTGGACCTCACCGGGCGGACGCTGATCGACCGGCGGGTCGGCTTCGATGCCATGGGCTCCGATGTCGACCGGTCGCTGCGGCAACTGTCCCAGGTGATGGGGGCGGCCCTGACCGACCTCGACTCGGCAGGGCTCCGGGTGATGGGCATCACCGTGGCGGTCCCCGGCCTGGTGAATGTGGAGACCGGCACCGTGCTGTACGCGCCCAACCTCGGCTGGCGCAACGTTCCGGTGGCGCAGCGGCTCGCCGACACCGCGCCGACGGTGCCGATCCCGGTCAGCGTCGACAACGACGCCAATCTCGCCGCGCTGGCCGAGTTCACCGTCGGTGTGGCTGCCGGCACGCCGGATCTCGTCTATCTCACCGGCGAGGTCGGTGTGGGCGGCGGTGTCATCTCCGGAGGGCGGTTGCTTCGTGGCGGGGACGGTTTCGCGGGCGAGGTCGGGCACCTGCCCGTCGACCCCAACGGCGACCGGTGCGGCTGCGGGCGCACCGGCTGCTGGGAGACCAAGGTGGGTCTCGCCGCCCTGGTGCGGATGGCGGCGCCCGACCACGCCTACGGTCGCTCGGACAGCGGTCCGGTGCGGGTCCCGGAGGAGCGGCTGGCCGAGATCGAACGGCGGCAGGCGGCCGGTGACCGCCGGGTCGAGCAGGCGTTGCGGGAGATCGCCCGGTGGCTGGGCGTCGGCGGCGCCATCCTGGTCAACCTGCTGAACCCGCGGGTGATCGTCCTGGGGGGTTACTTCGCCCGGTTCCGGGGGCAGTTGATCGCCGACGCGCAGGCCGAACTCGACCGGCTGGTGGTGGCCGGCCCCGACGCGCGCTGTCTCTTCGTCGCATCGGAACTCGACTTCCGGGCGGCGGCCCACGGGGCCGCGCATGTCGCGGTCGAACGGGTCCTCACCGACCCGACGATGGTGGCGATGCTCGCCTCCGAACCTTCGCAGCCCAGCTGGAGGCGTCGATGAATTCCGAGACCGTCCTGCGCCTCACCGACGTGGTGAAGACCTTCCCGGGCGTACGCGCCCTCGACGGGGTGCAGCTTGAGGTACGCGCCGGTGAGGTGCACTGCCTGCTCGGGCAGAACGGCGCCGGCAAGTCCACCCTGATCAAGGTCCTGGCCGGGGTGCACCGCCCGGACTCGGGGACCGTCGAGTGGCGCGGCGAGCCGGTGACCTTCGCCAACCCCCAGGCCGCCATGCGCGCCGGCATCGCCACCATCTACCAGGAGCTGGACCTGGTCGAGGACCTGTCGGTGGCGGAGAACGCCTTCCTCGGCCACGAGCCGCGTCGCTTCGGCTTCGTCCGGCGTGGCCACATGGCCCGCCGGACCCGGCAGACCCTCGGTCGGCTCGGGCACGCCGAGATCCCGCCGAACCGGATGGTCCGGTCGCTGCCGGCCGCTGCGAAGCAGGTGGTCAGCATGGCCCGGGCGCTGTCGCACGAGGCCCGGCTGATCATCATGGACGAGCCGAGCGCGGTGCTCGCGCACGACGAGGTCGACAACCTGTTCCGGATCATCCGGGAGCTGACCGCCCAGGGCATCGCGGTCATCTACATCTCCCACCGGCTTGAGGAGATCCGCGAGATCGGCGACCGGGTCACCGTACTCAAGGACGGCCGGACCACCGCGGCGAACCTGTCGGCGCGCGACACCCCGACCGGCGACCTGGTCTCCCGGATGACCGGCCGGACCATCGAGTACGTCTTCCCGGACCGTCCCGCCGAGGCGCCGGCCGGCGAGGAACTGCTGCGCGTCGAGGGGCTGACCCGGGCCGGTGAGTTCGCCGACGTGTCGCTGTCGGTACGGGCCGGTGAGATCGTCGGCATCGCCGGGCTGGTCGGTTCCGGTCGCTCGGAGCTGCTGGAGACCATCTACGGCGCCCGCCGGGCCGAGGCCGGCACGGTCACGATGGCGGGACGGCGGCTCCGCCCGGGCAGTGTCGGCGCCGCCGTCCGGGCCGGCCTGGGCATGGCCCCGGAGGAGCGCAAGAGCCAGGCGCTGCTGCTCGGCGAGCCGATCTACCGCAACGTCACGCTTGCCACCTTCGGCCGGTACGCCCGTGCCGGCTTCACCGACACCGGGCGGGAGCGGGCCGAGGCCGACCGCATCGCGGAGAGCCTGGACCTGCGCCCCCGGGACGTACGCCGGCCGGTGCGCACGCTCTCCGGCGGCAACCAGCAGAAAGTCGTGGTCGGGCGGTGGCTGCTCGGTGACACGAAGCTGCTGCTGCTGGACGAGCCGACCCGGGGCGTGGACGTCGGCGCCCGGGCCGAGCTGTACCAGGTGGTCCGCGCCCTCGCCGCCAGCGGCGTCGGGGTGCTGCTGGTCTCCAGCGAGGTGCCGGAGGTGCTCGGCCTGGCCGACCGCGTGCTGGTGATGCGGGAGGGCCGGGTCGTCCGCGAGGCCCCGGCCGCCGAACTCGACGAGAACACCGTGCTCGACCTCGTCATGGCGGGGTCCCTGATGGAAGGCGCACCGGCATGAGCGACAGTCCGCCCACCTCCACCGCCGCGCCGGAGCGCGGGGCCCAGCTGCCGGCGCAGTCGCCGCCGGTCGACCCGGCGGAGACCGCGCTGGCCGGCGAGAAGGCCGCCGCGGGCGGCCGGCTGTCCTGGTGGCACGGCGAGGGCGGCGAGGGCGCCCGGCGCAACCTCGCCCTGATCGGGGTGCTGGTCGTGCTGATCGTCATCGGCGCCGCGACCCGCTCCGACCTGTACTCCAACCCGGACTGGGTCTGGGACAACGTGCTCAGCATCCTCAAGCTCGCCTCGGTGGTCGGCGTGGTCACGGTCGGGATGACCTTCGTGATCATCGGCGGCGGGATCGACCTGTCGGTCGGTGCGATCGTCGCCCTGGCCGGGGTCTGGTGCACCACGCTGGCGACGCAGAGCTACGGGGCCGGCGGCATGATCTTCTCGGCGCTGACCGTCGGGGTCTGCGTGGGTCTGGTCAACGGCCTGCTGATCTCGTACGGGCGG
This sequence comes from Micromonospora sp. NPDC126480, assembly GCF_040302465.1. Classification (NCBI taxonomy): domain Bacteria; kingdom Bacillati; phylum Actinomycetota; class Actinomycetes; order Micromonosporales; family Micromonosporaceae; genus Micromonospora; species Micromonospora sp. NPDC126480. Next base: position 29,369 of record NZ_JBEORU010000040.1, read on the forward strand.
CTGGTGCCGTTCATCGCGACCCTTGCGATGCTCGTGGCGGCCCGTGGGCTGGCCGCCGAGATCTCCGACAAGCAGACCCAGGTCTCGGACAACAACTTCATCAACGGCCTGGCCAGCAACAATCTGCTCGGCATCCCGCTGCTGGTCTACATCCTCGCCGCGGTCGTCGCCGCCGGGTGGGTGCTGCTCAACCGCACCACCTTCGGCCGGCGCACGGTCGCCGTCGGCGGGAACCCGGAGGCCGCGCGGCTGGCCGGCATCGACGTCAAGCGGCACACGGTGCTGCTCTACGCGATCTCCGGCCTGTGCTGCGGCATCGCGGCCATCATGCTGACGGCCCAGGCGAACTCGGCCCAGGCGGCCATGGCCAATCTGTACGAGCTGGACGCGATCGCCGCCGCGATCATCGGCGGCACGCTGCTCAGCGGCGGGCGGGGAACCATCATCGGCTCCCTGCTCGGGGTGATCATCTTCGCGACGATCACGAACCTCTTCGCGATCAACGGTCTCACCACCGAGGCCCAGAACATGGTCAAGGGCGGCATCATCGTCGCCGCCGTCCTGGTCCAGCAGGTCCAGTTCCGCAGCCTCACCCAGTTCCTCGGCCGAAACCGGCTGACCACCACCTGACCCGATCCGTTTCACCGGGCCACCTGAGCGGACGACGGTGGCCGGACCTCGCACACCCTCCACAACCCCCACACCGTGAAAACCAGGAGGTCGTCATGACCCAGCACAGCCGCGACCTGTCGCGCCGCCGGCTGCTCTTCGGCGGGGCCGCAGTCGGCGCCGGCGTCCTGCTCGCCGGCTGCACCAGCAACGAGCAGCAGCCCACCGAAGCGCAGACCAAGGCCGCCGCGCCCGGCGGCAACGCCGAGCCCGGCAAGCGGGTGACGATCGGCTTCTCCGCCCCGGCCGCCGACCACGGCTGGATCGCCGCGATCACCAACAACGCCAAGGCGCAGGCCGGTACGTACTCCGACGTGGAGTTCAAGACGGTCGAGGCCGGCGCCGACGCGGCGGCCCAGCGGGCGGCGCTGTCGACGCTGATCTCGCAGAAGCCGGACGTGATCGTGTTGCTGCCGCACGACGGCAAGGAGCTCAACGCCTTCGGCCTGGAGGCGATGAAGGCCGGCATCCCGGTGGTGAACCTGGACCGGGCCTTCCCGGACGCGAAGGCGTACCGGCTGCAGATCAAGGGCGACAACTACGGCATGGGCGTGGCCGCCGCGACGTACATCGTGGAGCAGCTCAAGGCGAAGGGCGCCAGCAACCCGGTGATCGCCGAGATCGCCGGCATGGACGAACTGGAGCTGACCCAGGAGCGGACGAAGGGCTTCAACGACACGCTGGCCCAGGCCGGGCTCAAGGTGGCCAACCGCCGCGCGGCCCGGTTCACCGCCGACTCCGGCCAGCAGGAGGCCGCCCAGTTGCTCCAGGCGCTGCCGAAGATCGACGCGATCTGGAACCACGACGACGACCAGGGCATCGGCGTGCTGGCCGCGATCCAGCAGGCCAACCGGAGCGAGTTCTTCATGGTCGGCGGCGCCGGCTCGAAGAAGGCCATCGAGGACATCCAGGCGGACAACACCGTCCTGAAGGCGACCGTCACCTACAGCCCGTCGATGGCCTCCTCGGCGATCTCGCTGGCCCGCCTGATCGGCCAGGGCCGGGGCATGTCCGACCTGGTGGAGCTCCAGGTGCCCAAGGAGATCATCCTCGCCTCCGAGACGATCACGAAGGAGAACGCGGGCGACTACGTCAAGCTCGGGTTCTGACACACGGGGGGAGACCCACCTTGTCCACGAAAGACATGCAACTGCGGGTCGGCATGGTCGGCTACGCGTTCATGGGCGCCGCGCACTCGCAGGCGTGGCGCACCGTGAACCGCGTCTACGACCTGCCGGCGCGGACCCGGATGGCGCTGATCTGCGGTCGCGACGCCGGAAAGGTGTCCGAGGCCGCGGACCGGCTCGGCTGGGACGCGTACACCACCGACTGGCGTGAGCTGGTCGCCCGGGACGACATCGACGTGGTCGACGTCTGCACGCCGGGGGACAGCCACGCCGAGATCGCGCTCGCCGCACTGGCCGCCGGCAAGCACGTGCTGTGCGAGAAACCGCTGGCCAACACGGTGTCCGAGGCCCGCACGATGGCCGCCGCGGCGGCCACCGCGCAGGCCGCCGGGGTGCGATCGATGTGCGGGTTCAACTACCGCCGGGTGCCCGCGGTGACGATGATGCGGCAGCTGGTCGCCGAGGGGCGGCTCGGGGTGGTCCGGCACGTCCGGGCGACCTACCTGCAGGACTGGATCGTGGATCCGCAGTTCCCGCTGGTCTGGCGCCTCCAGAAGGACAGGGCGGGTTCCGGCGCGCTGGGCGACATTGGCGCGCACATCATCGACCTGACCCAGTACGTCACCGGCCAGCTCATCACCGGGGTCAGCGCGATCACCGAGACGTTCGTCAAGGAGCGGCCGCTGCCGACCGGCTCCAGCGGGCTGGCGGCCACGGTGGACGGTGACGGCCCGGCCACCGGCCCGGTGACGGTCGACGACGCCGCGGTGTTCGTCGCCCGGCTGGACGGCGGGGCGCTGGCGACTTACGAGGCGAGCCGGTTCGCGACCGGCCGCAAGAACGCCCTCCGCGTGGAGATCAACGGGTCGCTGGGCTCGGTGGTCTTCGACCTGGAACGCCTCAACGAGCTGGAGTTCTACGACGCGACGCGACCCGCCGCCGAGCAGGGCTTCAGCCGGATCCTGGTCACCGAGGGCGAGCACCCGTACATGTCGGCCTGGTGGCCGCCGGGCCACATCATCGGGTACGAGCACTCCTTCACCCACCAGATGCGGGACTTCATCGAGGCGGTGGCGACCGGCGTCGACCCGGCGCCCTCGTTCGCCGACGCGTTGCAGGTCCAACTGGTGCTGGACGCGGTGAGCCGGTCGGCCGAGCTGGGGTCCTCGTGGACCGACGTGGAGCCGGCGCTGCAGACGGTCGCCGCCTGAGTCACCTCCGGGACCGACCGGCGAGGGCCGGCCGCGGTTGCGCCCCGTGGTCGGGATCGGGTCGGGACCGGAGGACGTGCCCGCGGGCCATCCGGCCGGCAGGCGCGAGCAACACGGTCGTCCGGTGCGGCCGGACCGGGATTCCCCGGCCGCACCGGAGGACCGCCGCCGTGGCGGCCCACCCGGACCGCCATCCGTCCGGCCACCCGGCCGGGCGGTTCCCCACCACGCCCCACCCCGACCGGGCGGATGCGGGGGAGACAGGGGCGAGACGCCGACCGTCCCTGCCTGCCAGCCCCGTCCGTCCGCATCCGCGCCGGGTGCCGGCCGGCGTCGTCACCGCCGACTTCGACGCCGGCCGGCGAACCCCGGAGCGGGCGGCGGACGGGGCCCATCCGCACAAAGGGTGTCTTTCCGAACGTTCTTCTGATATCTGTTTACTTCTATGCAAGGCCGGTTCCTCCAAGGGAAGGAGCGCCATGCGTACGGGTGTCTGGCTGGTGGGGGCGCGCGGCTCGGTCGCGACCACCAGCATCGTCGGGGCCCTCGCCCTGCGGGCCGGGCTGACCGGACCGACCGGGTGCGTCACCGAGCTGCCCGAGCTGCGCGGTCCCGCCCTGCCGGCCTTCGCCGACCTGGTCCTCGGCGGCCACGACGTGGTCGCCACGCCGCTGGCCAAGCGGGCCGAGGCCCTCGCCGCCGTCGGCGTGCTGCCCGGCCGCCTGGTCGCCGCGCTGCCCGAGGAACTGGCCGGCGTCGAGCGGGAACTGCGCCCCGCGCCCGGGGACGGCAGCCAGGCCGACCGGGCCGCCGCGATCGCCCGCGACCTCACCGACTTCCGGGACCGGCACGGGCTGGCCCGCGTGGTGGTGGTCAACGTCTCCGCCACCGAGCCGGCCCCCCGCCCGCACCCCGGGCACGCCGACCCGGCCGCGCTCCGGGCCGCCCTCACCGGTCCCGACGACGTGCTGCCGCCCAGCTCGCTGTACGCGTACGCGGCGGTGACCGCCGGCTTCCCGTACGTCGACTTCACCCCGTCCACCGGCCTGCGGCTGCCGGCGCTGCGGGCACTGGCCGACGCGCACCGGGTGCCGTACGCGGGGCACGACGGCAAGACCGGGGAGACGCTGCTCAAGTCGGTGCTCGCCCCGATGTTCGCGATGCGGCACCTCACCGTCCGGTCCTGGTCCGGGATCAACCTGCTCGGCGGCGGCGACGGCGCCAACCTCGCCGACCCGGGCGCCAACGCGGCCAAGGTGCACAGCAAGCAACGCGTGCTCGGCGAGACCCTCGGCTACCTTCCCCAGGGCGACACCCGGATCGGGTACGTCGAGGAGCTGGGCGACTTCAAGACCGCCTGGGACCTGGTCACCTTCGCCGGCTTCCTGGGCACCGGGATGCGGCTGGAGTTCACCTGGCACGGCTGCGACTCCGCGCTGGCCGCGCCGCTGGTGCTCGACCTGGCCCGGCTCACCGCCGCCGCGCACGCCGCCGGCCTCAGCGGCCCGCTGACCGAGCTCGCCTTCTTCTTCAAGGACCCGCTCGACACCACCGCGCACTCGCTCGCCGACCAGTGGACCCGGCTGTGCGACCTCGCCCGCCGGCTGCACGGAGGTGCCGATGCCCCGCCCAGCTGACCTCGCCGAACTGGTCCGGGCACCGGCGGCGCTCTCGGTCCCCGGTGACGTGGTCGCCGGCGCCGCCGCGGCGGGTGCGCTCGGCCGGCGTACGCCCGCCCTCGCCGCCGCGTCCGTCCTGCTCTACTGGGCCGGCATGGCCGCCAACGACTGGGCCGACCGGCGGCTCGACGCCGTCGAACGCCCCGAGCGGCCGATCCCCAGCGGCCGGGTGGCGCCCGGCCTGGCGTTCGGCCTGGCCGCCGGGCTCACCGTCGCCGGGGTCGGGCTCGCCACCGCCGCCGGGGGCCGGCGGGCCGCGGCCGTCGCGCTGCCGCTCGCCGCCACCGTCTGGGCGTACGACCTCACGGCCAAGAACACCGCGGCCGGGCCCGCCGTGATGGCCGCCTGCCGGGGGCTGGACGTGCTGCTCGGCGGGTCGGGCGGCCGGCCGGTGCGGGCGCTGCCGGCGGCGGCCACCGTCGCCGCGCACACCTGGACGGTCACCGCGCTGTCCCGCCGCGAGGTCGCCGGCGCCGAGCCGGCGCTGGCGCTGCGTACCCTCGCCGGCACCGCCCTGGTCGCCGCGAGCGCCGCCGTCGCGACCCGCCGCCCGGCCACCGGTCGCCCCGCCGTCCGCCGCGTCGCGGCGGCCCTGCCCGTCGCGCTCGCCGCCTGGTACGCCGCCCGTTACGGCGCCGCGCAGGCCCGGGTGGTCGCCGATCCGACGGCCGGCCGGGTACGCGCGGCGGTCGGCGCCGGCATCACCGGCCTGCCCGCGTTGCAGGGCGCGCTGACCGCGCGGGCCGGCACCGGCCTGCTCGGGCTGGCGGTCGCGGCGGCCGCGCCGCTGGGCCGGCGGCTGGCCCGGAGGATCTCCCCGACATGACCACCGCCCGCCCGCCGGCTTCCGCCCGCACCGCCCCGGCCGCGGCGGGCGGCGCCGGCGGCGGGCTGCGATTCGGGTACGGCACCAACGGCTTCGCCAACCACCGCCTCGAGGACGCGCTCGCGGTCATCGCCGACCTCGGCTACGCCGGCGTCGCGCTCACCCTCGACCACGACCACCTCGACCCGTTCGCGCCCGGGCTGGCCCGGCGGGTCGACGCCGTCGCCCGGCGGCTCACCGACCTCGGTCTGGGCGTGGTGATCGAGACCGGGGCCCGCTACCTGCTCGACCCCTGGCACAAGCACGCCCCGACACTGCTGCACGACGACCCGGCCCGCCGGATCGAGTTCCTCCGGCGTGCCGTGGCGGTCGGCGCGGACCTCGGCGCCGAGGCGGTGTCCTTCTGGGCCGGGGTCCGGCCCGGGGCGGTGCCGCCCGCCGTCGCCTGGGACCGGCTGGTGACCGGCTGCGCCGCCGTGGTCGCTGCCGCCGACGCCGCCGGCGTGCCGCTGGGCTTCGAACCGGAACCCGGGATGCTTGTCGAGGACATCGCCGGCTGGCGACGGCTGCACGCCGCGCTGGGCGCCCCGGAACGGCTCGGTGTCACCCTCGACATCGGGCACTGCCGCTGCCTGGAGCCGCTGCCGGTGCCCGACTGCGTCCGCGCGGTCGCCGCGCACCTGGTCAACGTGCAGATCGACGACATGCGGCGGGGGGTGCACGAGCACCTCGAGTTCGGCGCGGGCGAGATCGACTTTCCGCCGGTGCTGGCGGCGCTGCGCGAGGTCGGCTACGCCGGCCTGGTCGCGGTCGAACTGCCCCGCCACTCGCACGCCGCACCCGCCGTCGCCGCCCGCTCGCTGGAGTTCCTGCGCGCCGCGACCGCCCCGGCGCCGGAAGGAACTCTCGCGAACGCCCTTTGCTCTGCTTCAACGGACGCACCACCGGTCGCCACGGACCGTTGCGTGGAGTGAAGCAGAGCAAAGGGAGGAGCGCGTACCACCGGCGGCGGTACAGGAAGGAGGAGACGGTGACGACACCCGATCGACTGCGGGCCGCCCTGGGGGGCGTACCCGATCCGGACTGGCTGGCGGCGGCGCTGAGCCGCGTCGTGGAGGAGCCGGCGACGATCGCGCGGTTCTTCCCGGCCGCCGGCCGCCGCTGCGGCCGGGCCGACCTGCCCGACCTGCCCGGCTGGACCGCCGACGAGGCGGCCCGGGCACTGCTGCTGGCCACCCTGCCGGCCGGGCACGCGGCGGAGCGGGCCGAGGCGCTCTACCGCACCGGCGACGCGGCCGAGAAACGGGCGGTGCTCAAGGCCCTGCCGTTGCTGCCGGTCGGCGCCGCCGGGGTGCCGCTGCTGCACGACGCGATCCGCACCAACGACACCCGGCTGATCGCCGCCGCCCTCGGACCGTACGCCCGGCACCTCGACCCGCCGGCCTGGCGGCAGGCGGTGCTCAAGTGCGTGTTCACCGGCGTGCCGCTGGCCGTGGTGGCCGACCTCGACGCCCGCGCCGACGGGGAGCTGGCGGCCATGCTCGCCGCGCTCGCCGCGGAGCGGGCCGCCGCCGGTCGGACCATGCCCGCCGACGCCACCGAACTGCTCGACCGGCTCACGATCAGGGAGGCGTGATGCGCATCTTCGACCCGCACATCCACATGACGTCCCGGACCACCGACGACTACGAGCGGATGGCCGCCGCGGGCGTGCGGGCGGTCGTGGAGCCGGCGTTCTGGCTGGGCCAGCCCCGCACCGGCGTCGGCTCGTTCACCGACTACTTCGACTCCCTCGTCGGGTGGGAGCCGTTCCGGGCCGGGCAGTTCGGGGTACGGCACCACGCCACCGTGGCGCTCAACCCCAAGGAGGCCAACGACCCGCGCTGCCGGCCGGTGCTCGACGTGCTGCCGCGCTACCTCGAGAAGGACGGCGTGGTGGCGGTCGGCGAGATCGGGTACGACTCGATGACGCCCGAGGAGGACGACGCCTTCGCCGCCCAGCTCGCCCTGGCGGTGGCGCACGACCTGCCGGCGCTGGTGCACACCCCGCACCGGGACAAGGCGCGTGGCGTCGAGCGCAGCCTCGCGGTGGTCGCCGAGTCCGGCATCGAGCCGGGCCGGGTGGTACTCGACCACCTCAACGAGGTGACCGTCGAGCTGGTCCGGGACACCGGCTGCTGGCTCGGCTTCTCCATCTACCCGGACACGAAGATGTCCCCGCCCCGGATGGTGGAGCTGCTCAAGGCGTACGGGACCGAGCGGGTACTGGTCAACTCGGCGGCCGACTGGGGGCGCTCCGACCCGCTGCTCACCCGGGCGACCGGCGAGGCGATGCTGCTGGCCGGGTTCACCGACGACGACGTCGACCGGGTGCTCTGGCGCAACCCGGTCGAGTTCTACGGCCAGTCCGGGCGGCTGGACCTGCGCGACGTGGACGCGCCGGCACCGACGTTCGCCGGCAACTCGATCCTGCGCGGCGGCAGCTGATGCGGCTGCGGCACGCCGGCGGCACCACCGTCCACCTCGGCTACTGCACGAACGTGCACCCCGCCGAGGACCTCGCCGGCATCCTCGCCCAGCTCGACACGTACGCGGTGCCGGTCCGCGAGTCGCTCGGCGCCGACCGGCTCGGGCTGGGCCTGTGGCTGGCCGCCCCGGCCGCCGCCGAGCTGGCCGGCGAGCCCGCCGCCCGGCGCCGGTTGCGCACCGAGCTGGCCGCGCGGGGTCTCGAGGTGGTCACCCTCAACGGCTTCCCGTACGCGGCGTTCCAGGCGCCGGTGGTCAAGGGCGCGGTGTACCGGCCGGACTGGACCAGCGCCGCACGGCTCGCGTACACCCTCGACCTGGCCCGGGTGCTCGCGGACCTGCTGCCGGACGACGCGGCCCGCGGATCGGTCTCCACGCTGCCACTGGCCTGGCGGGCGCCCTGGGACCCCGACCGGGCCGACGCCGCCCGACGCCGGCTCGACCAGCTCGCGGCCGGGCTCGCCGCCGTCGAGCGGGACACCGGCCGGCCGGTGCGGGTCGGCTTCGAGCCCGAACCCGGCTGTCTGGTGGAGACCACCGGCCAGGCGGCCGGGATACTGTCCGGTATGGACCCCGAGCGGCTCGGGATCTGCCTCGACCTCGCTCACCTGGCCTGCGCCTGGGAGGAGCCGTCGGCGGCGCTGGGCCGGCTGCGCGCGGCGGGCCTGCCGGTCGTGAAGGTGCAGGTGTCCGCCGCGCTGGAGGCGGCCGACCCGGCCGGCGACGCCGCCGCGCTGCGCCGCTGGGTGGAACCCCGCTTCCTGCACCAGACCCGGGGCGCGGCGTGCGCGGCGGCCACCGCCGGGCACCCGGCCGAGGCGGACCCGGCGGATCCCGCCTGGGCCGCCGACGACCTGGACGCCGCGCTCGACGCGGGGCTGCCGGGCCCGTGGCGGGTGCACTACCACGTGCCGCTGCACGCCCCGCCCGAGCCACCGCTGGGCTCGACGCTGCCGGTGCTGCGCGCCGCGCTTGCCGCGTTGTTCGCCGGGCCGGACGCGGGCTGCGACCACCTCGACGTCGAGACGTACACCTGGGGGGTGCTGCCGGCGGCGCGGCGCCCGCGCACCGACGCGGAGCTGGCCGCCGGGATCGCCGCGGAGCTGGCCTTCGCCCGCGCCGAGCTGGTCGCGCTCGGCCTGACCCCGACCGGCGCGGCGGTGCGGGCATGAGCGGGCGCAGGCGGCTCGTGGTGCTGGACGTGGTGGGGCTGACCCCGCGCCTGCTGGCGCACATGCCCCGGCTGCGGGCGGTCGCCGACAGCGGTTTCCGCGCCGAGCTGGGCACGGTGCTGCCGGCGGTGACCTGCTCGGTGCAGTCGACCTTCCTCACCGGTGCGCTGCCGGCGGAGCACGGGATCGTCGGCAACGGGTGGTACTTCCGGGACCTCGGCGAGGTGCTGCTGTGGCGGCAGCACCACGCGCTCGTCGGCGGGGAGAAGCTGTGGCAGGCGGCCCGTCGGGTGGCGCCTGGCTGGACCGTGGCCAACGTGTGCTGGTGGTACGCGATGGGCGCCGACGTGGACTGGACGGTCACCCCGCGCCCGGTGTACCACGCCGACGGGCGCAAGGACCCGGACTGCTACACCGACCCGCCGGAGCTGCACGCCGCGCTGACCACCGCGCTCGGCACGTTCCCGCTGTTCAGCTACTGGGGGCCGGGTGCCGGGATCGCGTCGTCCCGGTGGATCTGCCGCGCGGCGCAGCGCATCCTCGCCGAGCAGGCACCCGACCTGACCCTGGTCTACGTCCCGCACCTGGACTACGACCTGCAGCGCTTCGGCGCGTCCTCGCCCCGGGCCGCCGCCGCGGCCGCCGAACTGGACGGCGTGCTCGCGCCGCTGCTGGACGCCGCCCGGGAGCGCGACGCGACCGTGGTGGTGCTCTCCGAGTACGGGATCACCGACGTCTCCCGCCCGGTCGACGTCAACCGGCTGCTGCGCGCCGAAGGGCTGCTGCGGGTGCACACGCAGGCCGGGATGGAGTACCTCGACCCGTGGACGTCCCGGGCGTTCGCGGTCGCCGACCACCAGATCGCCCACGTGTACGTACGGGAACCGGCGGACGTGCCGGCGGTGGCGACGCTGTGCGCCGCGCTGCCCGGGGTGGCCGAGGTGCTCGACGCGGCCGGCAGGGCCGGACACGGGCTGGACCATCCCCGGGCCGGCGACCTCGTCCTGGTCGCCGAGCCGGACGCCTGGTTCACGTACTACTACTGGCTCGACGACGCCCGCGCGCCGGACTTCGCCCGGCTGGTCGACATCCACCGCAAACCCGGCTACGACCCGGCGGAGCTGTTCCTCGACCCGGCCGCCCCGGGTGCGGCGAAGCGGCGGGCCGCGCTCGCCCTGGCCCGGAAGAAACTCGGGCTGCGGTACCTGATGAGCGTGGTCGGGCTGGACGCCGGCGCGCGGGCGGTCCGGGGCTCGCACGGGCGGCTGCCGGCCGATCCCGCCGACGGTCCGGTGCTGCTCTGCTCCGACCCGTCGGCGGCCCGGGACCGGGTCGCCGCCACGGAGGTGAAGGGCCTGCTGCTGGAGCTGGCCGGGCTGGCCGGGCCGCGCCGGCCGGCCGGCACCGCGCCGCCGCCCGGGACGGGTGCCGCCGGGCGGTCCGAGGAGGGCCCGTGACCGTGACGGTGACGCCCACCGACACCGCCGGGCTGCGCGCCCGGTTCGACGCCGAGCTGGCCGCGTTCCTCGACCGGCAGTACCCGGACTGGCCGGACGGGGCTCCGCGCGGTGTCTTCACCGCGCTGCACCGCTTCGTGCTGGCCGGGGGCAAGCGGCTGCGCCCGCTGTTCTGCTACTGGGGCTGGCGGGGCGCCGGCGGGCCGGACGGCAGGCCGATCGTGGCAGCTGCCGCCGCGCTGGAGCTGTTCCACGCGTTCGCGTTGATCCACGACGACATCCTCGACGGCAGCGACCTGCGCCGGGGCGAGCCGTCGGTGCACCGCATGTTCGCCGACCTGCACGCCAGCTCGTCGTGGCGGGGCGACCCGGAGGCGTACGGGCGCAACACCGCCCTGCTCTGCGGTGACCTCTGCGCCGCCTGGTCGGACCAGATGTTCCACGAGTGCGGGCTGGGCGCCGACGCCGTGCACCGGGGGTACGGCGTCTTCGCGCTGATGCGGACCGAGGTGATCGCGGGGGAGTACCTGGACCTGGTGTCCGGGGTGGGCGACGGCTCGGTCGCCAGCGCGCTCACCGTGATCCGGATGAAGGCCGCCCGCTACACGGTCACCCGGCCGCTGCAGATCGGCGCCACCCTGGCCGGGGCGCCCCCGGAGCTGGTCGACGCGCTGGCCGAGTTCGGCGACCCGCTCGGCGACGCCTTCCAGCTCCGCGACGACGTGCTCGGCGTCTTCGGCGACCCCGAGGTGACCGGCAAGTCCGTCCTGGACGACCTGCGGGAGGGCAAGCCCACGGTGATGATGGCGCTGGTCCGGGAGGCCGCCGACCGGGCGCAGGCCGCCCGGCTGCGGGAGCTGTTCGGCAACCCGGCGCTGGACGCGGACGGCGCCGCCGAGCTGCGGAAGATCATCGAGAGCACCGGCGCGCGGGAGCGGATCGAGCAGATGATCCGGGTCCGCGCCGACGCGGCACTGGCCGCCCTCGCCCGGGCCCCGGTCACCCCGGTGAGCCGCTCGGCACTTTCCGACCTGGCCACCCAGTCGATCGATCGTCACCGCTGACCCCGTTCCGGGGGGCGGACTTTCAGCAGAATCGACGAAAGTCTGGGTCGGGTGGGCAGAAGGTATGGACACATCGACGTTAGCCGCTTAATGTCATGGCCATCACACGCTTGTTTCGTCGAGGTGAACCGGCGGCGCGGGAACCCATCGACCGAACGATCCCCCGCTACGGCATCCGGCGCGACGGCGCGCGCCCCGCCCTGGCAGTCACTCGTCAGGAAGGGACACAGCGATGTCCAACAAGGACAACCCCGAACGCTCCTGGTTCTCCGCCGGCGCGGCGCTGCTCCTGGTCGCCGCCGCCGGCACCGTCGCCCTGGGCACCGGCCCGGCCGCGCTCGGCGGCCCGACCCCGGCCCAGGCCCACCCCATCGTCGGCACCGACTTCCAGCAGGTAACCCTCGCCAAGGGGGTCGCCGAGGTCGGCGAGCCGATGACCATCGCGGTGCTGCCGGACCGCTCGGTCCTGCACACCGCCCGCAACGGCACGGTCCGCCGCACCGACGCGGCGGGCAACACGGCGGTGATCGGCAGCGTCGCCGTCTACACCCACGACGAGGAGGGGTTGCAGGGCGTCGGAGTCGACCCGAGCTTCGCCTCCAACCGACACATCTACCTGTACTACGCGCCGCCGCTGTCCACCCCGACCGGGGACGCCCCGGCCACGGGCAGCGACTTCTCCGCCTGGCAGGGCGTCAACCGGCTCTCCCGGTTCACGTTGAACGCCGACTTCACGATCAACCAGTCGAGCAAGGTCGACGTCCTGGACGTACCCGCCGACCGGGGCATCTGCTGCCACGTCGGCGGCGACATCGACTTCGACGCCGCGGGCAACCTCTACCTGTCCACCGGGGACGACACGAACCCGTTCGACTCCGGCGGGTACGCCCCGATCGACGAGCGCACCAACCGCAACCCCGCGTACGACGCACAGCGCAGTTCGGCCAACACCAACGACCTGCGGGGCAAGATCCTGCGGATCAAGGTCAACGCGAACGGGACGTACTCGATCCCGGCCGGCAACATGTTCGTCGACTCGGACCCGAAGACCCGTCCCGAGATCTACGCGATGGGCTTCCGCAACCCGTTCCGGATGAGCGTCGACAAGGCCACCGGCATCGTCTACGTCGGCGACTACGGGCCGGACGCCGGCACCACCACCACCCGAGGCCCGAGCGGTCAGGTCGAGTTCAACCGGGTCACCGGGCCCGGCTTCTACGGCTGGCCGTACTGCACCGGTACCAACACCGCGAACGAGACGTACGCCGAGTGGAACTTCGCCACCGGCACCGCCGGCGCGAAGTACAACTGCACCGGCGGCGCGACCAACAACTCGTTCCGCAACACCGGCCTCACCACGCTCCCGGGGGCCAAGGCGGCCTGGATCCGGTACGCGGGCGACGCCGGCAGCCCGCCCGAGTTCGGTGGCGGCTCCGAGTCGCCGATGGGCGGCCCGGTCTACCGGTACAACGCCTCGTCGACCTCCACCACGAAGTGGCCGCAGAGCTTCGACGGGCAGTTCTTCGCCGGCGAGTTCGGCCGGGGCTGGATCAAGCCGATCCACGTCAACACCGACGGCTCGGTCGGCACCATCGACACGTTCCCGTGGAACGGCAAGCAGGTCATGGACATGGCGTTCGGGCCTGACGGCGCGCTGTACGTCCTGGACTACGGCACCGGCTACTTCAACGGCGACGCCAACTCGGCCCTCTACCGCTACGACTACGTCGGCAGCGGCAACCGTGCGCCGACGGCAGTCGCCTCGGCCGACAAGACCTCCGGCGCGGCCCCGTTGACCGTGAACTTCTCCTCGGCCGGGTCGTCGGACCCGGAGGGCGGGGCGCTCACCTACGCGTGGGCGTTCGGCGACGGCACCACCTCGACCGCGGCCAACCCGACCAAGACGTACAACGCCAACGGCACCTACACCGCCACCCTGACCGTCCGCGACCCGCAGGGCGCGACCGGCACGGCAAGCGTGCAGATCGGCGTCGGCAACACCGCGCCCACGGTGACCATCACCAGCCCGGCCAACGGGTCGCTGTTCAGCTACGGGGACACCGTGCCGTTCAGCATCACGGTGACCGACCCGGAGGACGGCACGATCGACTGCACCAAGGTCAAGATGACTTACGTCCTCGGTCACGACCAACACGGCCACCAGATCACCTCGAAGACCGGATGCTCCGGCTCGATCACCATCCCGGTCGACGGTGAGCACGACGACGCGGCGAACATCTTCGCCATCTTCGACGCCGAGTACACCGACGCGGGCGGCCTGACCACCCACAAGCAGCACACGCTCCAGCCGCGCAAGCGGCAGGCGGAGCACTACAAGACGTCGTCCGGCATCGCCACGTTCGACAAGGCGACGGCCGAGGGCGGCAAGACCGTCGGCAACATCAACAACGGCGACTGGATCGCGTTCGAGCCGTACCGGATCGGCAACGTGACCTCGTTCAGCGCCCGCGTCTCGTCGGCCGGCTCCGGCGGCACCCTCCAGGTCCGCGCCGGCTCGGCCACCGGCACCGTGCTCGGCTCCGCCACCGTCCCGGTCACCGGCGCCTGGGACGTCTTCACCACCGTCACCGGCACCGTCAGCAACCCGCCGGCCGGCACCACCACGCTCTACCTGACCTTCGCCGGGTCCGGCACGGGCGCGCTCTACGACGTCGACTCGTTCGCCTTCACGACCGGCGGCGGCACCGGCACCGGCCCGATCACCGGCCTGGGCGGCAAGTGCCTGGACGTGCGCAACGCCGCCACCGCCGACGGCACCCAGATCCAGATCTACACGTGCAACGGCACGGCCGCGCAGACGTGGACGGTGACGCCGAATTCGACGGTGAAGGCGTTGGGCAAGTGCCTGGACGTCTCCGGTGGTGCCTCGGCGGACGGTACGAAGATCCAGTTGTGGACGTGCAACGGCACGGGTGCGCAGAACTGGTCGGCCCAGACCGACGGCACCCTGCGCAACCCGCAGTCCGGCAAGTGCCTGGACGTCTCGGGCAACAACTCCGCCGACGGCACGGCGGTGCACCTGTGGACCTGTCACACCGGCGCCAACCAGAAGTGGACCCTGCCCTGAGTTGAAAGGAAGGGCCCCTTGTTAACGCCTAGTGTTGTACAAGGGGCCCCTCCTAACACCCCGTTGGGAGAGCGACATGCGCAGACTCCTCCGACCCGTCCTCGGCGTGGCCACCGCCGTCCTCGCCGTCCTCGCCTGCACCACGCCGGCCGCGCCGGTGAGCGCCGCCGACGCCGCGTACGACGTGCTGGTCTTCTCCAAGACCGCCGGCTTCCGGCACGACTCCATCGCCGCCGGCACCCAGGCCATCCGTGACCTCGGCGCGGCGAACAACTTCACCGTCACCGCCACCGAGGACGCGGGTGCCTTCACCACCGGCAACCTCGCCCAGTACGAGGCGGTGGTCTTCCTGAACACCACCGGTGACGTGCTCAACGCCAGCCAGCAGACCGCGTTCGAGTCGTACATCGGCTCCGGCGGCGGCTTCGTGGGCGTCCACGCGGCGGCCGACACCGAGTACGGCTGGTCGTTCTACGGCAACCTGGTCGGGGCGTACTTCGCCTCGCACCCGGCCATCCAGCAGGCGAACGTCAAGGCGGAGAACCGGGCCCACGCGGCGACGGCCCACCTGCCGCAGACCTGGACCCGCACCGACGAGTGGTACAACTACCAGACCAACGCCCGCTCCACGGCGCGCGTGCTGGCCACCCTCGACGAGTCGTCGTACTCGGGCGGCTCGATGGGCGCCGACCACCCGCACTCCTGGTGCAAGACGTACAACGGCGGCCGGGCCTTCTACACCGGCGGCGGGCACACCCAGTCGTCGTACGCCGAGCCGAACTTCCGTGCCCACCTGCTCGGCGGCATCCGGTACGCGGCCGGCCGCACCAAGGCCGACTGCCGCCCGGAGACCGGCTACACCACCCTCTACAACGGTTCCACCACCGGGTGGTCCCAGGCCGGGCCGGGCAGCTTCACCAACGCCGACGCCACCCTGACCTCGGTCGGCGGGATGGGCCTGTACTGGTACAGCGCGAAGCAGTTCACGAACTACTCGCTGAAGCTGGACTGGCGGCTGGCCGGCGACGACAACTCGGGCGTCTTCATCGGCTTCCCGCCGTCGAGCGACCCGTGGTCGGCGGTCGACAACGGCTACGAGATCCAGATCGACGCGACCGACGCCGCGGACCGCACCACCGGCGCGGTCTACACGTTCAAGTCCGCCGACATCGCCGCCCGGGACGCGGCGCTGAACCCGCCGGGGGAGTGGAACACGTACGAACTGCTGGTGGAGGGGGAGCGCCTGCAGGTCTTCCTGAACGGCGTGAAGATCAACGACTTCACCAACACGAACCCGGTCCGGTCGCTCGCCGGCCACATCGGGCTGCAGAACCACGGTACGGGCGACGACGCCTCGTTCCGCAACGTGCGGATCAAGGAACTGGGCTCCACCCCGCCGCCGACCGGCAACACCACGATCCAGGCCGAGGCGTACAGCTCGGCGAGCGGGGTCACGCCGTTCACCAAGGCCGGCGCGAACGGCGGCCAGACCCTGGGCTACATCGACCCGGGCGACTGGGCCGCGTACAACGGGGTCGACCTGACCGGCGTCACGTCCTTCAAGGCCCGGGTGGTCTCCGGCGGGCCGGGCGGCACCATCCAGGTACGGACCGGCTCGACGACAGGCACCGTGCTCGGCTCGGTGGCGGTGCCGAACACCGGCAGCTGGACGACGTACGCCGACGTCACGACGAACCTGTCGAACGTCCCGTCCGGCACGCAGAACCTGTACCTGACCTTCACCGGCTCGGGCACCGGACTGTTCGACGTGGACGACTTCACCCTGGTGAAGGGGAGCACCGGCACGCCGGGCACCGGCCCGATCAAGGGCCTGGCCGGCAAGTGCCTGGACGTGCGCAACGGCGCCACCGCCGACGGCACGCAGATCCAGATCTACACCTGTAACGGCAGCGCGGCCCAGACGTGGACGGTGACGCCGAACTCGACGATCAAGGCGCTGGGCAAGTGCCTGGACGTCTCCGGTGGCGCCTCGGCGGACGGCACGAAGATCCAGTTGTGGACGTGCAACGGCACGGGTGCCCAGAACTGGTCGGCCCAGACGAACGGCACGCTGCGCAACCCACAGTCGGGCAAGTGCCTGGACGTCTCGGGAAACAACTCCGCGGACGGCACGGCGGTGCACCTCTGGACTTGCCACACCGGCGCCAACCAGAAGTGGACCCTGCCTTGAGTTGAAAGGAGGGGCCCCTTGTTAACGCCTGGTGTTGTACAAGGGGCCCCTCCTAACACCGCGTCGTCGGCGCGGCGGGTACCAGCCGTCCGCCCGCGGCCCGGCGCGTACCTTGAGCCTGTGTCGACGCCACGGACGCAGCGCCGCCCGGACCCCGCCGGGCCCCCGGCGTCGGCACGGAGCCGCACCGACTGGCGCCGGGCCGCGCGGGCGCACCCGACGACGGTGGACGCGCTGCTGGCCGCACTGCTGTTCGTGGTGAGCCTGTTGCCGGTCGACCCGCCGGGCGGCCCGCCCCGGGACCCGCTCACTCCCGGCGCGGTGCTCCTCGCGCTGGTCGGCTGCGCCGCGCTGGTGCTGCGGCGACGGTACCCGCTGCCCGTGCTGGCGCTGACCACCGTGGCCGCTGCCGCGTCGCTGCTGGTGGAGCAGGCGCGCGGGCCGTTCGTGCTCACGGTCGCCCTGGCCGCGTACACCGTCGCCACCCGGACCGACCGGCGGACCGCCGCCGCCGCGGGCACGGGCAGCGCCCTCACCCTCGGGGCGGCGGCGGTGGCCACCCTCGGCGTGTCCTGGGCCGACCCGGCCGTGGTGGTGCTGCTGCTGTGGTTCGGCGTGGCCGTCGCGGCCGGCGACGCGGTACGCAGCCGGCGGGCGTACGTGGCCGTGCTGGAGGAGCGGGCCCGGCGGGCCGAGCAGACCCGTGAGGAGGAGGCCCGCCGCCGGGTCGCCGAGGAGCGGCTGCGCATCGCCCGCGAGCTGCACGACGTCGTCGCCCACCACATCGCGCTGATCAACGTGCAGGCCGGAGTCGCCGGGCACGTCCTGCGGGACCGGCCGGACGCGGCGGAGGAGGCGCTCGGCCACGTTCGAAGCGCGAGCCGTAGCGTGCTCGACGAGCTGTCCACCCTGCTCGGCGTGCTGCGCCGGGACGAGGAGACCGACAGCTCCATCGAGCCCGCACCGAGTCTCAACCGCCTCGAGGCGCTGGTCGAGGGCTTCGCCACCGGGCAGCCGGTGCGGTGGAGCCTGACCGGGCAGCCTCGCCCGCTGCCCGCGGCGGTGGACGTGGCCGCGTACCGGATCATCCAGGAGTCGCTCACCAACGCCCACAAGCACGCGCCCCGGGCGGCGGTGGCGGTGCGCCTGCGGTACGACGCGGACGGCGTCACGGTGGAGGTGAGCGACGACGGCGCAGGCGTGGCGCCCACCGGGCCGGGTGGCGGGGGGCTGGGCCTGCTGGGGATGCGGGAGCGGGCCGAGGCGGTCGGCGGCTCGTTCTCCGCCGGTCCCCGCCCGGACGGTGGTTTCCTGGTCCGGGCGGCCCTGCCCGCTCCCGAGGAGGTGCCGGGGTGACGATCCGCGTGCTGCTCGCCGACGACCAAGCGCTGATCCGCGCCGGATTCCGGGTGCTGATCGACTCGGCGCCGGACCTGACGGTCGTGGGGGAGGCGGCCACCGGCCGGGAGGCGGTCGACCTGGCCCGCGCCACCCGGGCGGACGTGGTGCTGATGGACATCCGGATGCCCGGTCTGGACGGCCTCGCCGCCACCGAGCAGATCACCGCCGACGAGGACCTGGCCGGCGTCAAGGTGCTGATCCTGACCACCTTCGAGATCGACGAACACGTCTTCCGGGCGTTGCGGGCGGGTGCCAGCGGTTTCCTCGGCAAGGGGGTCGAGCCGTCCGAGCTCCTCGACGCGATCCGTACCGTGGCCGCGGGCGAGGCACTGCTGTCGCCGAAGGCCACCCGCGGTCTGATCGCCCGGTTCCTGGCCCAGCCGGAGCCGAACCCCCAGGCCAGCCCCGAGCGGCTGCGGGCTCTCACCGATCGGGAACGCGAGGTGGTGGCGCTGGTCGCCACCGGCCTGTCCAACGAGCAGATCGCCGAGCGGCTGGTGGTCTCCCCGCTGACGGCGAAGACCCACGTCAACCGGGCGATGATGAAGCTCGGCACGCGGGACCGGGCGCAACTGGTCGCGGTCGCGTACCAGAGCGGGTTGGTCCGGGTCACGGACCCGCCGGCGCGCTGAACCGCCCGGGCGGTTGCGTCGGTCGCGGTACGTACCCCGCCCGCGTACCGCGTCCGCGGTACGCGCAGGTGTCCGCAGGTGGCAGATGCGACCGACCGCGTACACGGGCGACCGTTGGTCACATGATCGAGGTGACCAACCTGACCAAGCGGTACGGCGAGAAGCTCGCCGTCGACGATCTCAACTTCTCGGTGCGGCCCGGTGTCGTCACCGGCTTCCTCGGGCCCAACGGCGCCGGCAAGTCCACCACCATGCGGATGATCCTCGGCCTGGACGCGCCCACCTCCGGGGCGGCGACGGTCGGCGGCCGCCGGTACGCCGAGCACACCGCACCGCTGCGCGCGATCGGCGCGCTGCTGGAGGCCCGCGCCGTGCATCCCGGGCGGTCCGCCCGCAACCACCTGCTCGCCCTGGCCGCCACCCACGGGATCGGCCGGCGGCGGGTCGACGAGGTGATCGACCTGGTGGGGCTGCACGAGGTGGCGGGCAAGCGGGCCGGCGGCTTCTCGCTCGGTATGGGCCAGCGACTCGGCATCGCCGCCGCGCTGCTCGGCGACCCGGCCGTGGTGCTGCTCGACGAACCGGTCAACGGACTCGACCCGGACGGCATCCGCTGGATCCGCGACCTGCTGCGGGGCCTGGCCGCCGAGGGCCGGACGGTCTTCGTCTCGTCGCACCTGATGAGCGAGATGGCACAGACCGCCGAGCACCTGATCGTGGTCGGCCGGGGGCGGCTCATCGCCGACGTGCCGCTGGCCGAGTTCACCCGGCGGGCTTCCCGGCCCACCGTACGGGTCCGCTCGCCGCAGGCCACCGCGCTGCGCGACCTGCTCGCCGGTGCGGACGTCACGGTCAGCGGCGGCGAGCCGGGCCTGCTGGAGGTGACCGGGCTCGCCCTGGCGGAGATCGGCGACCGGGCCGCTGCCGCCGGCCTCACTTTGCACGAACTGTCCGCCACCGAGGCCTCGCTCGAGGAGGCCTTCATGACGTTGACCCGGGACGCCGTCGAGTACCACGGCGACGCCCCCGCACCCACCGAGAGGAGCCCACGATGAGCACCCTGACCCGGACCGCCGTGCCTGCCGACGCCCGCGTCACCTGGTGGCGGGTCGTCCGCGCCGAGTGGATCAAGTTCCGTTCCCTGCGGTCGTCGGTGATCCTCCTGGCCGCCACCCTGGTCGTGTTCGCCGCCCTCGGGCTCGGCTTCTCGACCTTCCTGGCCGACAACCCGCCGGAACCGGGCCAGCCGACGCCACCCGGCGGCCCGTCCTCGCTCGACCCGCTCGGCGCGAGCCTCGGCGGGGTGAACCTCGCGCAACTGCTCATCGGCACGCTCGGCGTGCTGCTGGCGGCCGGCGAGTACGGCACCGGGATGATCCGGTCCTCGCTGGCGGCCGTGCCACGGCGCTGGCCGGTGCTCGCCGCCAAGGCGGCCGTGCTGGCCGGTGTCGCTGCGGCGGTGCTGGTGCCGACGGTCGTGCTGACCTTCCTCGGCGGCCAGGGGATCCTCGGCGACCAGGGCATTGCGCTCGGTGACGACGGCGTGCTGCGCGCGGTGCTGGGCACCGCCGGGTACCTGGCCGGGGTGGGTGTCCTCGGGGTCGCCCTGAGCGCGTTGCTGCGCAGTGTCGCCGGTGCGCTGACCAGCCTGGTGGCGCTGCTGCTGGTTGTCCCGGGGGTGGTCTCGCTGCTGCCGGAGAGCGCGTCCGGCGCGGTCTCGCCGTACCTGCCGTCCAACGCCGGCCAGGCGTTCGTGTCGATCGCCGAGAACCCGGACCTGCTCTCGCCGGGTGCCGGCGCCGCCGTCTTCGTCGGCTGGATCGTCGTCGGGGTCGGGGCCGCGCTGGTGCTGTTGCGCCGCCGCGACGCCTGAGGTGTAAGGAGGGGCCCCTTGTTAACGCGTGCGGTAGTAAAGGGGCCCCTTTTTAACAGCGCGCATCCCGCCTAGAGTGAGGGCGGCGACCGCGAGGTGGCCGGTGAGCCGACGGGAGGCGCAACCCGTCGGCCCCAGGTGCGACCGCGCCCACCGGACACTTTCGGGTCGCCCGCATCCGGTCGTCCCTCGCCCCGGTCACGCACGCACGGAATCCCCAACACGACAGGGGAGAAGGACCATGGCGCGACCCATCACGCTCTTCACCGGCCAGTGGGCCGATCTGCCGTTCGACGAGGTCTGCCGGCTCGCCTCCGAGTGGGGCTACGACGGCCTGGAGATCGCCTGCTGGGGCGACCACTTCGAGGTCGACAAGGCACTCGCCGACGATTCGTACGTCGACCGCAAGCGGGAAACCCTCGCCAAGCACAACCTCCAGGTCTTCGCGATCTCCAACCACCTCGTCGGCCAGGCGGTCTGCGACCACCCCATCGACGAGCGGCACCAGGGCATCCTGCCGGCGCGGATCTGGGGCGACGGCGAGCCGGAGGGCGTACGCCAGCGGGCCGCGCAGGAGATGAAGGACACCGCGCGCGCGGCGGCGAAGCTGGGTGTGAAGACCGTCGTCGGCTTCACCGGTTCGTCGATCTGGCACACCCTCGCGATGTTCCCGCCGGTGCCGCCGGCGATGATCGAGCGCGGCTACCAGGACTTCGCCGACCGGTGGAACCCGATTCTCGACGTCTTCGACGAGGTGGGGGTGCGTTTCGCGCACGAGGTGCACCCGAGCGAGATCGCGTACGACTACTGGACGACGAAGCGCACGCTGGAGGCGATCGGTCACCGGCCGGCGTTCGGGCTGAACTGGGATCCGTCGCACTTCGTGTGGCAGGAACTGGACCCGGTGAACTTCATCTTCGACTTCGCCGACCGGATCTACCACGTCGACTGCAAGGACGCGAAGGTACGCACCGGCGACGGCCGCCGGGGCCGGCTCTCCTCGCACCTGCCGTGGGCGGACCTGCGCCGCGGCTGGGACTTCGTCTCGACCGGGCACGGCGACGTGCCGTGGGAGGACTGCTTCCGCGCGTTGAACGCGATCGGCTATGCCGGGCCGATCTCGATCGAGTGGGAGGACGCCGGCATGGACCGGCTCGTCGGCGCGCCGGAGGCGCTGCAGTTCGTCCGCCGGCTCGCCTTCGACGCCCCGTCGGCCGCCTTCGACGCCGCCTTCGCCAGCAAGGACTGACCGGCTCGGCGCACGCGCCAGCGGGCCGGTCGTCCGAGGACGACCGGCCCGCCAAGTCGTACGGGGTTACAGGGTGCTGCCGCTGCTACCCGAGCTCGACGGCTTGGTGCGGGACGTGCTGCTGGTCGACGTCGACCCGGAGGTCGAGCCCGTCGACGTGGAGGCCGAGCCGGACTTCGCGCCCACAGTGGCCGGCGTGCCGGCGAACGCGTCGTCGGCAGCGGTCAGCTCCTGCTTGTGGCCGTTGCCGCCCAGCTTCTCGCCCAGCTTCGACTGGCCGAGCTTGTCCTTGCCCTCGCTGTAGAGCCGGGTCGCCTGTGCCTGCGCGACGCCCGCCGCCTCCTGGACGGTCGGGTGGTCCAGGACCTTGCGGCCCTGCATCACCAGCTCCTCGTACTTCTCCCGGCCGGCACGGGCGCCCAGGACGAATCCCGCAGCCAGCCCGCCAAGAAACATGATCTTTCCGCGCATGGCGGCTCCTTCCGTACCTGACGCGCCGTCGTCCCGTCACATACCCCGTCGGGACAGACCGATTCGCGCCTGCGTCCTGTCGTCGGCAGCTAACTACCCATCCTGCTCTCCGCTCATACCTCCTTGTGCCCCGACGACGATTTGTCCGGAATATCCCTGGCATCGAGCGGTAGGGCGTCAGGGTAACCCCCTGGACCAACACCCCCGGGAGTCCTGTACTCTTGTCCCGTCGCACGGCACCGGAGATCCGGAAGCCGCGCGACGGCGCGATCCCCCGTAGCTCAATTGGCAGAGCAGCCGGCTGTTAACCGGCAGGTTTTTGGTTCGAGTCCAAACGGGGGAGCTCCTCCTCCCGAACAGACGCCCGTCGGCTGGCCCGACGGGCGTTTCGCCATTCCCGCCCCGTCCACGCCTCGTCGATCTTGCACTTGTGCCCCTGAGATGTGCAGTTTGCACCCTTCGTCGGGGCCGAAAGTGCAAGATCGACGGAGGTGGGGAATGGTGGGCGAGAAGGCAGGTGTGTGTGCTGGCAGAGACCGACGTAGTAGTCATCGGCGGAGGGCTGGCCGGGCTGGCGGCGGCCCGGCGGCTGCACCGTGCCGGCGTGCCGTGGCGACTGCTGGAGGCAAGCGACCGCCTGGGCGGACGCGTCGCCACCGACGCCGTCGACGGGTTCCTGATCGACCGCGGCTTCCAGGTCCTCAACACCGCCTACCCACGGCTCGGCACCCTGCTCGACGTCGACCGGCTCGGCCTCGGCCACTTCACGCCCGGTGTGCTGGTCCGGCGCGGTGGAACGCTGCACCGGCTGGTCAACCCGTTGCGCCAACCGACCGGCACGCCGGAGACCGTGCTGGCCGGCGTCGGGTCCCTGCCGGACCGGCTGCGGTTCGCCGCGCTCGCCGCCGGCTGCGCCACCCTGCCCGCCCGGCGGCTGCTGGACGCGCCGGAGACCACCACCCAGGCCGCACTGCGCCGGGCCGGCCTCTCCGACGCGATCATCGAGGAGCTCCTGCGGCCGTTCCTCTCCGGCGTGTTCATCGAACGGCAGCTGGACACCTCCAGCCGGGTCCTCGCGATGGTGCTGCGCTCCTTCGCCCGGGGGCGCATCGGCCTGCCGGCCGAGGGGATGGCCGCGCTGCCGCGCGCGATCGCCGCCCCGCTGCCCACCGACCTGATCGACCTGGACACCCCGGTCGCCGAGGTAGCGCCGGGCCGGGTCCGCACCCAGGCCGGTGACATCGCGGCCCGCGCCGTCGTGGTCGCCGTCGATCCGCCGGCGGCGGCCACACTGCTGCCGATGCTGTCGCGGGTACGCATGCACAGCTACACGACCTGGTACCACGCCACCGACACCCCGCCCCTGGACGAGCCGATCCTGCTCGTCGACGGCGACCGGCGGGAACTGATCGCCAACACCGTGGTCATCAGCCGGGCCGCACCGACGTACGCCCCGGAGGGCCGCCACCTCGTCGCCACCTCGGCGGTCGGCCCCGCCGCCCCGCCGGAGCCGGTCATCCGCGACGAGCTGGCCCGCCTCTACGGAAGGTCCACAGCCGACTGGACCCACCTCACCACGGTGTCGGTCCCGGCCGCACTGCCCGCCGCCCCTCCGCCACAGGGGCGGCTGCGCAAGCCGGTCGTGCTCGGTGACGGCCTGTTCGTGGCCGGTGACCACCGGGACAGCCCGTCGATCCAGGGCGCGCTGGCGAGCGGCTGGCGTACGGCCGGCGCTGTCCTGGCGCACCTGCGCCCACCGGCCTGACGCCTCCGGGTCCCGGGCCCGCGGCTGCGCGCTGTTATCCTCGCGTTGCCCATCGTGCTACTGCGCCTGACGCCGTGACCGAGGGGAGTCGGTTCGTGCTGGCCGCTGATCAACCGGGCGGGTTACGATCCGGCGCGGTGCCGGGGCGGTAGCTCAGCCGGTTAGAGCAGGGGACTCATAATCCCTCGGTCGCGGGTTCGAGTCCCGCCCGCCCCACCAGCCGTTTTCCCTGGTCAGCCATGCTGCCGACGACCCGAACGAACCGCGTCAAGATCCGGACCGACGCCCTCAGTCCGCACTGAGTCCGCAGCAGCACGGCCCGCCGCCCGGTCGAGGCGGTCCGCCACCTGGTCCAGGTCGTCCTCGAACAGGTCCGCGTACACGTCCAACGTCATCGCCGCCGAGGCGTGCCCGAGCATCCGCTGCACCGCCTTCACGTTGGCGCCCTCGGCCACCGCGAGACTGGCCGCCGTGTGCCGCAGCTCGTGCGGCGTCAAGCCGGCGAGCCCGATCGACTCCGCAGCCCGGTCGAAGACCCGACGCCGGAAGTTGTTGTTGCGTAGCACGTCGCCGCCGGGGGAGGTGAACACCAGATCGTCACCGGAACGGCCGGTGATCTGTGCGGCCATCGGCTCGACCAGGAACCGGGGGAGCGGCACCGACCGGCGCTGGTGCGTCTTCGGCGTACCGAACACCGCCCGACCGTTGACCTCCGTCACCGACTCCGCCACGAGCAGCCGGCGCTTCACCAGGTCCACCCGACGCACCCGCAGCGCGGCCAGCTCACCCCACCGCAGCCCCGTGTAGGCCAGCACCCGCACGATCAGCCCGTGCGGCTCCGCCGCTGCGGCGAGCTCGGCGACCTGGGCGTGAGTCAGGAACACCTTCTCCGCTCGCCCCACCCGTGGCAGCCGCACTCCCGCCGCCACGTTGCGGGTCAGCTGGCCATTCCGAACGGCCAGCGCCAGCAGCAGCGAGAACACCCGATGCGCCTGCCGAACCGTGGACGGCGCAAGCCCGGCCTGAGACATCGGGCGCACCCACTCCCCGACGTCGGCGTGCGTGACTGCCGAAAGCGGGCGCGTTCCCACACCGGCAGCACCTGCCCACGCTTGAGGCGAACCTCAGCGACCACGTGCCCGTGCTGCACCTCGGCCAGGTCGAAGCCGTCCAGGCGGTCAAGTCCTCCGTACCGCAGGCCCACTGGCTTACCGTCTACGTTCATTGCGGCCGAAAATTGCAGCGCATCGCATCGCCGCACGAGGCACAGGTGACATCGACGCCCGACTGCAGGCATGGGACGAGACGCCACCGTTGCCAAACGCCAGCGTCACGATCGATACCGGGACCACGAGCCCGACTGACGCCGCGCGTCGGAATCACCTGCTGTTGTGCGGCCCGAATTTTTAGCTACGGCAAGGGCTGAGTCTCTGCGGCTTTACCTCTCGTCAGTGTTGTGCAACTTCATCGATCGTTTGATGGATGATCCGCGGTACGGCAACGAGCGCATCGTTGAGCAGAGACTCAAGAGCCACAGCGTAGCGACTGCTGTTTACATCGATGTGTTCAGTCCAAGCAGCAGGTTGGTAGCGCGCGAGCATTGACAGGATGTAGAGCACTCCCCACCAAGTCATGAGGGGATGCATCGGTCGACCACAGCTCGGCATCGCTGGTGCTAGCAACTCGGAGTCGCCATACCTGGTCATCACCGTTGTGTCAACGCCGGTCGAAAACTGACCCCCTTGCGCCGGTTGAATTCTGACCCCCCTGGCCATCAGTTGATCTTCATTCTTTGTTGGTGGCGGCGG
>NZ_JBEORU010000041.1:0-53870 GCF_040302465.1 Micromonospora sp. NPDC126480
CTAGGATTCTCAAGATCCAGGCGACGAGAGTGCTCACCGGCCGGCGGCTACCGGAGCCGAGTGTCCTACAACAACTCGGTACGACCCATTAGGCGGCGTCGGGTGGCGTCAGGCGGCGGTGGTCCACAGGGCGCGGAAGGCGACGGCCTCGCCGGCCAGCCAGCGTTCGATCTGGTCGGGTTTGGCGGCCTCTGGCATGCGGTGCGCCTGACCGCGGCGGACGTCGACCAGGACCGGCTCGGCGTGCGGCAGGATCGCGTCCATGTGGCGGGCCATCAGGTGCAGGGTGGCGAGCACCGCCTCCTCGCTGGGCGGAGCCTCGTCGAAGTGCAGGCGCACCGCCTCGGCGCGCCCGTCGGCGTGGCGTACGCCGAAGTGTGGGTTGATCTTGACGGGTAGGTCGCCGAGCAGGGCGAGGGCGTCCCGGGTCTGGGCCAGGTCGACCGAGCGCGGCTCGCCGAGGGAGCGCAGCCAGGCCGTCGCGCCCGGCACCAGCGCCTGGTAGAGCGGGCGCCACCGCGGCTTGACCACGTCGACCACCTGGTCGAGATGGGTGCCGCCGGTGTGGAAGGCGATGTCGGCTTTGAGCGCCTTGACGAACTGGCCGTGCGGGTTGAAGCCGGAGCGGCTGGCCCGCTGCTTGCGCAGGCCGCCGACGAAGGTGGCCTTGGTCGGGCCGGTGCGGTCCACGTACCGGGTGAAGCCGAGGAGCGTGGTGTAGGGGGCGAGAGGGGTGGCGGAGGCGGGCGCGGTCACGAGCATCCTCCCAGGTCAACAGCTCGATTAGTACATACATTCTAATCGACAGGGCTGACATTGCCCAGGGAACGAAAGGGGCCGCCCGGGCATCCCGGGCGGCCCGCGTACATCGAAAGCTAGAGCTGTCCCACGGCGGTGATCCGCACGACCGCCGCGCCCGCCTCGTCGGAGGCGGCGAGGTCCACCTCGGCGCTGATGCCCCAGTCGTGATCGCCCTCGGGATCGTCGATGATCTGCCGCACCCTCCAACTCGAGCGGCCCTGGTCGATCATCAGCAGCGCCGGTCCGCGGGCGTCCGGCCCCACACCGATCGAGTCGTACGCCTCGAAGTACGGCTCCAGCGCGTCGGCCCACGCGTCCGCGTCCCAGCCGTCCCCGGCGTCGAGTTCCCCGAGCAGATCCCAGCGGCGCAGCGCGGCCAGCTCCACCCGGCGGAACAGCGCGTTGCGCACCAGTACCCGGAACGCCCGGGCGTTGCGGGTCACCGCGGCCGGCCGGTCGTCGAGCGAGGCGGCGACCTCCTCGACGTCGGACGGGTTGCGCAGCCGCTCCCACTCGTCGATCAGGCTGGAGTCGACCTGGCGGACCAGCTCGCCCAGCCACTCGATGAGGTCGACCAGCTCTTCGGTCTTGGCGTCCTCGGGAACGGTCTGCCGCAGCGTCTTGTACGCGTCGGCGAGGTACCGCAGGACCAGGCCCTCCGAGCGGGACAGCCCGTAGAACTGCACATACTCGGTGAAGGTCATCGCCCGCTCGTACATGTCGCGGACGACGGACTTGGGGGAGAGCTGGTGGTCGGCCACCCAGGGGTGCCCCTGCCGGTACATCTCGTACGCGCTCTCCAGCAGCTCGGCGAGCGGCTTGGGCCAGGTCACCTCGTCGAGCAGTTCCAGCCGTGCCTCGTACTCGATGCCCTCGGCCTTCATCGCGGCGACTGCCTCGCCGCGGGCCTTGAACTGCTGCGCGGACAGCACCTGGCGGGGGTCGTCGAGGATCGACTCGATAACGCTGAGCACGTCCAGCGGGTAGGCCGGCGACTCGGCGTCCAGCAGCTCGATCGCCGCCAGGGCGAGCGGCGACAGCGGCTGGTTGAGCGCGAAGTCGAGCTGGAGGTCGACGGTGAGCCGGACCCGCCGCCCGGTCTCGTCCGGCTCCGGCAGCTCCTCGACCACGCCGCCCGCGCGCAGCGCCCGGTAGATCGCGATCGCCCGGCGGATGTGCCGGCGCTGGGCGGCGCGGTCCTCGTGGTTGTCGGTGAGCAGGTGGCGCATGGCCGCGAACGCGTCGCCGGGACGGCCGATGACGTTGAGCAGCATCGAGTGGCTGACCTGGAAGCTGGACGTCAACGGCTCCGGCTCCGCCTCGACCAGGCGCTCGAAGGTGGGCTTGCCCCAGCCGATCGAGCCCTCCGGTGGCTTCTTGCGCACCACCTTGCGGCGCTTCTTCGGGTCGTCGCCGGCCTTGGCGAGGGCCTTCTCGTTCTCGATCACGTGCTCCGGGGCCTGGACGACGACCCGGCCGAGGGTGTCGAAGCCCGCCCGGCCGGCACGGCCGGCGATCTGGTGGAACTCCCGGGCCTTGAGCAGCCGGGTACGGACCCCGTCGTACTTCGACAGGCCGGTGAAGAGCACGGTGCGGATCGGCACGTTGATGCCGACGCCGAGGGTGTCCGTACCGCAGATGACCTTGAGCAGGCCGGCCTGGGCGAGCGTCTCGACCAGGCGGCGGTACTTGGGCAGCATGCCCGCGTGGTGCACGCCGATGCCGTGCCGCACCAGCCGGGACAGGGTCTTGCCGAAGCCGGAGGTGAACCGGAAGTTCCCGATCGCGGAGGCGATCATGTCCTTCTCGGCCCGGGTGCAGACGTTGACGCTCATCAGCGCCTGCGCCCGTTCCAGCGCGGCGGCCTGGGTGAAGTGCACGACGTACACCGGAGCCTGCTTGGTCTCCAGCAGCTCCTCCAGCGTCTCGTGCAGCGGCGTCATCGCGTACGAGAAGAGGAGCGGAACCGGCCGCTCGGCGGTGCGGACGACGGCGGTCGGCCGGCCGGTGCGCCGGGTGAGGTCGCCCACGAAGCGGGTGGTGTCGCCGAGCGTCGCCGACATCAGGACGAACTGCGCCTGCGGCAGCTCGATCAGCGGCACCTGCCAGGCCCAGCCGCGGTCCGGCTCGCTGTAGAAGTGGAACTCGTCCATGATCACCTGGCCGACGTCGGCGCGGGAACCCTCGCGCAGGGCCAGGTTGGCCAGGATCTCGGCGGTGCAGCAGATGATCGGGGCGTCCGGGTTGACGCTGGCGTCACCGGTGAGCATGCCGACGTTGTCGGCACCGAAGACCTCGCAGAGCGCGAAGAACTTCTCCGACACCAGTGCCTTGATCGGGGCGGTGTAGAAGGTCGTCCGGTCGTCGGCCAGCGCGGCGAAGTGCGCAGCGATCGCGACCAGGCTCTTGCCGGAGCCGGTCGGCGTATTCATGATCACGTTGGCGCCGGAGACGATCTCGATGACCGCCTCCTCCTGGTGGGGGTAGAGGTCGAGGCCGCGCTCGGACGCCCAGCCGGCGAACGCGTCGTAGAGGGTGTCGGGATCGGCGCTGGCCGGCAGCGCGGCGGTGAGTGTCATGGCGCGTCCATGGTGCCTGGATCATGGCCGTCCGCGCCAACCGGGGCCGCGCGCTGTTAACAAGGGGCCCTTCCACCTCGCCAGGCGTTAAGAGGGGGCCCTTCCTTTCAGCGGCGGCGGTAGATCAGGTCGGCGATCGGGCGGCCGGCGGTCAGGGCACGGCGCTCGAACTTCGTCACCGGGCGGTGCGCGGGGCGTGGGGCGAAGCCGTCGTGGGTGTTCACCAGCCCCGGGTCGGCGTCGAGCGTCGCCCGCATCGCCTCGGCGTACTCGGCCCAGTCCGTCGCGCAGTGCACCGTCCCGCCGGCGGCCAGCCGCGAGCGCAGCAGGGCGACGTGGGTGGGCTGGATGATCCGCCGCTTGTGGTGCCGGGCCTTGGGCCACGGGTCGGGGAAGTAGACGTGCACCGCGTCCAGCGACCCCTCGGGCAGGCCGGTGACCAGGTCCAACGCGTCGCCCCGCGCCACCCGTACGTTGCCCAGGCCGTGCCGTTCCACCAGGTCGAGGAGGTTGGCGATTCCCGGCGTGTGCACCTCGACCGCCAGATAGTCTCGATCCGGGTCGGCGGCTGCCATCGCGGCGGTGGTGTCGCCCATCCCGGAACCGATCTCCAGCACCAGCGGGGCCCGGCGGGGGAACAGGCCGGCCGGGTCGACCGGCGTGCCCGGCACCTCCGGAACGTCCAGGCCGTACCGCGGCCAGAGCCGCTCCAGCGCCGCGATCTGGCGCGGAGTCATCCGGCCGCGGCGCGGGTGGAAGGTACGGATGCTCCGCGCGGTCGCGGCGGTGTGCGAGTCGGTGGTGGTCACAGCGATCCGAGCGTACGCGAGGACCGCGCCGGATCGGATGTGATGTGCGGCGGGGGATGAGAGGATCCATCCGTACGGCAGACCGGGCGTCTGTGGTGCCCGGCCCGGTGCCCCGGGAGGGGGTTGTGGTGGCGGTGACCCGCGGTGCCCTGGCGCTGACGATCGCGGCCGCGATCGCCGGCCCGCTGCTCGCCGCCGCGCCCGCCCTGGCCGCGCCCGCCGTGGCGCCGGTGACGTCCCCGGGGTCGGCGCTGGCCCTGCCGGTCGCGGCGCCCGCGCCGTCCGGGGCGCCGCAGCCACAGCCGCCGAACGTCTTCGTCGAGGTGAGCCCGAGCACCGTCGAACCCGGCTTCCTGGTCGGCATCCGGGCGAGCTGCCGGGACAACTCCGTCCCGGCCATCGTGTGGTCCGACGCGTTCGGGCGCGTCCAGGTGCGACCGCAGAACGGGTTGCTGACCGCGGCGCCGATGGTGCGGGAGCGCACCCTGCCCGGCAACTACCGGGTCAAGCTGGAGTGCCGTGGCGGGGAGAGCGCGTCGACGATGCTCCAGGTCGTCAAGTCGGTCCGGCCCAGTCGTGGCCCGGCCACCGGGTTCGGCGGGGCGGCCGGCGACATGGCCGGCGGGCTGCTGGTGCCGGGTGGGATCGCGCTGACCGTGACCGGCCTGGTCGTGTGGTTCGTGTCCACCCGTCGACCCCGTGGCGCCGCCCGCCGCTGACCACGACCATGACCCCGTCCCGCGCCTCCCAACCGGCCGCCCGAGCGGCCCGCCGGCCGGCCGGCCGCAGCCCGTGGTCGATCCCTCTCGCGGTGGTGCTGGTGCTGGTCGGGGTCTTCGCGACCGGCGCCGGCCTCGGTCGGACCGTCGGCCCGTTGGACTGGGCCACCACCGCCGGCGCGGACCGGCCCGCCCGCGGCGAGCGGGAGGGACTGACCGCCAGCCGCCCGGTCCGCCTCGCCGTACCCGCCGTTCAGATCTCCGCACCGGTCGCGTCGGTGGGGCAGGCCCGGGACGGGACGATCGCCGTACCGCCGCTGGAGCGGGCCGACGAAACCGGCTGGTACGACCGTGGGCCGACCCCCGGCGAGCCCGGCTCGGCCGTCATCGTCGGCCACGTCGACACCAAGCGTGGCCCGTCGGTCTTCTACGACCTGCACAAGCTGCGTCCGGGTGACCCGGTCGAGGTGACCCGCGCCGACGGCTCGGTGGTGGAGTTCCGGGTCGACTCGGTGGAGCACTTCCCGAAGGACCAGCTGCCCGCCGACCGGGTGTACGTCGAGGACGGGAAGCCGACGCTTGTCCTGATCACCTGCGGTGGCGACTGGGTGGGTGGCCGTACCGGCTACGCCGACAACGTCATCGCCTTCGCCACGATGACCACCTCACGCGACACGTGAGCGCTGCCGCCCTGCCGGCGTTGATCATGCGGTTTGCGGGCAGGAACGGACGAAACCGCCCGCGACTTCATGATCAGCGCGACGGGGTGACCGACTGGATCACCTCGAACTCGAGCAGGGTGGCGCCGGAGGCCGCCGGCTTGCGGGGCTGCTCGCCCGGGGCGGTGGCGTGGGCGGCGCGGGCCGGACCGGCGGCCCAGGCCTGGTAGGCCTCCTCGCTCTCCCAGCGGGTGTAGACGAAGTACCGGTTCTCGCCGGCCACCGGGCGCAGCAGCTCGAAGCCGAGGAAACCCGGCGACTTCTCCACCGCGCCGGCCCGTGCGGCGAACCGCTTCTCCAGCTCCTCGCCGGCACCGGGCGGGACGTCGATCGCGTTGATCTTCACGACTGCCATGGCTCCACCCTACGGGCGGGAATGGTCAGAACGACTCGACGGCCGGGACCAGGTCGGCGTCGACGACGATCGGAGCATGGTCGGAGGGGCCCTTGCCCTTGCGGGCCTCCCGGTCCACGTACGCCGAGCGGACCGCGCGGGCGAACGGCGCCGACGCGTACACCAGGTCGATCCGCATGCCCTTGTTCTGGTGGAACATCCCGGCGCGGTAGTCCCAGTACGTGAACGGGTGGGGGCCCTTCATCGGGGTCGGCACCACGTCCGACAGGCCCAGGTCGCGCAGCGCGGCGAGCGCGGCC
This sequence comes from Micromonospora sp. NPDC126480, assembly GCF_040302465.1. Lineage (NCBI taxonomy): Bacteria > Bacillati > Actinomycetota > Actinomycetes > Micromonosporales > Micromonosporaceae > Micromonospora > Micromonospora sp. NPDC126480. The sequence goes on from NZ_JBEORU010000041.1 coordinate 6,282, forward strand.
CGCTCGGCGGGCGTGACGTGTGTCGAGTTGGCGAACAGCGCCGGGTCCCACACGTCCGCGTCGGTGGGGGCGACGTTGAAGTCGCCGCACACCGCCAGTGGCAGCGCGCCGGTCAGCTCGACCTCAAGCGCGTCCCGCAGCGCCGCGAGCCAGGCCAGCTTGTACGCGTAGTGCGGGTCGTCGGGCGTGCGGCCGTTCGGCACGTACACCGACCAGACCCGCAGCCCGTCGCAGGTCGCGGAGAGGGCGCGGGCCTCCGGGTCGGGGAAGCCGGGCTCGTCGGGGAACCCGACCGTGACGTCGGCAAGCCCGATCCGGGACAGGATGGCGACGCCGTTCCACCTTCCGTCGCTGTGGCTGGCCACGGTGTAGCCCAGCGCGCCGACCTCCGCGACGGGGAACGCCCCGTCCGGGCACTTCGTCTCCTGGAGGCAGACGACGTCCGGCTTGGTGCCCTCCAGCCAGTCGAGCAGCCGGGGCAGGCGGGCCTTCACGGAGTTGACGTTCCACGTCGCCAGGCGCATGCCTCCAGCCTGCCTGATCCGCCGCGGGCCCGCCGCCCGGCCCGGCGCGTGTCGCGCGCCGGGACGCCCAGCCGCCGCACGCCAGGTGCCCACCGCCCCGCGCGCCACCCGCCCACCGCCCAGCCGGGCACTGCGACGCTCCGGAGCACAGGTGTTAACAAGGGGCCCCTCCTATGCACGAGGCGTTAACAAGGGACCCTTCCTTACACCTCGGGCGGGCGGGTCTGCTCGGCCAGGAAGCGCTCCAGCTCGGCGCCGAGTTCGTCGGCGGTGGGCAGGGCGCCGGTATCCGGGGCGAGCAGGTTCTTCTCGCCGCGCCCGCGGGCGAAGGCGTCGTACTGCTCCTCAAGCGCCTGGACCAGCGCGGCGGCGTCCTCGGTCTGGGCGACCTGCCGGTCGATCTCGACCCGGACGACCTCCGCGGCGGCCCGCAGGCCGTCACGCGGCAGGAGCAGCCCGGTGCTGCGGGAGACGGAGGCGAGCAGCACCTCGGCGGCGGCCGGGTACTCGGTCTGTGCCACGTAGTGCGGCACGTGCGCGGCGAAGCCCAGTGCGTCGCGGCCCTGCTCGCCGAGGCGGTACTCGAGCAGGTGCCCCACGCTGCCGGGCACCTGCACGCGCTGCAGCCACGGCTCGTACCCGGCGATGAGGTCCCGCCGGGTGGCGTGCGCGGTGACCCCGGTGGGCCGGGTGTGCGGCACCGCCATCGGGATGGCGTTGAGCCCGACGGTGAGCCGTACGTCCAGCCGTGCGGCGAGCCCGGCGACGGCCGCGACGAAGCGTTCCCACTGCAGGTCCGGCTCGGGGCCGGTGAGCAGCAGGAACGGGGTCTCGTCGTCGTCGTGGAGCAGGTGCAGCTCCAGGGCCGGGGCGTCGTACGACTCCCAGTGGTCCTCGACGAAGGTCATCACCGGCCGGCGCGAGCGGTAGTCGAAGAGCTGGTCCAGGTCGAACCGGGCGATCGGTCGCGCCTCCAGCGAGGTGAGCAGCTGCTCCCGGGCCAGCCGGGTGGCGTTGCCGGCGTCGACGAAGCCGGACAGTGCCTGGATCAGGACCGGCTGACCGAGGTCGGGCAGATCGTCGGCGAGTTCGTATAGCTCGTGTGGGTCGAGCACCGGTGCGGACCTCCCTGGAATGTGCCTACGGGTCACCGCGCGGACGGCACCCGGTTGAGGGAACGTACCCGCAATCCTGATGCATTCCGCCACGCCCCTCTGGCGGGGACCGTCCGTGCCTCGCTGACCGGTTGGGCGAGGTGGTAATCCCTCGAACGGGCAGCAACCGGACGGTACGGTACCCTCCCCGCCGACCACAGTGGACGGTTGCTCGCCCGGCGTCCGGGGTACAGACGTTGTCGCTGCGAGGTACACATGGGTACAGGCAGCACGACAGGAGGACGAGATGTCTCTGATGCACCGGATCAGTGCGTTCCTGCGCTCGCCCAAGGGGCAGCAGTTGATCGACCGGGGTCGCCGGGAGCTGGCCAAGCCGTCCAACCAGCGGAAGCTGAAGGGCCTCGCCGCGAAGCTCCAGCACCGCCGCTGACACCCGTTCGCCGACCTCAGGCCACCCCCGGGAGACCCCAGTGACCGATGCCGTGCCCGCCGACGGCCAGCCCGCCCTCCCACCGCAGCCGTCCCCGACGGCCGCGCCTCCGCCAGCCACGCCGTCGGCGGCGCCGGAGACACCACCCGCCGGCCTGTGGGACCGGATGCGCGACGACCCGCAGTACGCCCCGGAGCACCTCGCCCTGGAGGCGGTACGCCGGCTCGGGCCGGAGGCGGCGCAGTGGGCGGAGCGGGTCCGGGCCGAGCAGCCCGGGGTCTCCGCCGAGGTGCTCGCCGAGTCGGCGGTCCGCAAGTTCGTCAACCACGCGCGGCTCTCCGGCGCGGTCTCCGGCGCGGCCGGGCTGCCCGGTGCCGTGATCGACGTCGGTGTGCTCGCCTGGACGCAGGCGCGGATGGTGCTGCACGTCGCCGCCGCGTACGGCGTTGATCCCACCCACGCCGACCGCGCCACCGACCTTCTCGTCCTGCAGAAGGTGCACAAGGCGGCCCAGAGCGCCCGGCTGGCTCTCGGGGTCGCCGCCGGCCGGGAGCGGGCCGGGGCGTTGTTCGGCTCCGGCGGGCAGGCCCCGCTCGGCCGGGTGATGCTCCGCCTCGGCGTCCGGCTGGCCCAGATGGCCGGGGTACGGGCGGCGAAGCGGGTCTTCGCGAAGGTGGTGCCCGGTGCGGCCATCATCCTCGGCACCTGGGCCAACTCCTCGGCCACCAAGGATCTGGCCGTGCGCTCCCGCGCGCTCTACCGGCAGGTCGGCGGTGGCGGCCTGCCGGAGCAGCGGCGCGGGTGAGCCGTCCGGTCAGGTCGCCCGCCCCCAGGCGCGCCAGGTGACCTCGGCGATCCGGTCCTGCCCGGCGGCGTTGGGATGGAACCAGTCGAGCGTGTTGACCAGCTCCAGGGTGAAGCGCACCCGGTGCAGGGCCCCGCTGTCGTAGCGGCACCGCGAGCCGTACGCCTTGCAGGCGGCGGCGAGCTGGGCGTTGTAGGCGTCGACGCGTTCCCGCACGGTCGCCCGGCGGGCCCGGTCCAGTGGGTCAGTCGAGGTCGGGTTGGTCAGCAGGGCCGGGCAGATTCCCCGCCGCCAGGCCCGCACCGCCCGCTCGTCGGTGTGCCCGATCTCCCACAGCCGGTACAGGTCGGGGATGCTCACCACAAGCACCCGCGCCTTCGGGCGCTTCTTGCGCAGCACCCGTAGACCCCGGTCCACCTGGCTGCGGAACGTCGACACCGGCGTCATCGCCTCCACTCCGCCGCGGCAGACGTCGTTCGCGCCGATCAGCACCGTCACGCGGTCCGGCCGGTCCTGGACCGCCCGCTCCGCCTGGGCGGCGAGACCCTCGGCGCGGGCGCCGGCCCGCGCGTGGTTGTACGCCCGGCCGCGCACCGCCGGGTCCTGGTCGAGCAGCCGTCGGTAGTGGCTGTCCACCCGCAGGCTGTTCCCGGTCGACCAGGAGTTGCGCTGGCACGCCGTGAGCAGCAGGCAGGAGCCGAGGCCGGCGGTGATCGAGTCACCGAGGGCTGCGATCCCGCCGGCGCCGGGCGCCGCCGAGCCGGTCGGTCGTGGCGCCGCCTCGCCGCCGCTCTCGCAGGCGAGCGCGACGAGCGCGAGCAGGCAGGCGACTGCGGTGACCCAGCGTCGAGGCATGACCCTTCCCCAGTCGGCCAAGCGGAGAGCGACAGCGCGGTAACTCTATGCGTGCACCGCCGGGGTCGACCTATGGTGTCGGGTATGCGGCACAGGCCTGCCGCGGCTGGAGTCAGCGTGGTATGCGCCCGGAGCCCGACCGGCCGTGCAGCCACCACCCCAGGGCGCGGGTGATCCGGGGCAGCACCAGGTACGTCATCAGCGGCGTCAGGGTCAGTGTCATGATCAGCACCCGCAGTGCCAGCGGGACGTCCGGGATGAACCGGCTGGTCAGCAGCGTCGCGGTGAGGCTGAGCGGGAAGAAGGCCAGCCAGATCGTCACCGCCTGCTTCCAGCGCGGCGGCGACGGCGGCGGGACCGTCGGCTCGGCGCTGACCGGCTCGACGGTCTGCCCGGGCGGCGCGAACCAGCCCTCGATCCCGGTGCGGCGCTCCACCCGGGTGTGCTCGACGATGCCCTGCGCGGAGGCGAGCCACCAGTGCCGCTGCGGCGACTCCTCCCAGCGACGCAGGGTCTCGTCGTCGGCGAACCGGTAGAGCATGTGCCACTCGCCCGACCCCGGGGCGCTGCGGACCCACCCGGCGCCGAGGAACCCGGGGAACGCCTCCGCCAGGGCCGTGCCGGCGCGCATCCACGCCACCATCTCGTCGGTGCGGGCGGGGTCGGTGCGCCGCGCGATCGCCACGGTCACCGGCAGCGCGTCGGTCATGGTCATGCCCTCCATGCTCCCTGCCGGGGCCCGGATCCGGCGGGTCGCGAGCCCCCGGTGTAACGCAACCCACCGGGCCGGTGGCCCGGCCCACGTCGCGGTTCGTCGGGTTAAGCGTGGCGTGGGCGGGTAGGTCGGTGTGATGACGAGATCGCAGCCCCGGCGCGCCCGTGGCACGGTCGGCCACGCCTACAGCGCCCTCAACCTCCGCCTCGTGCTCGCCACGTTCGGACTGGTCACCATGACCGTCTTCGCCGTGCTGGCGTTCCGGGCCGACGTGGCCTGGCTGGGCGTCGTCTGCGCCGTCCTCGCGGTGGTCGCCGTCGTCGACCTGGTGATCATCCAGCGGCGTCGTGCCGCGCGCCGCCGGGAGGAGCCGGGCGTGCGGCACTCGCTGTTCGAGTGACAGGAGTACGACATGGCCATCGCCACCATCAACCCCGCCACCGGACAGACGCTCAAGACGTACGAGGCGATGTCGGCCGAGCAGGTCGACGCCGCCATCGGGCGAACGGACCTCGCGTACCGGCAGTTGCGGGACACCACCGTCGAGCAGCGCGCGGGTTGGCTCACCGCCGCCGCCGACCTGCTCGACGCCGAGCGGGACGACACCGCCCGGCTGATGACGACGGAGATGGGCAAGACGTACGCCGCGGCGCAGGCCGAGGTGATCAAGTGCGCGACGGCCTGCCGCTTCTACGCGGCGAAGGCGCCCGGGTACCTCGCCGACGAGCCCGCCGACGCGGACGCCGTGCAGGCCGCCCGGGCCTTCATCCGGTACCAGCCGATCGGGCCGGTGCTCGCGGTGATGCCCTGGAACTTTCCGCTCTGGCAGGTGCTCCGCTTCGCCGCGCCGGCCCTGATGGCCGGCAACACCGGCCTGCTCAAGCACGCCTCGAACGTTCCGCAGACCGCGCTGTACCTGGAGGACCTGTTCCGGCGGGCCGGCTTCCCGGAGGGGGCCTTCACCACACTGCTGGTCGGGTCCGACGCCGTGGACGCCATTCTCAGCGACCCCCGGGTCCGGGCCGCCACGCTGACCGGCAGCGAGCGCGCCGGGCGCTCCATCGCCCAGGTCGCCGGGCGGGAGCTGAAGAAGACCGTGCTGGAACTGGGCGGCAGCGACCCGTTCGTGGTGATGCCCTCGGCCGACCTGGACCGGGCCGCCGAGGTCGCCACCACCGCCCGCTGCCAGAACAACGGCCAGTCGTGCATCGCCGCCAAGCGGTTCATCGTGCACACCGACGTGTTCGACGCCTTCGCCGAGCGGTTCGCGGCGCGGATGTCCGCCCTGCGGGTCGGTGACCCGATGGACGACGCCACCGACGTGGGGCCGCTGGCCAGCGAGGGCGGCCGCGACGAGATCGACGCCCAGGTACGCGACGCGGTCGGCAAGGGCGCGACAGTCCTCTGCGGCGGCGAGAAGCCGGCGGGGGAGGGCTGGTACTACCCGCCCACCGTCGTCACCGACCTCACACCGGGGATGCGAATGTGGACCGAGGAGGTCTTCGGCCCGGTCGCGGGGCTGTACCGGGTGTCGTCGTACGACGAGGCGATCGAGGTGGCCAACGGCACGGCGTTCGGTCTCGGCTCCAACGCCTGGACCCGGGACCCCGACGAGCAGGAGCGTTTCGCCCGCGACCTGGACGCCGGCAACGTCTTCGTCAACGGCATGACCACCTCCTTCCCGGAGCTGCCGTTCGGCGGTGTGAAGAACTCCGGCTACGGGCGGGAGCTGTCCGCGCTGGGCATGCGCGAGTTCTGCAACATCAAGACCGTCTGGGTCGGCGGCGCGGGCGGGACCACCGCGTCGGCGGGGGCGCACGCCGAGTGAGGTGTTAACAAGGGTCCCTTCCACTACGCCAGGCGTTAAGAAGGGGCCCTTGCTTACACGCGGGGCCGGGTGGGTACGGAACGACGCCATGACGGTGTTCGGGTTCCACGCGTCCCATGAGCAGATCCACCCCCGCGCCCTGCTGGACGCGGTGGTCCACGCCGAGCGGGCCGGCTTCGGCGCGGCCATGTGCTCCGACCACTTCTCCCCGTGGAGCGACCGCCAGGGTCACTCCGGGTTCGCCTGGTCCTGGCTCGGCGCCGCCCTCCAGGCCACGAACCTGTCGTTCGGTGTGGTCAACGCGCCCGGGCAGCGGTACCACCCGGCGATCGTGGCGCAGGCGATCGGCACCCTCGCCGCCATGTACCCGGGCCGATTCTGGGCCGCCCTCGGCACCGGCGAGGCGAGCAACGAGCACATCACCGGTGACGGCTGGCCCCGCAAGGACGTCCGCAACGCGCGGCTGCGCGAGTGCGTCGACGTCATCCGGGCGCTGCTGGCCGGCGAGGAGGTCAGCCACGACGGCCTGGTCCGGGTCGACCGGGCGCGGCTGTGGACCCGGCCGGAGCAGCCGCCGGCGCTGGTCGGCGCGGCGGTCAGCGTCGAGACCGCCCGGTGGTGCGCCGGGTGGGCCGACGGGCTGATCACCGTAAACGCCCCCGTCGACCACCTGCGGCGCATGATCGACGCGTACCGGGACGCCGGCGGGCGCGGGTCGCTGCACCTGCAGGTGCACGTCAGCTGGGCGCCCGACGAGGCCGAGGCCGAGGCGATCGCGTACGACCAGTGGCGCAGCAACGTCTTCGCCCCGCCGGTCTGCTGGGACCTGGAGACCGCCGAACACTTCGACGTGATCTCCGCCGACGTGCCGATGGCGAAGCTGCGCGAGGTCGTCAACGTCTCCGCCGACCTGGGCCGGCACGTCGGCTGGCTGGAGGAGTACGTCGAGCTGGGCTTCGACCAGATCGCCCTGCACCACGTGGGACAGGAGCAGCGGGCGTTCCTCGACGCGTTCGGCGCGGAGGTGCTGCCGAAGCTCCGTTCCGCCGGCTGATCGGGTCGGCTCAGGCCACCCGCCGGGCCAGCACCTGGCCGGGCCAGGGCTCGCGGCCCGGGCGCTCCACGGTGAACGGCTCGGTACGGACGAAGCCCTGCCGCTCGTACCAGCGCACCAGCGCGCCGTCACCGCCCGCGTAGCAGTCCACGCGCAGCAGGCCGACGCCGCGTTGCCGGGCCAGGTCCGCCGCGTGCGCCAGTAGCCGGTCGCCGATCCCGCGCCCGCCGTACGCCCGGTCGGTGACCAGCAGGTTCACGTACAGCTCGGGTTCGGTGGCGGGCGGCACGTACCCGGTGGCCGCGCCGACGACGAGGGCGCCCACCGGACGCCCGGCCAACTCCGCCAGCCAGAGCCCGCCGCCGGTGGCCCACGCCTGCGCCTGGGTGATGCGCCGTGGGTCGGTCGACGCGGGCTCGGTGCCCCACTGGCCGGTGCGCCCGCGGGCGACCAGCCACGCGGTGGCGGAGTCGAGCAGCCGAAGCACCTCGCTCGCGTCGGCCGGCCCACCCGGCCGGAGGGAAAGATCATCGCTCACCACTCCATCCTCCACGACCCGTCGTCCGGGCCCGGCCGCCGGTGGCAGCACCTTCGGGGTAAGTGCTGCCACCCGACGGCAAGATCGTGCTGGATCGATGAAGTAGTGGCCTCGCGGCGATTGCGAGGCCACTACTTCAGCGTTGGAGCGCGATCACGGGGGCACCGGCCGGCGTCCCCGGGCGGTCAGGACGTGCAGGGGCTGCCGTTGAGCGTGAACAGGCCCGGCTTCGGGTTGGCGCCGGCGTCGCTGGTGCCGTTGAAGCCGAAGGTCACCGAGCCGCCCGGTTTGATCTTCGCGTTCCACCGCTCGCTTGTCGCCGTCACGGTGGCTCCGGCCTGGGTCAGCTTCGCCGACCACCCGTGGCCGACCTTCTGCGCCCCGGTGAAGGCGAACTTCAGACTCCAGCCGTCCACCGCCGTGGTGCCGGTGTTGCGGACGGTCACCTGGGTGGTGAAGCCACTCGGCCAGCTGCCGTGCGTCGTGTACGTGACCGCGCACGTCGCCGGTGGCACCGCCCCGGCCTCGCCCTGGTCGGCGAGGAACGACGCGATCCAGGTAAGCGCCGAGTTCCAGTTGATCGCGACCTCGTTGGTGGCGTACGAGTTGATGTCGTCGACGTAGCAGAACATCGGCTTGCAGCCGGCCAGCAGTTGCGCGGCGAACGGGTCCTGGAGGGCGGCGTTCGGCCCACCCGCGAGGGATCCGGCCGGCGGCTTCGGCAGGTTCGGGTCGAGCTGGTGGCCGAAGATGCGGCTGTGCTGGTTCTCGGCGGCGTGCTCACCCCACCCGGTCACGTACGAGATGTTCAGCGCGTTGCGGCCGAGGATGTAGTCCATCGCCTGCACCGCGCCGTTCCGGTAGGACGGGTCCCGGGTCAGGTCGAACGCGGTCGCCAGCACGACGGCGTTGTTGATGACGTTGCTGTTGCCGCCCCAGAAGTAGCTGCCGGCGTCACCGGGCATCGGCAGCCCGTACGCCTGCCGCTCGATCTCGGCGAGGTACGCGTCGGCGGCCTCGGTGACCGACGCGCGGATCCGCGCGCGCTCGGCGGCGGGCAGCCCGCTCGGCACGGTCGCCAGGTCGAGCCGGCCCAGCGCCGCGACGCTCTGCCAGCCGAAGCCGCGCGGGTCGAACACGTCCCCGGTGTGGTGCGGCGACGCGGTGAGGTCGGCCAGGTAGGTCGACGCGCCGGTGGTCAGGTACAGCTCGGCTGCCGCCCAGTAGAACTCGTCGGTGACGTTCGTGTCGTCGTACGCGCCGCCACCGGTGCTGTCGGCCGGGCTCGCGTACCGGTCGGGGTTGGCCTTCGCCGCGGCGTAGGCGGTCTTCGCGGCGGTGCCGCACCGCTCGGCGAACTCGCCGTCGTACGGGGCGAACAGGCGCGCGCACTGGGCGGCGACGGCCGCCAGGTTGAGCGTGGCCGCGGTCGACGGCGGGTGCAGCTCGCGCGGCTGCGGGTCGTCGTGGGGTTGCAGGGGCAGGCCGGTCCACTGCCGGTCGTGGATCTTGTGGTGCGCCATCCCGGCGAGCGGCTGCCCGGCCGGGACCTGCATCCGCAGCAGGAACTCCAGCTCCCAGCGGGCCTCGTCGAGGATGTCCGGCACCCCGTTGTCGCGCTCGGGCACCGGCAGGCTGCCGTCGCCGAGTGCCGCGCCGAAGGACGCGGTGGCCGCGGTCTTCGTCCGCTCGAACGTGCTCAGCAGCTGGTACGTGGCGATACCGCCGTTGACCACGTACTTGCCGTGGTCGCCGGCGTCGTACCAGCCGCCGCGCACGTCCAGGGTGTAGTCGCAGACACCCGGCTGGCAGGGGACCTCGGTGTCGCCCTGGTTCGGCGCGACGCCGACGTGTCCGGCGGGGCGGGCGTACTCCTCGCCGAGCAGGTCCCCGTCGATCTCGATACCGCTGCGCTGGGCGTAGAAGAACTGCGCGGCGTCGGCGCGGAGCCGGTCGTACAGGGCGCCGGAGACGTCGAACGGGTGGCTGGTCTCGCCGTCGGCGACCAGGGTCAGCCCGGCGGCCGGCGTCCGGTACGCGGTGAAGTCGATCGTGTGCACGTTCTGCCCGGAGGCCTCGTCGACCCCGCGCGGGTCGGTGTCGCCGCTGGCGACCACCGTGCCGTCGGCGGCGCGCAGCTGCCACGGCAGCGGATCGGTGGCCTCGGTCACGACGGTGGCGTTCTTCGGCCCGCCGGGCAGGTAGCCGACCTGGTTGACGCGGACCCGGGGCCCGGTGTCCGGCACGTACGGCTCGGGCGGGTCGCCGCCGCGCAGCGACACGTTGTCCAGGCAGACGGTCTGCTCCTCGGCGCTGCCGCCCACTTGGAAGATCAGCTGGGCGCTCGGGTTCTCCGCCGGCGCGGTGAACGTGTGCTCGACCCGGGCGGCGGTGCCGGTCGCGTTCGCGTCCACCGTGGTGTACGCGGTGTACGGGGCGCTGCCGAGCTGGAGAACCGCCCGCACGGCCGTGCCGGGCGTGGCGGAGACGTCGAAGGCGAGGGCGTACTCGGCGCCGGCGACCAGCGGCACGCCGTCCTGCCCGATGCCGGCGTCCCACGGGTTGGCCAGGCCGGCCGGGACGGTGGTGCAGAGCCGGCCGTCGGTGACGCCGAGCGGGCCGGTGCCGTACGAGAACCAGGGCGACACGCCGGCGCTGAAGTCGCCGTTGTCGATCTGCTCGGGAGCGTCGGGTGGTGGGTCGGCGTGGGCGGGGCCGGCGGCGGCGCCGGTCAGCGCCACGGTGGCCGCCGCGGCGAGCAACGCGAGGCGGCGTCGGGATGGCGTCACGGGATATCCCTCCGGGACGGACGGGGGCGGTGGGGTGGGACCTGGGAGCGCCTGTCTGGGGTGACCTGGGAGCGCTCCCAGGATCGCATCGATGTTTCCAGTGCTCAGGCCTGCTTGTCAATCGATCTGACTGGATGATCCTGCCGGTACGCCGGTCGTGAGATTCGCCGCGCCACGCCCGGCCATCCTGATCTACTAGAGACAACACCGCCCTCGGCCTGGCAGGCTGCCTCCCATGACCCTGAAGCTGCGTTCGTTCGGCACGAGCGACCGTGGTCTCATCCGCAGCGGAAACCAGGACGCCCTGTACTCGGGCACCTGGCTCGTCGCCGTCGCCGACGGCATGGGCGGCATGGCCGCCGGCGACCTGGCCAGTGCCATCGCGATCGACTCGATCGCCCCGCTCGACGTGGAGACCCCGGAGGACGCGCTGGTCGCCGCGCTGCAGCGCGGCATCCAGGTGACCAGCACCCGGATCCGGCAGGCGGTCAGCGAGGACCCGGAGCGGCAGGGCATGGGCACCACGTTGACCGCCCTGCTCTTCGCCCGCACCGGCAGCTGCCTCGCCCTGGCCCACGTCGGCGACTCCCGGGCGTACCTGTTCCGGGAGGGCGTGCTCAAGCAGATCACCCGGGACGACACCTTCGTGCAGATGCTCGTCGACCAGGGCGTCATCACTCCCGACCAGGCGAGCAGCCACCCGCGGCGGGCCGTCGTCACTCAGGCGTTACAGGGCGACGACGTCTCGCCGTCGTACTCGACGATGGTGCCCTGGGCCGGCGACCGCTGGCTGCTGTGTAGCGACGGCCTGTCCAACGTCGTCCGCGCGGACACCCTCGCCGAGGTGCTCGCCGGTTACCCCGACCGGGCCGCCTGCGCCCGCAAGCTGATCGACCTGGCGCTGCACGCCGGCGGCCCGGACAACGTCACCGTCATCGTCGCGGACATCGTGGAGGAGTGAGTCAGCGGCGGCGCGGGGTGGCGTGCCGGGTCGGCTCGGCCGTCGTCGGGTCCTCCGGCCACGGGTGGCGCGGGTAGCGCCCGCGCAGCTCCGCCCGCACCTGTGGGTACCCGGAACGCCAGAACGACGCCAGGTCGCCGGTCACCGCGACGGGCCGGCCGGCTGGGGAGAGCAGGTGCAGCCGGACCGGCACCCGGCCGCCCGCGATCCGGGGCGCCTCGCGCCAGCCGAACGTCTCCTGCAACTTGACCGCCAGCACCGGGGCGACCGGGTCGGCGTAGTCCACCCGGATCCGGGAGCCGCTGGGCACGGTGAGCCGCTCCGGCGCCAGCTCGTCGAGCCGGGCGGCGAGCGGCCACGGCAACAGCCGGCGCAGCGCGGCGGCCACGTCGACCCGGGCCAGGTCGGCCCGCCGCCGGGCGCCGGCCAGCTCCGGCGCGAGCCAGACCGGCGCCGCGTCGAGCAGCGCCTCGTCGCCCACGTCGGGCCACTCGTCGCCGAGCGCGGCCCGGCAGAACGCCAGCCGTTCCCGCAGCGCCCGGGCCCCCGGGCTCCAGGTCAGCAGGTCCAGGCCGGTGCGGCGCAGCCCGTCCAGCACGGCCGCCGCCAGCTCGTCCGGGTCCGGGTCGGTCAGCGGGCGCTCGACGAGCTCCAGCGCGCCGAGCCGGACCACTTCGCGGGCGACCACGTCCGTCCCGGCCCAGGCGATCTCGCGTGCCGTGGTGAGCAGTGGTCCGGCCGCCTCCCGGGCGGTGGCCTCGTCGACCGGGGTGGCCAGCCGGATCCGCGCGGACGGCGCGCCGGGGGAGCGGTCGGCCACCGCCACCGCCAGCCACACCGACCCGGCCAGCGCCGTCCCGGGCGCCAGCTCCGCGGCGGTCCCGCCGGCCATCAGGTACGTGGAGCCGCCCGGCCGCCGCACCCGGGCCAGCCGTTCCGGGTACGCCAGGCCCACCACCAGCCCGGCAGCGAGATCGTCGGGCAGGTGCTCCCCGGCCGGGGCGCCCGCGTCGGGCAGGGCGGCGCGCAGCCGGCGTACCTCGGCCCGCCACCGCGCCGTGGCGGTGGCGTCGACGCCCGCGCGGAGCCGGCGCCAGGCGGCGGACAGGTCGTCGCCCGGACCGGTGAGGCCGTCCTCGGCCAGCAGCGCGACGACCTCGGCGGCCCGGTCCGGCCCGACCCGTGCGGCGCCGTCGAGCAGGGCCCGGCCCAGCCGGGGGTGGGCCCCGGTGGCGGCGATGGCCCGCCCGCGCCCGGTCACCCGTCCGTCCGGGCCGAGCGCTCCCAGCGTGGCGAGCGTCTCCCGGGCCACCGCGAGGGCGGCCGGTGGCGGCGGGTCGGGCAGCGCGAGACCGCTACCGTCGGGCGCACCCCACGCCGCGAGGTCCAGCGCGAACCCGGTCAGGTCGGCGGTGGCGATCTCCGGCTCCGGCTGCGCGGCCAGCCGCTCATGGGTGGCCGGGGACCAGCAGCGGTAGACCTGCCCCGGGCCCTCCCGGCCGGCCCGCCCGGCGCGCTGGGTGGCGGCGGCCCGGGACACCGCGACGGTGACCAGCGCGCCGAGCCCTCGGGCCAGGTCCGTGCGGGCGACCCGGGCCAGTCCGGCATCGACCACCACCCGTACCCCGGGCACGGTCAGGCTGCTCTCGGCCACCGAGGTCGCCAGCACCACCCGCCGCCGGTCCGTGCCCGCCGGGTCGTCCGGCGCGCCGGAGGACCGCCGGAGCACGGCGTCCTGCTCGGCTGCCGGCTGCCGGCCGTGCAGTGACCGGATCGCCACCTCGGCGCGCAGGTCGGCCAGCCGACCGGCGACGGCGGCGATCTCGCCGGCCCCGGGGAGGAAGACCAGCACGTCGCCGTTCCGCTCGCGCAGGGCCCGGCGGACGGTGGCCGCGACGTGATCGAGCAGCACCGGGTCGACCCGCCCGCCGCCGGGCGGGGCCACCGGCCGGGGCGGGGGTGCCCAGACCCGCGTCACCGGGTGCAGCGCCGAGGACGCCCGCACGACCGGCGCGGGCTCGCCGCCGCCGAGCAGCGCGGCGATCCGCGCGGTGTCCGGGGTCGCCGACATGCCCAGCAGCCACAGGTCGGGGCGGAGCGCGGCGCGGGCCTCCACGGTGAAGGCGAGCGCCAGGTCCGCGTCGAGGTGCCGCTCGTGGATCTCGTCGAGCAGGACGGCGGCGGTGCCGGCCAGCTCCGGGTCGCGGTGCAGCCGACGGACCAGCAGCCCGGTGGTCACCACCTCCACCCGGGTCCGCGGCCCGGACCGGCGGTCGCCGCGTACCGCGTACCCGACCTGCTCACCGACCCGCTCGCCGAGCAGGGCGGCCATCCGGCGGGCGGCGGCCCGGGCCGCCACCCGGCGCGGCTGCGCCACCAGGACCCGGCCGTCCACCGCGTCGGCGACGGCGAGCGGGACGAGCGTGGTCTTGCCGGTGCCGGGCGGCGCCACCAGCACCCCGGTGCCGGTGGCCCGCAACGCCGCCAGCACCGCCGGCAGCGCCGGCCGGACCGGCAGGTCCAGGGTTACGTCGGAGAGCACGGCTGGAGTGTCGCACCGCCGCCGGACGGCCGGTCAGTCGGCGCGTACCCCGTCGATGCCGGAGACGAACGACCGCCAGGCCGGCGGCGCGAACGCCAGCACCGGACCACGCCGGTCCTTGCTGTCCCGGACCGCGACCCGACCCTCCACCGTGGCCACCTCGACGCAGTTGCCGTTGCCCACGCTGCGGCTGCTGGTGCGCCACTCCGTCGGGTCGGGTGCCGTCATCACGTACCTCTCGTCTGTGCCGGCGCGCCGCATTAGCGGTCACGCAAAGTTACGAGAAGCCTCCGTGAAGCGTGCGTGGGACGCCTCTGGACCGAGCGCCAGACGGCGCAGCTCCTCGTGCACAAGGCTATACCCGGCCACGTGCCCGGCCTCCTCCAGTGCCAGGCCTGTCGTGAGATTTTCCAGGTAGACCACGGCGGCGTCGGCGGCGTCGGCGAAGGTGAGGATGACGTAGGGGGCACCCATCGCAGGGTGCCCGCCGGCCGAGAACGGCAGTACCTGCACGGTGACATTCGGTAACTGAGCGACCTTCGCGATGTGGGCGAGCTGGTCCGCCATCACGGCGCGCCCGCCGACCGGCCGGTGCAGCACCGACTCGTTGAGCACGACCGACAGCTCCACCGGGTCGTCGCGGTGCAGCACCTCCTGCCGGCGCAGCCGCGCGGCGACCTTGCGCTCGATGCCCTCCTCGCCGGCCGTTCGCCGGAAGACCTCCCGCGCGTACGCCTCGGTCTGCAGGAGGCCGGGCACGGCCTCCGCCTCGTAGGTCCGCAGCGTCGCCGCCTCCGCCTCCAGTCCGACGTAGAACTCGAACCATTCCGGCAGCACGTCGCTGTAGTTCTGCCACCAGCCGCGCTGCTGGGCGCCACGGGCGATCTCGATGAGCGCCTCGGCGTCCGCGCCGGTCACCTGGTACAGGGCCAGGGCGGCGCGGACGTCCCGCGGCTTGATGCCGATCTGGGCGTTCTCGATCCGGGACAGGTTGCTCTTGGACATGTCCAGCTGGCGCGCGGCGACATCGAGGGTCATGCCCGCCCGCTCACGTAGCTGGCGGAGTTCGCGGGCGATGCGGCGGCGGCGGACGGTCGGGCTCGCGGTCACCCTCCGAGTCTGTCACGACAAGATCCGCAGGTCGCGCAGATACGGACTGCAACCGGCAGAACCGGGAGTTGCATTGCAGTTCGGCTCGGTGCATCCTTGGCCGGTTGCGATCACTGTGGACGATGCGAACGGGGAGGAACGGTTGCTGATCGCCGACGAGTTCTTCCTGATCGCCCACAATGACATCCGGGGCAAGGCGAAGCTGCACCCGGCCGCCACCGGCCTCGGGCTCGCCGGTGGCCTGCTGGCCGAGCTCGTGCTGTACGGGCACGTCACGGTGTCCGCCGGGGTCGTCTCCGTCGTCAACCGCCGCCCACCCGCCGACGCGCTCGCCCACACCGTGCTCGACCAGTTGGTGGGCGAGTCGCAGCACCGGTCGGTGCGCACCTGGCTCAGCTTCCTGGCCCAGAACGCCACCACCTCGGTGGGGGAGCGGCTGGCCCGGGCAGGCGTGCTGCGCCGCCAGGAGAGCCGCCGGCTGCTGCGCAGCACGGTCACCTACGTCCCGATCGACCCCAACACGGCGGCCTGGCCCGCCACCCGGCTGCGGGTGCTGCTGGAGCGGTCGGAACCCCCACCCACCCTCGCCGACGCGGTGGTGCTCGGTCTGCTCACCGCGGCGGGCCTCAGCCGGGAGGTGCTGTGGTCGGCCGAGCCCCGGGCCCACCACCGCCTCACCGGGCTGGTGGCCGCCCTGCCACCACCGTTGAAGGAACTGGTCGCGCACACCGAGGCCGCCGTCGGCGCCGCGGTGCTGCGTGGCGTCCCGTGATCCGGAACCCCCTCATCCCCTCCCCTCCAACCGGAGCCGCACATGTCCTCGTCAGCAACGATCGAACGACCCAGCAACGTCTCCGAGTCGCTGGCCCGTGGCCGGCTCGGCGTACCGTCGGTGATCTTCTTCGTCCTGTCCGCCGCCGCGCCGCTGACCGTGGTGGCGGGCGTGGTGACCACCGGCTACGGCGTCGTGGGCGTCCTCGGCATCCCGCTCGCCTTCCTGGCCGTGGCCGCGCTGCTCGCCCTCTTCTCCGTCGGCTACGTGGCGATGGCCCGCCGGCTCGCGAACGCCGGCGCCTTCTACTCGTACGTGTCCCGCGGACTGGGCCGGCCGGCCGGCGTCGGCGCGGCGTGGGTGGCGCTGATCGCGTACAACGCCCTCCAGGTCGGGTTGTACGGCGCCATCGGCGCCGCCGCCGAACCCGTCCTGGACCGCCTGTTCGGCGTCACCGCGGAGTGGTGGCTTGTCGCGCTCGCCGCCTGGGCCGTCGTCGCCGTGCTCGGCGTCCTCCGGGTCGACATCAACGGCCTGGTCCTCGCGGCGCTGCTGATCGCCGAGATCGCGGTGATCCTCGTGTTCGACCTCGGCCAGCTCGGCAACCCGGCCGGCGGGGAGGTCAGCTTCGCCGCGTTCGCCCCGGACAACCTCTTCGTCCCGGGCGTCGGCGCCGTCCTGGTGCTGGCGATCCTCGGCTTCGTCGGGTTCGAGTCGGCCGTGGTGTTCAGCGAGGAGAGCAAGGATCCACGCCGGACGGTGCCGATGGCCACCTACCTGTCCATCGCGATCATCGCCGCCGTCTACGCGCTCTCGTCGTGGAGCATGACGGTCGCGGTCGGTCCGGACCGGATCGCCGAGCAGGCCGGCGAGCAGAGCGTCGCGCTGATCTTCAACCTGGCCGGCGAGCACCTCGGCGACACCGTCGTCACGATCGGCCAGGCGCTGTTCCTGACGTCGGTGGTCGCCGCGATGATCTCGTTCCACAACACCACCGCCCGGTACGCGTTCGCCCTCGGCCGCGAGCGGGTGCTGCCGGCGGTCTTCGGGCGGACCTCGCCGCGCACCGGCGCGCCCCGGGCGGCGTCGCTCGCGCAGAGCGCGCTCGGCCTGGTGGTGATCCTGCTGTACGCGGTCAACGGGTGGGACCCCGTCGTGCAGCTCTTCTACTGGTGCGGCACCAGCGGCGGCTTCGGGGTGCTGCTGCTGATCGCCACCACCTCGGTCGCGGTCATCGTCTACTTCGCACGCAGCGGTGCGGAGGAGACGGCGTGGCGGCGGGTGGTCGCGCCGGGCATCGCCGCGGTGGCGCTGGCCGGTGTGGTCATCCTCGCTGTGATCAACTTCGCCGACCTGCTCGGCGTCGCGCCGGACCACACGCTGCGCTGGGCGGTGCCGGTCGCGTACCCGGTCGCCGCGCTGCTCGGCGCGGTCTGGGCGCTGGTGCTGCGCTCGAACCGGCCCGACACGTACGCGCGGATCGGCCTCGGCGCCGAGAGTTCGGCCGTCTCGGTCCTGGCGGAGACGGCGCCGGAGCGTGCGGAGGTCCGGCGGTGAGCGACGTCCCGGTCGAGCGCCTGGGCCCGGCGGAGACGCGGTTGGTCGCCGAGCGGATCGCCGAGTCGTTCCTGGTGCTCGACGCGCCGCGCTGGCTGGTGCCCGACGAGAGCCGGCGGGAGAAGGTGCTCGCCGAGCAGTTCGAGATCCTGGTCGACCACGCCATGCGGCACGGTCTGGTGTTCGGCACCGCCGACCGGGCCGGGGTCGCCGTGTGGTTCCCCTCGGTGGGTGATCCGTCGCCGCCGCCGGAGGACTACGACGCCCGGCTCGCCGCGGCGTGCGGGGAGTACACCGAGCGGTTCGCCCACCTCGACGAGTTGTTCGCCGCGAACCACCCGCACCCCGACCACCACCACCTGGCCCTGCTCGCCGTCCGGCCGGACCGGCAGGGCCAGGGGCTGGGCAGCGCCCTGCTGCGGCACCACCACGCGTGGCTGGACGCCAACGGGGTGCCCGGCTACCTGGAGGCGGCCAGCAAGATCGGCGTCGAGCTGTACACGAAGCACGGCTACCAGGTCCGCGAGCCGTTCCGGCTGCCGGACGGCACCCCGTTCTGGCCCATGTGGCGCGACCCGCAAAGCTGAAAGGAAGGGCCCCTTGTTAACGCCTGGCGTTGTAGAAGGGCCCCTTGTTAACACCGCCGGCGCAGCACCTCCGGCGCAGCACCGCCGGCACGACGGTGGCCGGGCCCGCCGACCCGGCCACCGTCGTGCCGCCGACTCAGTACGTGCCGTCCAGCTGCCCGCGCAGCTTGGTCAGCGCCCGGGCCAGCAGCCGGGACACGTGCATCTGTGAGACGCCGATCTGCTCGGCGATCTGCGACTGCGTCAGGTTGCCGTAGAAACGCAGGGTGAGAATCTTCTGCTCGCGCTCGTCGAGGGTGGCGAGCGCCGGGCCGAGCGCGACCCGCAGCTCCGCCAGCTCGAACTCGCCGTCCTCGCCGCCGAGCAGGTCGCCCAGCTCGGTGGCGCGGTCACCGTCGCCGGTCGGGGTGGACAGGGACACGGCGTTGTACGCGCGGGCGCCCTCCAGGCCCTCCAGCACCTCTTCCTCGGTGAGCTTGAGGTGGGCGGCGATGTCGGCGACCGTCGGCGAGCGGCCGAGCGTCTGGAGCAGGGTGCTGTTCGCGTCGGAGATGGCCAGCCGCAGCTCCTGGAGGCGGCGGGGAACCCGGATGTCCCAGGTGCGGTCCCGGAAGTGCCGCTTCAGCTCGCCGATGATGGTGGGGATCGCGTAGCCCGCGAAGTCGACGCCGCGGGACGGGTCGAACTTGTCGATCGCCTTGATGAGCCCGACCGCGGCGGTCTGGGCCAGGTCGTCGGTGGGCTCGCCGCGCCCGCTGTAGCGGTGCGCGAGGTGGTTGGCGAGCGGCAGCCAGGCCTCGATCGCCCGGTCGCGCAGAGCGGCGCGGGACGGGTGGTTGGCCGGCAGTGCGGCCATCGCGTTGAGCAGGTCGGCGGCGCTGTCGGTGAGCGCCCGCGGGTCGAGCTTCTCGGTGGTGCTCGGCACGGCCGTCGTCGCGTGGTCGCTGATCGTTGGCGCGGTCATGGTGGTCCTCCCTGCACCTCGTCCGCTGACAAAAAGACGTGACGCTTTGGTTTAGCTTCAGGTGTCCGTTCGGAAGTCACCTTAGCCCGATCGTCTCGCCAAAATCTAGCCGAACGGCTGATGTACTTAAGTGATTTACGAAGATGAAACGTATAAAAGCGGACGTACCGCCCTCAGGAAGTGAGCCCGATCATCCGCTTCTTCGTCCGACGGCCTCTGGTCCCGACGTCCGGACAGGCCAACCGGACGGTCCGCGCGTGGCGACGAGCGGACAGCCTCAGGTCACGCGACAGGCTCCGGCTGTCTACTTTCCGTCGTTGTCCTGCTCACGGGACCAGTCGTAGCGTCGCGGATGACATCTGTCGTTCGGAGGCATCGTGCTGGACCCGTCCGTCCCGCAGCTTGTGGTCAACAGCCGCACGCTCTACTTCAGCTGGCTGCCGGCGGACCCGGACGCGGTGGCGGCGCTGGTACCCGCCGCGCTCCGGCCCCGCCCCGACCGGCAGGTCTTCATGAACCAGTACGTCGTCGACGACGCCAGCCAGACCTCCGGCTTCGGGGCGTACACCCTGGCCTATGTCGGCGTCTCGCTCGTCGGGGTCGACGCCCCGGGCGGGGAGAGCCCGGGCGGCTGGTGGACGCACTACGTCACGTGCAGCGACCAGGTCCGGCAGTACGCTCTCGCCCGGGGCGCACCGGCACTCCGCGGCCGGACCGTCATCCGCCACGAGGACGGCCTCGTCGTGGCCGAGACGGAGATCGACGGCGTGCCCGTGATCCGGGCCCGCTGCCAGATCGGCGAGCCGGGCCGGATGGTGAGCAGCGGCCACCACCGCTACTTCACCTCCCGCGACGGGCGGTTGCTCAACTCCGTCTACCCGTACGTCGCCGAGCCGGTCACCCCGTTCGTGATCGAGTCGGTGGAGTTCCTGGACCCGGCCCACCCGATCTACGCGCTCCGGCCGGAGAACCCGCTCACCATCGGCTTCGGCTTCTACGCCCCCCGCGCGTCGTTCGCGTACCCCGGTGGGTTGAGCGAGCACGTCACCGAGCCGGAGCCGGTCGGGGTGGGCGCGGCCTACCAGGTCCCGGCGCGCCGGGCCGCGAGCGGCCTGCCGTCGGGGTCGTAGACCAGCCGGTACACCGGTAGCGCCCACGCCCGGGTGTACCAGGGCAGCCGCCGCGGCCGGTGCGGTCGCAGCCGACCCGGTGGGCGGGCGCCGGCGCAACCGCCGTCGTACCACCGTTGCAGCTCCTCGGCGGCGGCCGTGACCGTCGCGACCGCGTCCGCCGGGTCCAGCAGGTCGCCCTCGTCGCCGTCCGCCGGGTCCCGGTCGAGGTGCTCCCGCAGCAGTCGCAGGCGTAGCTCCCGGGCGAAGAGGCGGGCGCCGTCGCCGGTGCCCGCCGGGTCGGCCGGTGCCCGCTCGTCGCGGGTCTCGTCGAGTACCGCGCAGGACAGCTCACTGTCGTGCGTCCAGGAGCGGCGGTTGAAGTTGTCGCTGCCGACGCTCGCCCACACGTCGTCGACGACGCAGACCTTGGCGTGCACGTAGATCGGGGTGCCCGCGTGGTTCTCCAGGTCGAAGACGTGCACCCGGTCCGGCGCGGCCTGCGCGCACAGCGCCAGGGCCTGCTCCCGGCCGACCGTGTTCGGCGGCAGCGCCAGCCGGCCGTCGACGTCGGGGTGCCGGGGGACCACGGCGATCAGGTGCAGCTCCGGCTGCTCCCGCAGCGCCTGCGCGAACAGGTCGGCCACCTCGGTCGACCAGAGGTACTGGTCCTCCAGGTAGATGAGTCGGCGGGCCCGGCGGACCGCCTTGGTGTAGCCGCGGGCCACCGTGCGTTCGCCGTCCGGGGCGAACGGGTAGCGCGGTCGTACCGCCGGGTAGGTGCGCAGCACCTGGACGTGGTGCGGCCCGCACGGCGGCGGGTCCGGGGGTTGTTCCGGCAGCGGGTCCGGGCGCAGGTCCGCGCCGCGCAGCCGGTCCCGCAGGTACGCCAGGGGGTTCTCCGAGTCCAGCGGCATCGGGTCGTTCCAGCGCTCCCGGAAGCTGGTGTCGAGCGCGCCCACCACCGGCCCGCGGACGGCCAGTTGCACGTCGTGCCAGGGTGGGTGGTCACCGTACCGGGCCGACATCCGGATCGCCTGCGGGTCACCCCGGTGTTCGGCGTCGTCGCGCCGGCCGTGGCACAGGTCGATGCCACCGGCGAAGGCGATGTCGCGCTCCGGGGCGCGCGGGTGCCGCAGCACCACCAGCTTCTGGTGGTGCGAGCCGCCGCGGCGGACCCGCTGGTCCAGCAGCACCTCCCCACCGGCGGCGTTGACGGTCTCGCTGAGGTTCCGGTTCTCCTGCTCGCTGTACGCGAGCACGTCGAGGTGCGAGCGCCAGATCAGCCCCTTGACCACCACGCCGCGCTGCGCGGCTCGCGCGAACAGCTGGGCCACCGTCGGCCCGTCCGGCCGCAGCCGCTGGTCCGGGTCGCCCCGCCAGTCGGTGAAGAAGAGGTGGTCACCCGCCTCCAGACCCTCCACCTCGCGCACCAGCCGGTCGAAGTACGCGGTGCCGTGAATAACCGGCTCGGCAAGGTTTCCGCTGGTCCAAACGGGTAACTCAGACCTCGGGTTGGCGCGTTCGCCGGCGGAGAGGAACCACTCCTGGGGTGTCACGTTTCCCACCCTTCCGAGTCGAACGACGGGAACCCCCGCCGAGGTCCCCGGCCCGCCGGTGTCACCGGCGGCCGTCCCACGGCATACCCAACCGATTCTGACGCGAAAACCGAGGAGGCCACACCATGCCCGGCGAGACGACGAACTCCGTGACCGACTACCGCGAGCAGGCGGTCGAGGGCGAGCGGGGGGCGCTGGTGGCCGTGTTGGTGATGGTGATCCTGGGAGTCGCCGGCATATTCGCCGTGTCCTGACGTACGGACGTCGACGGCGGGCACCCCGGGCGGGGCGCCCGCCGTCGGGTGGCGGGTCAGGGGCGTGGGCCCTGGCC
This sequence comes from Micromonospora sp. NPDC126480, assembly GCF_040302465.1. Taxonomy (NCBI): domain Bacteria; kingdom Bacillati; phylum Actinomycetota; class Actinomycetes; order Micromonosporales; family Micromonosporaceae; genus Micromonospora; species Micromonospora sp. NPDC126480. Next base: position 28,427 of record NZ_JBEORU010000041.1, read on the forward strand.
GTCGGTGTGCGGGACCCGCTCGGCGGGGATCACGCCGAGCCGGCCGGCCTGGAAGTCCTCGAACGCCTGGATCAGCTCGTCGCGGGTGTTCATGACGAACGGGCCGTAGTGCGCCACCGGCTCGCGGATCGGCTGGCCGCCCATGATGTACAGGTCCAGCGCGGGAGTGCGGCTGTCCTGAGACGCGTCCGCGGCGAACCGCAGGGCGTCACCTGCCCCGTGCACGGCCAACTGGCCGGTGTGGAAGGGCCGGCGTTCGGCGCCGATCGTCCCGCGCCCGCCCAGCACGTACACCAGGGCGTTGAAGTCGGGCCGCCAGGGCAGGTCCACCTGCGCACCCGGCTCGACGGTGACGTGGGTGACCGTGATCGGCGTGTGGGTCGAGCCCGGCCCGCGGTGGCCGGCGATCTCGCCCGCGATCACCCGGATCAGCGCCCCGCCGTCCGGCGTGGTGAGCAGCGCCGACTGCCGACCGCGGATGTCCTGGTACTTCGGCGGGATCATCTTGGCGACCCGGGGCAGGTTGACCCAGAGCTGCGTGCCGTGGAACAGGCCGCCGCTCACGACCAGGTGCTCCGGCGGCGCCTCGATGTGCAGCAGGCCGCTGCCGGCGGTCATCCACTGGGTGTCCCCGTCGGTGATGGTGCCGCCCCCGCCGTGCGTGTCCTGGTGGTCGAAGACGCCGTCGATGATGTACGTGACGGTCTCGAAGCCCCGGTGCGGATGCCACGGCGTGCCCTTCGGCTCGCCCGGCGCGTAGTCCACCTCGCCCATCTGGTCCAGGTGGATGAACGGGTCCAGCTCGCTGAGCGGCACCCCGGCGAACGCCCGGCGCACCGGGAAGCCCTCGCCCTCGTACCCGCTCGGCGCGGTGGTCAGCCGGCGGACCGGCCGGATGGTGGTGGAATCGTCCAGCCGCGGCAGGCGGGGCAGGACGAGCACGTTGTCGACGGTGACCGCGGGCATGGCGGGCTCCTTAGCTCTCGCTGGGGTGGGGCGACCGCTCGGCGCGCAGCCGGCGGCCGAGCCGGTCGAAGATCCGGGTGAGGGCGGCGACCTCGTCGTCGTCGAGGTCGTCCATCAGGTGGGTGCGGACCGACGCCAGGTGGTGCGGCGCGGCCTCCCGCAGGGTCAGCAGCCCGGCGGCGGTGAGCACCGCCTCGCTGCCCCGCCGGTCCTCCGGGCAGGCCTGCTTGGCGACGAGGCCGCGTCGCTGCATGGAGGAGATCTGGTACGTCAACCGGCTGGGGGAGAAGACCAGGCGGCTGGCCAGCTCGCCCATCCGCAGCCGCTGACCCGGGGCCTCCGAGAGCAGCACCAGCACGTGGTAGTCGGCGAAGCTCAGGTCGCTCGCCGCGCGCAGGTCGTCCTCCAGTTGAGTGAACAGCCGTTGGCTCGCCTCGATGTACGCCCGCCAGGCGGTGCGGCGGTGCGGCTCCAGACTCTCGGTCACGATCCCGAGAGTAGCACTATTTCAAATTTTGACTAGAGCTTCTAAGGCTGTCTCCGGCCCGTGCTGGTCAGTCGCTGCAAGTTTGAACGGTTCCCGTCTCGCCATCAATCCCGTCGCGCACACGCGATCGCACCCCGGCGCCGACGGCGCCGGGGTGCGATCGCGTGTGAGCTGTGCGGTCAGCTCTGCTGGTGCTCGGGCGCCTGCTGATGCTGTGGCGCCTGCGGGTGCATCCGGCCCAGGAGCTGCCGGGCCTGCTCGGCGTACTGCTGGTCCACGATGACGGCGTACTGGCCGGCCCGCAGGGAACTGGCCGACGTGAAGTCGCGCCGGCCGCCGGTCATCGCGTGGGCGACCGCGCCGAACACCGCACCCCAGATCGCACCGATCACCAGACCGGCGAGGACCACGGCGAACCAGTTGCCCGCCGTGAAGATGCCGAAGAGCAACCCGATGAACAGACCGAACCAGGCACCCGACCCGGCCCCGACCAGCGCCGCCCGCCCCGTGGTCATCCGCCCGAGAACGGTCTCGACCAGGGTGAGGTTGGTCCCGACGATCGCCGTGTGCTCCACCGGGAACCGGTTGTCCGCCAGGTGGTCGACCACCCGCTGCGCGGACGGGTAGTCCGGGTACGACCCGATCGTCACGGTCGGCGGACCCATCCCCGGCCCGTTCCCGTCACCGCTCGGGGGCGACGGGTGGCCGGCGGGACCGGACGGGAAGGTGTCGCCGCCCGGCATCCCCGGACGCCAGGCGGAGGTGGGACTCGACGGTGTGGTCATGTGGGTCTCCTCCTTCGTCAACGACACACGTTCCCCGTCGACCGGTGCGCGTAACGCGGGCGGAGCGGTTGTTAAGAAGGGGCCCCTCCTCTACGCCAGGCGTTAAGAAGGGGCCCTTCCTTTCGGTTCAGCAGGGGGTGCCGTTGAGGGTGAAGGAGGTGGGGGTGGGCAGGGTGGCACCGGTGTAGGTGCCCTGGAAGCCGAGCGAGACGGTGCCGCCGGTCGGCAGGCTGGCGTTCCAGGCGGCGTTGCGGACGGTGATCCGGTCGCCGGACTGGCTCCAGTCGCCGTTCCAGCCGTTGGTCAACCGGACGCCGGCGCCGGGGGCGAAGGTGAGCGTCCAGCCGTTGAGGGCGCTGCCGCGGTTGGTCACCCGCAGCTCGGCCGTGAAGCCGCCCGGCCACGAGTTCGGCGTGAACGTCACCGCGCAGCCGCCGGCGGGCGGGGGAGTGGTGGGCGGTGCGGTGGTCGGCGGGGGCGTGGTCGGCGGCGCGGTGGTGGGCGGTGCGGTCGTCGGTGGTGCGGTGGTCGGCGCGCCGGTGGTCGGCACGGGCCCGGCCGCGATCGCCAAGTCGTACGCCCGCTGCGGCACGAATTGGCCGGCTGCGGCGATGCAGCCGTCGGCCTCGCCGGGCAGCTTCACCCAGAGGAACGCGTCGATCGCGGAGTCACCGGTGTTCGTCGTGCTGGGCGTGCCGATCGCCCGGCCGGCCGGGTCGCACCACTCCGAGCCGGCCGGCCCGTTGCCGTTGCGGCTGGTGTCGATGACCGCCTTGAGCCGGGACACCCCGGTGGCCGCGATGATCGCCTTGGCGTACGCGACCTCGTCCGCCGTGTGACGGTAGTTGGAGACGTTCAGCGAGATGCCGTCGGCGCTGTTGGCGATGTCCGCGCCGACGAGCCGGGACGCCGCCTCGCCGGGGGAGAGCCAGGCCGAGTGCCCGGCGTCGAAGTAGACCCTGGCGGCCGAGGAGCCGGCCTTGAGCTTCTTGCCCGCGTACGCCATGGAGGCCTTCGTCTCGGCCTGCTGGCTGGCGTTCTGGCAGCTGGTCATGATCGGCAGTACGTCCGGCTCGAGGACGATCGTGGCCGGCCGTCCGCCCAGTCCGGCGGCGACCTGGTCGATCCACTGCCGGTAGGTCGCGTGGTCGGGCGCGCCGCCGCTACTGGCTCCGCTGCAGTCCCGGTTCGGGATGTTGTAGACCACCAGGATCGGGATCTTTCCGGCTGCGGCGGCCGCCCCGACAAAGGCGTCCACCTCGCCGCGCACGGTCGAGGTGTTGGTGCGGGTGAACCAGCGGCCCTGTGGCACGGACGCGATCCGGTCCCGGATGACGGCGGCCCGCGGGTCGCTCGGGTTGGCGGCCACCCACGCAGCGGCGGCGGTGCCCGGGTCCACGTAGAAGGCGGAGTCGGCGGCGGCGGCCGCCGGGGCTCGGAGCAGCCCGACGGCGACGACGCCGGTGACGGCGAGAGCGGTCGCGGCGGCGGCCGCGAGCGTCGATCTGGCTCGCATGAAGTCTCTCCCTGTATCGACGGTCAGCTGTGGAAGCGCTCCCATGTATGGCCGTCAAACTACGGGTTCATTGCCGCCATGTGAAGAGCCCGCGCGAAAGGAAGGGCCCCTTCTTAACGTCTGGCGTTGTAGCAGGGCCCCCTCTTAACGCCGGTCGGCACGGGACGGGCGGCGCAGAATGGCGGCATGCGCCTCGTCCTCACCGCCGACACCCACGTACCGAAACGGGCGCGTGACCTGCCCGCGCCCCTGTGGGCCGCGATCGACGCCGCGGACGTCGTGCTGCACGCGGGGGACTGGGTCGACGAGGGACTCCTCGACGCGATGGCCGCCCGGGCCCGCCGCCTCGTCGGCGTGTACGGGAACAACGACGGCCCCGCGCTACGCGCCCGGCTGCCGGAGGTCGCCCGGGTCGAGCTGGCCGGGCTGCGCGTGGCGATCGTGCACGAGACCGGTCAGAAGGTACGGCGCGAGGAGCGCTGCCAGGCCCGCTTCCCCGACGCCGACCTGCTGGTCTTCGGGCACTCCCACATCCCGTGGGACACCGTCGCCCCGAACGGGCTGCGGCTGCTCAACCCCGGCTCGCCGACCGACCGGCGCTCCCAGCCGTACGCCACCTACCTGACCGCCCGGGTCGCGGACGGGCGGCTCGCCGACGTCGAACTGCACCGCCTGCCGCCGAGACGCTGAGGCCGCCGGGCCGGGCGGAGGCGCCCGACCGGCGTCGCCGGCCTGCTTCGCCGGCCCGCCGCTCGCCGGCCTGCCGCCCGCCGGCCGTCTCACTGGCCGCGGCCGGTCTCCGCCTGGAGTTCGTCGATCCGCTTCGAGGCCTCCGCCTTGGTGAGGCCCTCCGGCACGTCCTCGCCGGCCTCGCGGGCCAGTGTCGCCAGGTACGACTCCTGCGCCGCCGTCGGTGGCTCCTCGCCGGTCACCCACTCCTCCTGGTCCTTGATCGCGCCCCGTGGATCCGGCCGTTCACTGCTGCGGTCCGTCATCGCCGCTCACCTTCCTTTCGAACAGATGTGCCAGTACCCCGGGATCGGCGAGTCCATGCCGGGAACCCGACCGGGGACACTCCACCCGCATACGCTCACGCGGTGGACGCGGACCGGACGGGCGTGGTGGTGGTCGGGGCGGGCATCGCCGGAGTGGCGTGCGCCCGCGAACTGGCCCGGGCCGGGATACCGGTGCAGGTCCGCGAACGCGGGCGGGTGGCCGGAGGGCGGATGGCCAGCAAGCGCTTCGACGGTCGCCCGGCGGACCTCGGCGCCGCGTACCTCACGGTGAGCGACCCGGGCTTCGCCGAGGTCGTGGCGGAGTGGCGGGCGGCGGGCCTGGTACGCGAGTGGACCGACACCTTCCTGGCGTACGACGCGCAGGGCCGGCGGCAGGTGCCCGGACCGATGCGCTGGGCGGCACCGCGGGGCCTGCGCTCGCTGGTGGAGCACCTCGCCCGGGACCTGCCGGTGACCGTCGACCGGCTGGTGCTCGGCGTCGAGCCCGGCCCGGTGGTCGACGGCCGGCCCTGTGCGGCGGCGGTGCTGGCCATGCCCGGCCCGCAGGCGGCGCTCCTGCTGGACCCGGCGCTCGGCGAGGCGACCCGGGCGGTACGGGCGCAGGGGTGGTCCCCGGCGTTGGCCGTGGTACTGCGCTTCCCCGAACGGCGGTGGGCCGGGTTCGGGGGTGCCTTCGTCAACGACCACCCGGTGCTGGCACTCGTGTGCGACGACGGCGACCGCCGGGGCGACGGCGCGCCGGTCCTCGTCGCGCACACCACACCGGCCTTCGCCGCGGGCCACCTGCTCCAGCCGACCGCCGCCGGACCGGCGGTCGAGGAGGCCGTCCGCGACCTGCTCGCGCTGCCGGAGCCGGCGGCGGACGTGCACGTGCACCGCTGGACGTACGCGAAACCGACAATGGCGGGAACGGGCACGTACCACCTCGACGCCGACGGGATCGGCCTGGCCGGCGACGCCTTCGGCACGCCGCGGGTCCAGACCGCCTGGCGCTCCGGCCACGACCTGGGCCGGGCCCTGGTGACCCACCTGTCCTGACGCAGGCCGGCGGGTGGGCCGGTCAGGGGGAGGCGGGTTCGGGGGTCAGGGATGTCGGTGAGGAGGTCCGCGTGGTGGGGGTGCGGTTGCCGGCCCGGTCGAGCAGCTGCATCACCGGCGTGGCGGCGATCCCGTGCACCACGACGGAGACCAGCACGACCAGGCCGACCGTGGCCCACAGCAGGTCGGCGCGCGGGAAGTCCGCCTTCGTCGTGGCGTACGCCAGGTAGTAGAACGAGCCGACGCCCCGGATTCCGAACAGGGCGATCACCCAGTGCTCGGCCGGGCGGCCCGGCGCCCCGCGCAGCGACAGCCACCCGGCCAGCGGACGCACCACGAACACCAGCGCCAGACCCACCGCGGCGGCCGGCCAGGTGAGTGGACCGAGCAGCCCACCGATCACCGCCCCGCCGAAGAGCAGCAGCAGCATGACCGTCAGCAGCCGTTCCACCTGCTCGGCGAAGTCGTGCAGCACCGAGTGGAACTCGTGGGTGCGCTCGACGGCGCGGATCGCGCGGGCGGCCACGAAGACCGCGAGGAAGCCGTACCCGCTGACCAGCTCCACGAGCCCGTACGCGAGGAACGTGGCCGCCAGCGCGAGGAAGCCCTCGGCGTGCCGGGCCAGCCGCAGCTCGCTCGGGGCGCGGAAGAACAGCTTGCCGAGCAGCCACCCGACCAGCCAGCCGCCAGCGACCCCGGCGACGGTCTTCCACAGCAGGTCGACGGTCAACCAGCGGGCGATCCAGTCCCCGGGGGCGAGGCCGGTGGCGGCGATGGCGATCGCGGCGTACACGAACGGGAAGGCGAGCCCGTCGTTCAGCCCCGCCTCGGAGGTGAGGGCGAACCGTACCTCGTCCTCGCCGTCCTCGACGTCGGTCGGCTCGCCCACCTGCACGTCGGAGGCGAGTACCGGGTCGGTGGGGGCGAGCGCCGCGCCGAGCAGCAGCGCGGCGGCCGGCACGAGACCGGCCCACCACCAGCCGAGCAGCGCCACGGCCCCGATGCAGACCGGCATGGCGATCGCCAGCAGCCGCCAGGTGGACGACCAGCGGTGCCAGTTCAGCGGCCGGTCGATCTTCAGCCCGGCCCCCATCAGGGCCACGATGACGCCGACCTCGGTGAGATGGGTGGCCGCGTCCTTGTAGCGGAGTGGATCGGGATCGGGCAGACCGATCGGAAGGAGGAAGACCAGCATGCCCAGGCCGAGGAACGCGATCGGCATGGACAGCGGGCGGCGTTCGAGCACGCGCGGCAGGATCCCCGCCAGCAGCGCACCCAGACCCACCACCGCGAACGCGACATCGAACGGCTCCACCGCACCACCTCTCGGGCGCGCCCGTGGCGTACGGGCGGCGGGCGAACAGTGCCCCGGAGGTCGCTTCGCTATGCCTGTGCCGCCGAGTCGGGTTCAGCCGGCGGTCAGCGCGGTACCGCGAGGGGCGAGTCGGCCAGCGCGCCCAGCAGCGCGGCCGGGTCGTCGTAGATCGCCACCGCGCCCGCGCCGGCCAGCTCGCCCCGGCTGGTGCCGCCGCAGGTGAGGCCGACGCAGGGGATCCCGAGCTTCCCGGCGGCGACCACGTCCCACACCGAGTCGCCGACGAAGACCGTACGGGCCGCGTCGAGACCGGACTGCTCGAGCGCGGCGACCAGGATGTCCGGGGCCGGTTTGCTCTCCCGGGCGTCCGCCGCCGACGTGACGGTGTCGATGACGTCGTCCGCGGCCAGTGCACGGCGCAGGGCCGCGACCTCATGTTCGGCGGCCGAGGTCGCCAGCACCACCCGCAGCCCGCGGTCCGCGCAGGCGCGCAGCAGGTCGGCGGCGCGGTGGAACGGTTGCAGCCGCTCCCAGTACTCGCCGTAGAGGGTGTCGTGGGCGTCGCGCAGCGTCCCGTCGGCGCTGCGGTCGCGCTCCGGCCCGAGCAGGTGGTCCAGCAGCTTGTCGGAGCCCATGCCGATCGCGCGGTGAATGGTCGCCATCGGCACCGGCCGGTCGGCCTGACGCAGCGCCTCCCACCAGCTCACGGTGTGCAGGTACGTCGTGTCGACCAGGGTGCCGTCCACGTCGAACAGGACCCCGGAGGCGTTGTCGTGCGGCATGGACCTCCTCCTACCCGCCGGGAGCCGGCCCGACCCTGGCGGTCAGCGACCGGGGATGAGAATCTCGAACCAGACGGTCGAGCCACGGACGGTGGGATCCGTGCCCCACGCGTCGCTCAACTCCTCGATCAGCCCGAGCCCCCGACCCCGGCTGCTCAACGTGTCGGTCCGCGCGCGGGTGACGGTGCCCCGGGTGCCCGAGTCGGCCACCGACACCAGCAGCCGCTCCGCGCTGAGGTCGATCTCCACGCGGGCCGCGGTGCCGGCGTGCAGCAGGGCGTTCGTGGTCAGCTCGCTGGTGCAGAGCACCGCCGCTCCGACGATCGACTCCGGGACCTGCCACTCGGTGAGCTGCCCGGTCATCCAGTGGCGGACGCGGCTGGGCGCCGTGGGCTCCGCCGGCACCTCCATGCTCGCCGACCGGCTCGGCCGCAGTGCGTGCTCCACGGCCAACACGGCGACGTCGTCCTCGGTGGCGCCGGAGACCGCGGCGGTGGCGACGGCGCAGAGCGCGCGCGGGTCGGCGCTGGCGGCTCGGGCCACCGCGGTCGACAGGGCGTCCAGGCCCGTGCCCAGGCCCTGGCGGCGCCGCTCCACCACGCCGTCGCTGAACAGCAGCAGCGTGTCGCCCGGGGAGAAGCGGAGCGTGGTGGTCGCCGCCCGGTAACCCAGGCCGAGCGGCGCGCCCGTGGGCACGTCTGCGTACTCGGCGTCGGGCTGGCCGGCGGCGGTGCGCCGCCGAATCAGGGGCGGGGGGTGGCCGGCGCTGGCGAGGGTGAGGCGGTGCCGGTCGGCGTCGATCACGCCGAGGACCACGGTGACGAACAACTCGTGCGTGCCGCCCTCGGCGCCCAGGCTCGTGACCAGCCGGTCGAGCCCGCCGAGGACCGCGTCCGGGCGCGGGTCGGCCAGGGCCAGCGCGCGCAGTGCGGCCCGGACCTGCCCCATCCGGGCGGCGGCCTGCACGTCGTGTCCGGCGACGTCGCCGAGGACCACTGCCAGCGCGCCGGTGGGGAGGAGGAAGGCGTCGTAGAAGTCGCCGCCGGCCGCGTTGCCGTCGACGCCGGGGTCGTAGCGGGCGGCGATGCGCAGCCGGGGCAGGTCCGGCAGGTGCGCCGGCAGCATGCTGCGCTGCAGGAGCTGGGCGGTCCCGTGCTGGGTCTCGAACCGGCGCGCGCGTTCGGCCGCCTGGCCGATCAGCTCGGCGGCGGCGTACAGCAGCGCCCGGTCGGCGGCCGACCAGGGGTGCGCGGTCTGGTAACCGACGGTCAGGCCGCCCCGGAGCACCGCACTGCGCAGCGGTACGACGGCCAGTGCCCGGATCTTCTGGTCGTGGCGGTCGGCGGCTATCTCCCGCAGCGGCTGGCCGTCGTCGGTGAACCTGGACGCGCCGTCGCGCGCCGCGGCGACGACCGGCGCGGCCGAGTCCGCCGGGAGGCGCCGCCACAGCGGGGGGAGCCGCTCGTCGGCCTCGTCGATCAGCTCGCCGCGGAGGCGGCGGACCAGCCGCCAGCCGCCGCCCTCGTCGGCGGCGAAGGAGACCCGGTCGGCGTCGAACGAGGCGAGCGCGTGGCGCAGGGCGACCCGCGCGACGTCGTCCAGCGTGAGCGTGCCGGCGAGCGCGGCGGCCAGGTCGCTGAGGCTCTGCAACTGCCGGGTGACCTGGGTCGTCTCGGCGGCGACGGTGAGCACGCCGGCGATCCGGCCCTGGCTGTCGCGGACCGCCGAACAGCCACGGGTGAACATGGCGTGCTCCACCGCGCCGGCGCGGCGCCGCCGCAGCGGCATCGTCGTCTCCCGCTCCAGGAACGGCTGGCCGGTCCGGTACGTGTGCTCGATGGCGTCCCCGACGCCGGGCCGCTCCCACAGCTCCGGGAACACCTGAGCCGCCGGTCGGCCGACCGCGTCCGGGTGGTGGTCGCCGATCAGGTCGGCGTAGCCGTCGTTGTAGAGCAGCAGGAACTCGGCGCCCAGCGTGAGGACCATCGGCACCGGGGAGGCGAGGACCAGCTCGGCGGCGGCCCGGACGGCCGGGTCCCAGCTCGGCCACGGTCCGAGGGCCGTGCCGGCCCAGTCGTGGTGGCGGACGGCGGCCGCCGCTCCGACCGGTGCGGCCGCGCCGGAGACCGGTGCTGGCGACGTGGGCACCTGTCCGACCGTTCCTGGCATGACCGCAGCCTATCGGGAACGTTCACCGGTGCTTCCGATCATGTCGGTCCCCTCGTTGGGTCGGACGTTTGGGCAGCTCACGGCCGCTCTGAGGCCGGCTGTCGGGAAAAACCGGGGGACCGGGACGGCGTGCCTGTGCGGCGACCGGGTATGCGCGCTGCGTAGTCCATGCGACAGGAGGGACATCATGCCGGAAACCCTCGCGGCCGGGCAGGTCGACATCGGCGACGCCTGGGCCGACTTCTGGAGGTCGGTGCTGCTGTTCATACCGAGAGCCATCGCGTTCATCGCGATCCTCGTGGTCGGATGGCTCGTTGCCAGAGCCGTCCTCAAGATCGTGGACACGGTGCTGGAACGGGTGAACTTCGACCGCGCCGTGGAGCGCGGCGGCATCAAGCAGGCGTTGGAGCGGACGAAGTACGACGCCAGCGACATCCTCGCCAAGCTCGCGTACTACGCGGTGCTGCTGTTCACGCTGCAGTTCGCGTTCGGTGTCTGGGGGCCCAACGCGATAAGCGACCTGATCAGTGGTGTCGTCGCCTGGCTGCCGCGGGCGTTCGTGGCGATCGTGATCATCGTCGTGGCCGCCGCCATCGCGAACGCCGTCCGGGACCTGGTGACCGGCTTCCTGGGCGGTCTCTCGTACGGCCGGATCCTGGCCAACCTGGCGGCCGTCTTCATCCTGGCGCTCGGTGTGATCGCGGCGCTGAACCAGGTCGGCATCGCTACGACGGTCACCACGCCGGTGCTGGTCGCGGTGCTCGCCACGATCGCCGGCATCCTGATCGTCGGCGTCGGCGGTGGTCTGGTGAAGCCGATGCAGGATCGCTGGGACGGCTGGCTGAACCGGATCTCCGAGGAGTCCCGTGCCGTCCAGGAGCAGCGGCAGGCGCAGGGGGCCGGCCGCAGCGACGTCGAGCGGCAGATGGCCGACCGGACCGGGCCGCAGGCCATGCCGGCTCGCGAGTCGGCGAGCATGGCCGGGGGGCGCGGTACCTACCAGTCGGGGAACGCGGGCGACGAGACGCAGCAGTTCCGTCGCTGACCGGCGTGCACGCCATCGGAGGGTGTCCGCCCCGGCGGGCACCCTCCGCGTGGCGGGCGCCGGGCAGCGGCCGTCCGGCGCGGCGGGTCAGAGCGGGGGGAGCGGCGCCGGCTTCGGTGCGTCCAGGGAGCGGGCCAGGGCGGCGACCGCCAGCAGGCGGGTGACCAGCCAGTCCGGTGCCGACCAGTCGACCGGGCCGGCCGGAAGCTGCCAGTCGTGCTCCAGCGCCGCGGCGCGTACCCCTTCGGCGTAACCGGCGAGGGCGGCGGCGGTCAGCCGGCGGCGGTCGCCGTCGAGGCTCTCCCGGACGGCTGCGGTGTGCTGGTCGACAAGCGCCAGCAGCCCGGGCCGCGCGGCGGCCGCGGCCAGCCCGTCGGCGCCCACGGTCGTGGACAGGGCGGCCAGCGTCGAGCGGGCGGCCCCGACGGCGGTACGGGGGGTGACCTGGTTGAACGGCACGCGCATGGGGAACGAGGCTAACCGGCCGGACCGGGGGTCGCCCTCGGCCGGTCGGCGGTTTCTGCTCCTCGACCGGTCGGCCGAACCCTTCCCAGGTGCCGACCGGGTGCGGGCCGGGCAGGAACCGGACCACCCGGGTGCACGGCGAGGGCGCGGAGGTACGGATGACGGCGGACCAGAACGGACCGGACGAGCGGCACCGGCGGCCGGCCGGGGTGAGCGACGAGACGGTCGCCGCGCTCGGCAAGCTCAGCGAGGCCCTCGAGTGCGTCGAGCGGGTACGCGGGCACCTCTACTCGCTGCACCAGCTCGTCGGGCACGCCGACCTGATGCTGGACGACGCGGTGGCGATGTTCCGCGCCGCCGGCCACGACGCCGTCGCCGACCGGATCGACACCGAGCTGCTCGGCCGCAACGTGATCGCCGGCCGGTGGACGTTCCAGATCGTCGAGGATTTCGACGACGGCTACTACGCGCTCTTCCGGGACGTCGACCGCCAGGCCCGGGAGGAACTGGTCGAGGGTCGCCGGCACCTCTACGAGGCGGAGATGAAGGAGCGGCGGCGTACCCGGGGACGGCCCGGACACGAGGCGCTCCCCGGCACCGGCGGTTGACCCCCGGGGTGGCTCAGTCGCGGGAGCTGGCCTCGGCGGGGCGGCGGCGGGCCGCGTCGTCCGCGATGATCACCGTGGCCACCATCATTGCGACGCAGAGGCTGAACAGCCAGGAGCTGTCGGAGACCAGCTTGGCGGAGACCGGCGCCTGGACGGCCGCGAGCAGGAAGCCGAGCCAGGCGAGGCGACGCTGGCGGGTGGAGAGGATGCCGTTGCCCTGTTGCATCCCGAAAGTCTTGCGCGCGGCACCGGGCTTGCCGTCAGCCGAACGGCCGATTCTGGCCGAGCTGTCCGCGTTCCCGCCTGCACGGACCGTCATTTCTGGCCCGACGGGTGAGGTCGGGTGGCCGGTCCCGGCGCGGGTCACCGGCCCGCGGCGGCGAACGTCACATGCTGTCCGGACCGGTCCGTCCGGTGGTCGACGGGCGGTACGCCCGGTCCGGGTCGGTGGGCTCCCGGCCGGCGCCGGCGGCCTGACCGCCGCGGTCCACCGCCTCCGGTCCGTGCCCGAATGCGGCCTCCTCACCGGCGTCGTTGCCGGTCACGTCGTCGGCCTGGCCGTCGAGCGTCGAGCGGGCGACGGCCCGGTCCAACTCCTGCAGGGAGGTTCGGTCCTCGTCGCGCCACACCTTGTTCTCGTCCGTCATACCTCGTGCGGTACCCGACGCCACCTGCGCGAAACCCGGCACGGCGACGGCCGCCGGCAGCGCCGGCGGCCGTCGTGGGTCCGGATCGGGGGTCAGGGCTGAGGGCGGTCGACCTTGCCGCGCCACGCACCGGTCTCCTGGCCGCGCCGCTCGATGAACTGCTTGAAGCGCTGCAGGTCACCCTTGGCACGCCGGTCGACGACGCCGAGCTTGGCGCCGGCCTGCTCGACCACACCGTGTGGCTCGAACTCGAGCTGCAGGGTGACCCGGCTGGTGTTCTCGTCGAGCCGGTGGAACGTCACCACACCCGCGTGCTGGGTACCGCCGGTGGAGCGCCAGGCGACCCGCTCGTCGGGCAACTGCTCGGTGATCTCGGCGTCGAACTCGCGCTTCACGCCGGCGATCTCGACCGTCCAGTGGGTCATCCGGTCGGACAGCTGGCGCACCTCCTGCACGCCCTCCATGAAGTGCGGGAACTCCTCGAACTGGGTCCACTGGTCGTACGCGGTGCGCACCGGGACGGACACGTCCACGTGCTCCATGACACTCATCAGGACTCCTCCTCTCCGCCGGCGGTCAGCTCCGGATCGTGGGAAGATCCGGTCACCAGCGGGTCGTCTCGTTCTTGTGGCCGAGCGCCGCCCAGACCTCGGAGACCGTCTGGTAGCGGGTGCCCTCGGGCAGGCGCTCCAGCTCGGCGACGATGTCCGCCGGCGCGTCGTTGTCGCGCGCGTTGGCGACCAGCGCCTCCCGGTCGCCGGGCAGCGCCGACATCGTGATGAACCGGCCGAGGCGGCTGCGCCGCTCGACGTCCTCCGAGCTCATGCCCTTGGGAGCACCGGTGCGGTACTCGCCGGCGGGGGCGGTGGTGGGCTCCGGCTGGTCCTCGCCCGCCGGCTCCGGGACCCGGGCCTCGTCGACCCGCGAACCACCGGTCCCCGGCCCCTGCACCAGGCCGCTGACCTCGCGGCTCATCTGGTCGTCGAGCCTCGGTCCGTGCTTGCTGCTGCCACGTTCCATGCCTTCTGCGCTACCCGGTGGGGTCCCCGGTAAACCGGCTGGTGATCACCTGGCGGCCGTCGCCTTGGGTTCCAGCACCGGCTCCTCCGGGTCGTCGGCGCCGGCCTGCAACACCCGGCCGCGCTGAAGTTCCGCGTTGATCTGGACGCCCAGCATCAGCGCCGAGTTGGACAGGTAGAGCCACACCAGGAAGGCGATCACCGCGCCGAGGCTGCCGTACGTGACGCTGTACGAGCCGAAGTTCGCCACGTACAGGCCGAAGCCGGCCGACGCGACGGCCCAGGAGAACAGGGCGACCCCGCCGCCGGGGGTGAGCCAGCGGAAGCGGGGCTGCCGGACGTTGGGGGCGATCCAGAACAGCAGGCTCAGCAGCACCATCATGATCAGGGCCAGCACCGGCCACTTCAGGATCGCCCACACCGTGCGGGTGAGGCCGCCCGCGCCGATCAGGTCACCGACCGCGTCGGTCACCGGCCCGCTGATGATCAGGCCGACCGCGACGATCGCCAGCAGCAGCAGCGTCACCCCGGCGAGCCCGATCTGCAGCGGCCGCAGTTTCCAGAACGGCCGCCCCTCCTCGACCCCGTAGACCGCATTGGAGGCGCGGGTGAACGCACCGATGAATCCGGAGGCCGACCACAGGGCGCCGAGCAGGCCGAAGCTCAGCAGCACACTGGCACCGCCCTGGTCCGCCACGACCTCCCGGACGACGCTGACGAAGCCCTCGTTGGCCACGACCGAACCGGCACCCAGGTCCCGGGCCAGGTCGAGCACCGTGTCCACCGTCCGGTCGCCCTCGGAGACCAGCCCGACCAGGGCGACCACCACGATGGTGGACGGGAAGAGCGCCAGTACCCCGTAGTAGGTGAGCGCCGCCGCCCAGTCGGCGCAGTTGTCCTTGAGGAAGTTGCGGGCGCTGCGCGCCATGACCCCCCGCCAGGTCCGCCAGCTCAGTTGCCGGACCCGCCCGGGCAGGGGCCGCCGTGCCACCTCGTCGATCGCCGTACCGGGCTCCGTCGCCGTCATGGGCCGCTCCCTGTGCCGCTCGGTCGCCGGACGTCGGGGTACGTCCGGTGTCCGCTCCGCCGGTACCCCGGCCTGAAAATCGACAAACCCGGCACCCGGTTTGCCGGTCGGCCGTGGGGGAACGGTCAAACCGGAAGCCATCGACGCGGAGGAGGACGAGATGCCCGGGCGCGAGGACATGCCCAGCACGCTGCGGCGCTCCCCGGACAAGGCGCAGCGCACCTGGGAGAAGACCCACGATTCGGCCGTGCAGACGTACGGCGAGGGGGAGCGGGCCCACCGGACCGCCTTCGCCGCGGTCAAGCACGAGTTCGAGAAGGTCGGCGACCACTGGGAGTCGAAGGGCCGCAAGGGCCCGAGCGACCGCCAGGCGGCCGGCGGTGGCCCGCAGCGCCGAGCGGACACGGCGGGCGGCGTCGACGCGAACGCCACCAAGGACCACCTGATGCAGGTGGCACGCAAGCTCGACGTTCCCGGCCGGTCCACCATGACCAAGCCGGAACTGGTCAAGGCCATCGAGAAGGCGAACAACCGCGCGACCGCGAAGGCCCGCGAAAAGGGCCGGAAGCGTTAGGGGTACGTGGGACGGGGCCCCTCCGCACGGAACGGTCCCGTCCCACGTCGGTTCACCAGTGCCCGCCGCCGGGCGCCTCGATGTGGACCGCCTTCGTGGCGGTGAACTCGTCCAGCAACTCCGGGCCGTACCCGAAGCCCTGGCCGCTGCCGCGGCGCGGATGCGCGGCACCGCCCGGCGCCCCGCCGAAGACCGCGTTGATCTTCACGGTGCCCACCGGCAGCTCCCGCCACGCGCGGTGCGCGTGGCTCATGGAGCCGGTCAGCACGGTTGCCGCCAGCCCGTACGGCGAGTCGGCGGCACAGCGAAGCGCCTCGGAGAACGAGTCCACCACCACGACCGGGGCGACCGGCCCGAAGGTCTCCTCGCGGACCAGGGTCATGTCGTGCCGGCAGTCCGCGACCACGGTCGCCGGGTAGAAGGCGCCCGGCCCGTCGGGCAGGGTGCCGCCGGTACGGATCCGCGCCCCCTCCGCCACCGCCGCGGTTACCTGGCCGTGCACGTGGTCGCGGTGCCGCCGGTCGACGAGCGGGCCCAGCTCGGTCGTCGGCTCGGTCCCCGGGCCCGCCCGCAGCGCCTGGGCCCGCTCGACCAGGGCGTCGAGGAAGTCCTCGGCGACGTCCCGGTGGACGTAGATGCGCTCCACCGCCACGCAGATCTGGCCGGCGTTGGCGAACGCGCCGACCGCCGCCTGCCCGGCCGCCCAGACCGGGTCCACGTCGCCGTCGACGATGAGCGGGTCGCTGCCCCCGTTCTCGAGCAGGGCCTTCGCACCGGTCCGGGACGCGGCGGCGGCGATCGCGCGGCCGGTCGCCGTGGATCCGACGTGCGCGACCACGTCCACCGGCTGGGCGGCCAGCGCCGCCCCCACCTCGGGCCCGCCGGTCAGCAGCGACAGCACCCCTGCCGGCAGCGCCTCGTCCAGTGCCTTCGCCAGCAGCCACCCGGTGGCCGGGGTCCGCTCGCTCGGCTTGTAGAGCACGACGTTCCCGGTGACCAGGGCGGCGCCGAGCAGCCCGCAGGAGACGGCCACCGGGTCGTTCCACGGGGTGATCGCGGCCACCACGCCGCGCGGCTGGGGAACCATGAAATCGATCGCGTCGGTGCCGCCGTGCAGGGTCCGCCCGCCGCGCACCGGGGCGAGCTCGGCGTACTGGCGCAGGGTGCCGATTCCCGCGTCCACGCCGCCGCGCGCGTCCCCGAGCGGTTTGCCCATCTCGGCGGTGGTGGCCCGGGCCAGCTCGTCGGCGACCGCCGCCACCGCGTCCGCCGCCCGGTGCAGGGCGGCGGCGCGTTCCGCCGGGGGCGTCGCCGCCCACTCCGCGGCGGCACCCCGGGCCGCCTCCACCGCCTTGCCGACCTCGTCCGCCGTCGCCACCGGAACCGAGCTGACCGGGGAGCCGTCGGCCGGGTCATGGACGACCAGTTCGCCTCCCTCGCCGCCCGCCCCCCACACTCCACCTATGAGTTGCGCAACCGTGTACATGCGGCAGTGGATGCCCCGGCCCGCCCGAGGCAAACGCGTTTCGCCCGGTTCCGGGCCGGGTAGGCGGATCGGATGAGCCCGACCGGCGCGGAGCGCGCGGACGCCGTCGTCATCGGGGCCGGCCACAACGGCCTGGTCGCCGCGAACCTGCTCGCCGACGCGGGCTGGGACGTCCTGGTGCTGGAGGCGACCGAGGTGCCCGGCGGCGCGGTCCGCTCGGCGCAGGTGACCGCTCCCGGCTACCTCAGCGACCTCTACAGCTCCTTCTATCCGCTCGGCTACGCCTCCCCGGTCCTGCGCGGCCTCGACCTCGACCGGTACGGGCTGCGCTGGCGGCACTCCCCGGACGTGCTTGCGCACCTGCTGCCGGACGGGCGGGCGGCGGTGCTCAACCGCGACCCGGAGACCACGGCCGCCTCGCTTGACGAGTTCGCGGCCGGCGACGGCAAGCGGTGGCTGACGGCCTACGACGACTGGCGCCAGGTCGCCGGCCCGATGCTGGGCGCGATCACCACCCCGTTCCCGCCGGTGCGCAGCGGCCTGACCCTGCTGCGCCGGCTCCGGGTCGCCGGGGCGCTGCGACTGGCCCGCCGACTGGTGGTGCCGGTCCGCAAGCTCGGCGACGAACTCTTCGCCGGCGAGGGCGGTCCGGCTCTGCTCGCCGGCTGCGCCCTGCACACCGACCTGGCGCCCGAGGAGGCCGGCTCCGGGGTGTACGGGTGGCTGCTGGCGATGCTCGGCCAGCAGGTCGGCTGGCCGGTGCCGGACGGCGGCGCCCAGAAGATCACCGATGCGCTGGTGGCCCGGCTGACCGACCGGGGCGGCCGCATCCTCTACGGTGCCCGCGTGGACCGGGTGCTCACCGCCCGGGGGCGGGCGATGGGTGTCCGTACGGTGGGCGGCGCACTGTGGCGGGCCCGCCGCGCCGTGCTCGCCGACGTGCCGGCGCCCGCCCTCTACCTGGACCTGGTCGGCGCGGCGGCGCTGCCGCCGCGGCTGGTCGAGGATCTGGCGTACTTCAAGTGGGACGGCTCGACCCTGAAGGTCGACTGGGCGCTCTCCGCGCCGGTCCCGTGGACCAACCGGGCGGTCGCCACCGCCGGCACCGTCCACCTCGGCGCGGACCTCGACGGGCTGACCGACTACGCGGGGGCGCTGGCCCGCGGTGAGGTGCCCCGCCACCCGTTCCTGCTGGTCGGCCAGATGACCGTCGCCGACCCGAGCCACTCGCCGCCCGGCACCGAGTCGCTCTGGTCGTACACCCACCTGCCGTTCCGGCGCCAGTGGCGGGCCGAGGAGATCGCCCGGCAGGTGGAGCGGATGGAACAGGTGCTGGAGGACGCCGCCCCGGGCTTCCGCAGCCTGGTGGTGGGCCGGCACGTGGCCGGCCCGGCCGACCTGGAGGTGGGCGACCCGAGCCTGGTCGGCGGGGCGCTCGGCGGCGGCACGGCCGCCGCCTACCAACAGCTCTTCCTGCGCCCGATCCCCGGCCTCGGTCGCGCCGACACGCCGGTGGACCGGCTCTTCCTGGCCAGTGCGTCGGCCCACCCCGGCGGCGGCGTGCACGGCGCACCCGGGGCGAACGCGGCGCGGGCCGCGCTGGCCCGCGACCGCGCGCTCACCGGTGGCCTGTACGCGGCCGCGATCGACACCGCGCACCGGACGATCTACCGCTGACCTGATCGTCCGGCGGACGGGACGGCGGTGGCCGCCGGTCAGCGGTTGACGTTGCGGTGCTTGCTGCGCAGGCGGAACGGCATCAGCGCACTCTCGATCTTGGTGGCGGTCGTCATCTTCGACGCCCCGTCCCGCCGCTCCTCGAACCGGATCGGCACCTCGAGGATCGTGTGCCCGAGCTTCGTGGCCAGGTAGTGCATCTCCACCTGGAAGCTGTAGCCGTTGGACTGCACCCGCTCCAGCCCGATGTCGTGCAGCGCGTCCGCCCGCCAGATCTTGAAACCGGCGGTGAGATCCCGGATCCGAACGCGCAGCAGCGTGTGGACGTACAGGTTCGCCCAGCCGCTGAGCGCGCGCCGGTACAGCGGCCAGTTCTCGTCCAGCTCGCCGCCGGGAACGTACCGCGAGCCGATCACCACACCGGCCTGGGTGGACAGCAGCGCGCCCAGCATGCCCGGCAGCGCCTCGGGCGGGTGCGACAGGTCGGCGTCCATCTGCGCGACGTACTCGGCGCCGCCGTCGAGGGCACGCCCGATGCCGTCGACGTACGCCCGGCCCAGGCCCTCCTTGCCGGGCCGGTGGACGACCTCGATCCGGTCCGGGTGCTCGATGGCCAGCTTGTCCGCGACCTCGCCGGTGCCGTCGGGGGAGTTGTCGTCGGCCACGAGGACCTTCAGGCCCGGCAGGGGCAGCGCGAGCAGGCGTTCCACCAGGACCGGAAGGTTGCCCGCCTCGTTGTAGGTCGGAACGACCACGGTCAGGCGTGCATCCCGCCAGGGCGACGGCAACTGCACGGGTTCACTCATGTCGGACATCCTCGTTTCGCGGACTTGGCTCCCTTGAGCGTAGCCAGTGCCTCGCGCGTCGCGTTGTTGCTCCCCCGCCCCGGCCGTCACAGCAGGCACCGGGGCGGCGGCTGACGGTCACCACGACCGGCGGGTGAGCGCGCCCAGCGCGACGGACAAGCCGGCAACGGCGAGGGCCGACACCGCCCGCTTGTGGGTACCGACCCACAACGCCGGGGAGCGACGCCGGGCGCGGTCGGCGAAGACACCCGCCGTGCCGTGGTCGCGTTCCTCGTCGCCGGGGCGGTACAGGTTGTCCCGCCAGCTTCCCGGGTCGATCGGCGACATCGTCTGCTGGCTGTCGTATCCGTCGTGGGCAAGCTTCCGCTCCAGCAGACCGGGGACGAGGATGTCCCCGAGCCGGGCCCGCCACGTGGGACCGCCGACGTTCAACTCCCGCGGCCCGTGATCGGCCGCCCAGAGGATCGCCCGTGCGGCCACCTCGGGCGCGAAGATCGGCGGCACCGGCTGGGGGTGGCGGGGCAGCCGCGTACGCACCCACGAGAACTGCGGGGTGTTGATGGCCGGCAGCTGCACCATCGTCAGCCGCACTCCCGGGCAGTCGTGCAGGAGTTCCGCGCGCAGCGAGTCGTTGAAGCCCTGGACGGCGTGCTTGGTGGCGCAGTACGCGGACTGCAGCGGGATGCCCCGGTAGGCGAGCGCCGACCCGACCTGGACGATCGTGCCGCGCCCGTGCGCCCGGAGGTGCCGCAGCGCGGCGAGCGTGCCGTGGACCGTGCCCAGGTAGTTGACCTCGGTGACCCGGCGGAACTCCGTCGCGGGGATCTCCCAGGCGGGGGCGAAGACCGAGACCATCGCGTTGTTGATCCAGACGTCGAGCCCACCGAACCGGTGCACCACGTCGTCCGCCGCCTGCTGCACCGCGCCCGCGTCGGCCACGTCCACCCGGTAGGTCCGGACGTCGGCCGCGCCCCGCTCCCGGCAGTCCCGCTCGGCTGCCGCGAGGCCCGCCGCGCCACGGGCGAGCAGCGCGAGGCGGGCACCCCGCTCGGCGTACGCCCGGGCGACGGCCCGCCCCACCCCGGCGCTCGCGCCGGTCACCACGACCGTCTGTGTCATGCGTCGGCCTTCTGCCGGATGGCGATGTCGGACAACCGGCGCAGCGTCTCCTTGTTGCGCTGGTGCAGCACCAGGTCGTTGATCTTGGTGCGGATCCAGCGCAGCGGGCCGGCGGCGAAGTCCTCGCCGATGCGCACCCGGGTGGCGCCCGTTCCCACCGGCTCCAGGGTGAAGACCACGATGGCCTCACCCGCCGGCCACAGCCCGGCCCGGATGATCAGTTTGTGCGGCGGCTCGCAGCCGAGCACCGTCGAGGAGTCCTCCAGCGACACGGGCCAGGGGCCCGCACGATGGTGCAGCTCGCTGCCGACGGCCGGCCAGTGATCGTCCACGTCGCGCACGTGCACGGTGCCGACCACCCAGTCGCTGTAGGTCCACCCGTCGGCCAGCACGGCCCACACCTGTTCCGGCGGGGCGTCGATCACTTTCTCCACAACTGCCACTGCGCCCTCATACCCTGGCGGGCGCCGGAGCTAACGGGCGGCCCGGGTTAGCTTCTCGGGGGCTGCGGGTAAGGTCACCGCGGGCCGGCGTGACGACACCGCCGGCGGCGCGGCACCGTGGCGCCGCGATGATGATGTTTACTCCCCGGGGCGCCGGGAACCCGCCGGCTGTGCGACAGCTCGAGCCGGATCAGTGCAGGTCAGCCGGGGTCGGTGCCCGTGCTGGCCGGGGCGGTCCGGCGCGACGCCTGTTTGATGCGGTGTTGTTCGACCGGGATGGGACGTTGGTCGAGGACGTCCCGTACAACGGGGATCCGGAGAAGGTGCGGCCGGTGCCGGGTGCGCGGGTGGCGTTGGACGGGTTGCGGGCGGCGGGGTTGCGGCTGGGTGTGGTGACGAACCAGTCGGGGTTGGCGAAGGGATTGTTCACGCCGGCGCAGATGGCTGCGGTGCATGCGCGGATCGAGCAGTTGTTGGGGCCGTTCGACGCGTGGCTGGTGTGCCCGCACGATGACGGTGACCGGTGCGGGTGCCGGAAGCCGGCGCCGGGGCTGGTGTGGGACGCCGCCCGCGAGCTGGGCACCGTCCCCCGGCGCTGTGTGCTGATCGGGGACATCGGCCGGGACGTCACCGCTGCCCTCGCCGCCGGCGCCCAGGCCGTGCTGGTGCCCACGCCGGTGACCCGGCCGGAGGAGGTCGACGCGGCGCCGTGGGTCGCGGCGGACCTGCCCGCCGCGGTGGCGGAGATCCTGCGCCGGCAGGCCGCCCTCGACCCGGCCACCTACCGGTCCGCCGGGGTGGCCACGGCCGTCTCCGGGTTCGGGGACGTCGCCGCGGGCGGGGTCCGCCGGCCGGCCCGCCGGGTCGGGACGGTGCTGGTCGTGCGTTCCGATTCGGTCGGGGACGTGTTGGTCACCGGTCCGGGGATCCGGGCGGTGGCCGCCGGCGCGCGGCGGGTGGTGCTGCTGTGCGGGCCGCGTGGCCGGGCGGCCGCCGATCTGCTGCCCGGCGTCGACGAGGTCATCGAACACCGGCTGCCCTGGATCGACCCCGACCCGAACCCGGTCACCGCCGACGACATCACCGCCCTCACCGACCGCCTCGCCGCCGTGGCCGCCGACGAAGCGGTCATCTTCACCAGCTACCACCAGTCCCCCCTGCCCCTGGCCCTGCTGCTACGCACCATCGGCGTGGCCCGCATCGCCGCGATCAGCGACGACTACCCCGGCAGCCTGCTCGACATCCGCCACCGCGTCCCGACCGGCGTACCCGAACCCGAACGCGCCCTGTCCCTCGCCGCCGCCGCCGGCTACGCCCTACCCGACCACGACGAACCCACCCTGCGCCTGCGGCCGACGCCACCGCCGCCACCGCAGGTCGGCGCTCCGGGCTACGTGGTGCTGCACCCCGGCTCGGCGGCGCAGTCGCGGGGCCTGCCGGTCGACCTGGCCGAGGGCGTCGTCCGGGAACTGGTCGGCGCGGGTCACCGCGTGGTGGTCACCGGCGGCCCGGGCGAGGCGGAGCTGACCGCCCGGGTCGCCGGCGGGCTCGCCGTGGACCTCGGCGGGGGCACCGGGCTCGCCGAACTGGCCGCCACCGTCTCCGGGGCCTCAGCCGTGGTGGTCGGCAACACCGGTCCCGCCCACCTCGCCGCCGCCTACGGCGTACCGGTGGTCAGCCTCTTCGCCCCGACCGTCCCGTTCGGACAGTGGGGGCCGTGGCGGGTGCCCGTCGTCCGGCTCGGCGACGCCGGCGCCGGCTGCCGGGACACCCGCGCCGCGACCTGCCCGGTGCCGGGCCACCCCTGCCTCAGCCGGGTCACCCCGCGGGAGGTCCTGGACGCGCTGACCCGGCTGGGCGTACCGCCGTCGTCGCCGTCGCCGAGGGCGACCCGGACCGTCACCGCGGTAGGCCGGAGCGGCCGATGAACGTCCTCCTCTGGCACGTGCACGGGTCGTGGACCACCTCCTTCGTCCACGGCAAGCACCGGTACCTGGTGCCGGTCACCCCCGAGCGCGGCCCGTACGGCCTCGGCCGGGCACGCACCTATCCGTGGCCGGACAGCGCGGTCGAGGTCACGCCGGAGGAACTGCGCACCGCCGAGGTGGATCTCGTCATCCTGCAGCGCCCCGAGGAGCTGGACCTGGCGACCGAGTGGCTGGGCCGCCGGCCCGGCCGCGACCTGCCGACGATCTTCGTGGAGCACAACACCCCGAAGGACGGCAACGTCCCCGACAGCCGGCACCCGATGGCCGACCGGGACGACCTGCTGATCGCCCACGTCACCGCGTTCAACCAGCTCTACTGGGACACCGGAACCACGCGGACCACCGTGGTCGACCACGGCGTCGTGCCGCCGGCGGTCGAGTACACCGGCGAGCTGGAGCGGCTCGCGGTGGTCATCAACGAGCCGGTACGCCGCTGGCGGGTCACCGGCACCGACCTGCTGCCCCGCTTCGCCGAGATCGCCCCGCTGGACGTCTTCGGGATGAAGGTGGCCGGTCTCGCCGACCACCTCGGGCTGCCGCCCGACCGGCTCACCAGCCACGACGACCTGCCCCAGGCTCGGATGCACGCCGAGTTGGGGCGGCGGCGGGCGTACCTGCACCTGTGCCGGTGGACCTCGCTCGGGCTGAGCCTGATCGAGGCGATGAGCATCGGCATGCCCGTCGTCGCACTCGCCGCGACGGAGGCCGTGATGGCGGTGCCGCCCGAGGCCGGCGCCCTCGCCACCCGGGTCGACGACCTGCTCGACGCGGCCCGCCACCTGATGGCGGATCCGGCGCACGCCCGCCGGGCGGGTGCCGCCGGCCGGGCGGTCGCCCTCGACCGGTACGGCCTCGACCGATTCCTCACCGACTGGGACCGGCTGCTGGAGGAGGAAGTATGCGGATCGCGATGATCTCGGAGCACGCCAGCCCGCTCGCCGTCCTTGGCGGGGAGGACGCAGGTGGCCAGAACACGCACGTCGCCGAGCTGTCCGCGGCCCTCGCGGCGGCCGGGCACGACGTGCGGGTCTACACCCGCCGGGACGCGGTCGACCTGCCGGTGGCCGTCCGCTGCCCGGACGGGTACGAGGTGGTGCACGTACCGGCGGGCCCGGCCGAGCCGGTCGCCAAGGACGCGTTGCTGCCGCACATGAAGGAGTTCAGCCGCTGGCTGGTGGACCGCTGGCGCGGCGGTGACTGGACGCCGGAGGTCGTCCACGCGCACTTCTGGATGAGCGGCCTCGCCGCTCTCGCCGCGAGCCGGCAGACCGGCGTGCCGGTGGTGCAGACGTACCACGCGCTCGGCGTCGTCAAGAAACGGCACCAGGGGGTGCAGGACACCAGCCCGGCCCGGCGGATCGGTTACGAGCGGGAGCTGGGCCGGTCGGTCGACCGGGTCATCGCCCAGTGCCGCGACGAGGTCGGGGAGCTGGTCCGGATGGGCGTCCCCCGGTCCCGGATGACGGTCGTGCCGTCCGGGGTCAACCTCGGCACGTTCGCCCCGCTCGGCCCGGTGGCGGAGCGGGAGGCGGACCGCCCCCGCATCCTCACCGTCGGGCGGCTGGTGGAACGGAAGGGTTTCCAGACGGTCGTCCGGGCGATGGCCCACGTACCGGACGCCGAGTGCGTGATCGTCGGCGGGCCCCCGGCCGGGCTGCTCGAGAGCGACCCGTACGCCCGCCGGCTGCGGGCCCTGGCGCACACCTGCGGCGTGGCCGACCGGGTTCGGCTTGTCGGCGCGGTGCCCCGCGAGGAGATGGGCCGCTGGTACCGCTCCGCCGACGTCCTGGTGGCCGCCCCCTGGTACGAGCCGTTCGGGCTGACCCCGCTTGAGGCGATGGCCTGCGGCGTGCCGGTGGTCGGAACCGCGGTCGGCGGGATCCGCGACACGGTGGTCGACGGGGTGACCGGTGACCTCGTGCCGGCCCGCGATCCGCGGGCCCTCGGCGTCGCGGTCCAGCGTCTGCTCGACGACCGGATCCGCCTGTTCGGGTACGCGACGGCGGCGCTGGAACGCGTCCGCGAACGCTACTCGTGGGCGGCCACCGCCGAGCGGCTGGCCGAGGTGTACGGCGACGTGGTCGCCGTCGGCCGGGCCACCCGGGTGGTGGCCGGATGAGTGGTCGCTCGCTGCTCGACAGCCACCTGGCGAACCTCGCCGCCGCCCTCGTGCCGTACCGGCGGTGCGAGGAGCGGCTGGCCCGCTGGGGGGAGACGCTGGCCCGCCGGTTCGTCGAGGGTGGGCGGCTGCTGGTGGCCGGCAACGGCGGCAGCGCCGCCGAAGCCCAACACCTCACCGCCGAACTCGTCGGCAAACTCCGCCACGACCGCCAACCCCTGTCCGCCATCGCCCTGCACGCCGAAACCAGCGCCCTCACCGCCATCGCCAACGACTACGGCTACGACCACGTCTACGCCCGCCAGGTCCACGCCCACGGCCGACCCGGCGACATCCTCCTACTCCTC
>NZ_JBEORU010000042.1:0-49471 GCF_040302465.1 Micromonospora sp. NPDC126480
CGTTCGTCCTGAGCCAGGATCAAACTCTCCAACAAAAACTTGGAAAACATGTCCCGACAACAAAAAGTGTTGCCAAAGGAATCCCAACCAGCCAACCCACAAAAGGGTCAACCAGTCCGGGGTATAAAACAATTGGCACTGGCTTATCAAGCACCCTGTTGAGTTCTCAAAGAACAACCACACACCATCCGAACCCCCACCAAAGGGGACCCGTCCGGGGTCATCGCTCCACCCGACACTCTCGCGCCGAGCACTTTTACTACGTTACCTCACCGTCTCTGCCGTGTCAAACCGTGTGTCCCGGTCTGTCATGCTTCGTACGGGTCGGCACCGTCGATCGCACGCAGCGGTTCCCCGCCTCGCTCGACCGTCGGATTTCAGCAGGCCGGCCGCCGCGGTCTCCCGCTGGCTCGCCCGGTGCCCTGCCGATCGTCAACCATACCCGGTCGGTTCCGCCGCACCAAATCCGCCTCCCGGCGCATCTGGCGGGCACCGCCCGACCGGCGTCGCAGGAGTGGACTCCGTTCACGCCGGCGCCGATCGCGGCCCGGAGCATTTGGGTTTTCACCCTGTTTGCCCCGTTCCGCGCTGGCAGAGGAAAAGTTACGCGTCCGCGGGTTTGAACGTCAAATCGGCGGGTAGCGGCGCGCGTCACACCACCACGGTGCGGGTCACACCGCCGTCGGGAGCTGCCTCTCAACCAGTCGAGGAGCGCCGGAACCTACGGAGACCGCGGACACCGAGCACTCCGACGGCGGTGCCGATCGCGAGTGAAGCGCCGATCAGAAAAGCGTGGATCCACAGGAAACTGGTCGCCGGGAAGTCCCCGACGACGCCGCTCGTCCAGGAGCGCGGGTCCTGCCAGATGGCGACGGCGAAGCGGGGCCAGATCACCCAGGTCCAGATGCCCACCCCGACGAGGAAGAGCGCCCAGCCACGTGACAACACCATGGCGACCGAGTATGCCACCGGCACCAGGCTCGACTTCCCGGCTCGCGACACCCGGCGTCACCAGCCCTGTGGCCCGGCCCGCGCGGCGCGGCGCGGGCCGGGGCTGTGACGGTCAGAAGCAGGTGCCGATGCCGCCGATCGCCGGGTTCGCGCGGTCGTGGTAGTGGATCGTGCCGGACGCGTCTGCCATGAAGCCGCCCCAGATCGTGCACCCGCCCTGGACGTACGCCCGCGTCGGGCCGGCGGCGTACAGCCGGTTCCCGTCGTTCACCTGGGTCGGCAGGTATTGCGCCGCCAGGTAGACCTGGGTGCGGGTCAGCGCACCGACGTACGCGGACTTCACCGTGACCGTGCAGGCGTAGCCGACGAGCGGGTTGTACATCAGGTGGACGGTGCCGAGTTGCTCGCCGGTCTGTGCGTGGTGGATCGGGTCCTGGTCCCGTGCGACGTAGCCCGGGCCGCACAACGCCTGGGGAGTGACCGGGTTTGCGGCGGCCTGCGCGGCGGCAGCGGGCCCGACGAGCAACCCCGCCGCGACCGCGAGCACGATTGCGGTCCCACGAATGGCACGGAACATGATTGTCACCCTTCTCCGGGAGGCGGATTCGGGATCAGAATGGTGTTCCGGTCTGGGCGGCTCGAATGTGCGGCCACGCCACTTGCGATCGGCCGGCGATGTGCCGGCAGCCAATCCGATACGGCCTGGCCAGCCGGAATGGCTCGACTCTCATCGAGAGACACCGATTATGAGGAAGTTCGCATCCGCATGTCCCGGTGAACCACAAATTGCTGGCCGGTGCAGTTCGAATGTTGCGGTTTTCCGTCGCGTACCCCTGAACCGGGCCGTCAGGCGCGGGCCGCGAGGGCCGCCGAGAGCCGGCCAAGGAACTCGCGGATGCTCTCCTCGCTGTGCGGGGCCTCGACCTGGTCGTTGAGCGGTCCCGGGTACCGCAGCGCCTGGGTGAGCGCGTCCAGGGTCTCCACGCGGTCGCCCGGGTAGCTCCCGCCCAGCACGCCGTCGGCGACCCGGGCGACGACCTTGTCGTCGAGTGTCGGGTCGAACTGGATCCCGTAGAGGATCCCGTTGACGTGACCCTTCCAGCTGTCGGTGCTCATGCTCCGCTGTCTCCTAGAAGATCCGGCTGCCGTCCCAGCTGTGGATCGGGACGTCGCCGAGGCCGTTCCGCTTGAACTCGGCGTCCAGGTTGGCCATGTGGCTCGGGTCGGGCTGGTAGTGGCCGCTCCGGGCGGTCGCGAGCTGAACCCTACCGTCCTTGACGACCAGCTCACCGGCGGCGGCGACCGGCTGGCCGTTGCCCAGGGTGGAATGGTGGAAGTCGCCGACCTTCTGGTACGTGGACGCGTAGATGTTGCCGTTGCGGTCCATCACGAAGATGGCCTGACCGTCGCCGCTGAACACGGTGCTGGAGCCGGACGTGTCGTACGGCCGGCCGTCCCTGGCGCTGCGCAGGACGCCGTCACCGTCGAAGAAGACGCGGTGCTCCTCGAGCTGTTCGGGGGTGAGCCGGCGCACCGGTGTCGGGAAGAAGCCGCCCGGCAGGTGCTCGTTCCGGTACTTGTCGAGCATCGGCTTCGTGTTGTGGTAGCGGGGCGTCAGGTGCGGCCCGGGAACGCCCGGTCGTGGACCGCGGCCGGGGCCCCGACCGCCCCTGCGGCTGAACCGGCGCAGCAGCGTCTTCGCCCGCTTCAACAGCTGCGGGATGATCTCCTTGACGACCCGCTCGACGACCTCCTTGACGATCCGCTGGATGGCCATCCGGGCGACGCCGATCGAGACCGGGATCTGGGCGAGCGAGGC
This sequence comes from Micromonospora sp. NPDC126480, assembly GCF_040302465.1. Taxonomy (NCBI): domain Bacteria; kingdom Bacillati; phylum Actinomycetota; class Actinomycetes; order Micromonosporales; family Micromonosporaceae; genus Micromonospora; species Micromonospora sp. NPDC126480. The sequence continues at coordinate 2,771 of NZ_JBEORU010000042.1, forward strand.
GCCGAGGCTGGGCGCGGCGGCGGCCAACGCCATCGCCACCTGCACCACGAGGATCACCAGCTGGATGATCACGAGGATCTTCTGCGTGAGGGTGATGATCGCCATCACGAGCAGGGCCATGCCGATCAGCTCGGCGGCCTGCGCGCCGTCCTCCATCCGGCGCGGCGCGCCCTCCGCACCGCGCCACGCCTGCTCGAACGCGCGGACGTCCGCGCCTCGGTTGGCCCCCCAGACCTGCGCGGCGCCCCGCTCCGCGTCCCCGACGGCGGCACGCAGCCGACCGGCGAACGCGAACCACATCTGCGACGCCTCGAACAGCAGTTCCTCGTCCGCGGTCGGCCAGGTGAAACCGACCCAGCCCAGGGCCTCCGCGAGCTCAGGGGGCAGCTGCATGCCCACCGGGCAGCTCCATCCTGTTGAAGAGGTCGGCGTTGCCGGTCTCGATCGCCTCGTAGGCGTCCGCGCTGCCGGTGAGGTTCTCGGCGACCTCCAGCAGCTGGTCGGCCATCGACCGGTAGACGTCCAGGGCGTGCGTGAGCACTTCGACGTAGACGGCCCCGAAGAGCGAGCCCGCCTCGTCGGAGCCCCACGGGCTGCCCGAACCGGTCACCGTGCCCTCGAGGCTGGTGACCTCCCCACTGAGCTGCTGGCCCGTCGTGTCGAGCGACCCCGCGGCGGCACGTAGCGCCGGGATGTCGACGTCGATCCCGTCGGACATCCTGTCACCGCCGCTCGATCCGCCGGGTGGCGGCGTCGAGGTCGCTGATCATGCGGTCGAAACCGCGGAAGGCGTCCTCCGAGACGCGTTCGAGCTGCCGGGTCAGTGCCGCGGGGTCGGGCACCGCGCCGCCGAGCGTCTCCGCGCGCCGGGTGCGCTCGTCGTCCTGCGCCGCCCGGACGGCCTCCAGCACGTGTTCCGCGACGGCCGCGGTGCCCGCGCGCAGCAGGCTCGGGTCGATCACCAGCGACTCGAGGCGCCCGAAGGCCGACACCTCCGCCTCGACCAGTCCGTCCCCGCCGGTGCCGCGGCCGACCAGCGTGTCGACGTCCGGTGGCTCCGGCCGGTCCGCCGGCTGGGCCGTGCCCTCGCCGGTGGCCTGACGCAACAGCCGCATCGCTTCCTCCAGCGATCGGCTCAGGCCGGACGGATCGATGCCCCCCATTTCCATCACCTCACGGTCCGGTTTTCGTCCTCCCCCGGGACGGGCGAGACTACCAATGGCACGTCGCCGCCACCCAACCGGTGTCGCGTGTGGACCATGGCCCGTCGCCCGCCCCCGTGCAGGAGGAGACCCGTCCGTGTCGCACATCGAGAAGATCGCCACCGAACTGCGTACCCTCGGCACCGGCATCGAGCGGGCGCGGGCGTTGGCCGCGACCGCCGACCACCAGGCGCAGGAGGTCGCGCTGCGCGCCGCCGGCGCCGGCTTCGCGGCGGTCGCGGCCGGCATGACCCGGGTACGCGGTGCGATCGCCGCCCTGCAGGGGCGGCTCGGGGGTCTCACCACGTCGATCGGTGAGGCGACCACGGCGACCGCGGCCGTTCCCCGGGAGGCGACGCCGGAGGAGACGGTCGCCGGGCTTCGCCCGGTACGGGAGGGCATCGCGGGTCTGCGCACCGCGTCCGCCGCCACGATCGTCCAGGTCGGCGACGCACAGCAACTCGTCACGGTCGTCCTGCACGGAGGACAGCCGGGAGCGCTGCTGCAGACGCTGGAGAGCGTCAAGCAGGTCCTGCTGCAGGTGGTGCGGCAGACGTCCACGGCGGAGCGGAGCGTCGAGGAGGCGACCGCCGAGGCCCGGCGGTTGGGCGCATCCGGCACCTGACCGCCCGCGGCCTGCCGAGTTGACTCTCCGGCTCGCGGTGTGACCCGGGCGGGCTCGGCCATCCGCCGAGCCCGCCCGTTCCCGCTCCACCGGAGCCGGATCTGGTCACGCCGTCAGCGTTGCAGCGTCAGCAGGCCCGGCCGGTAGGGCAGGAGACCGTAGTCGCCCCCGGAGTTCGGGGAACGGCCCTGGTAGAGCAACCGCAGGTTGCAGGGGTCGACGGTCATCGTCTGATCGGCGTTGCTCCGGATCAGCTCGCCGTGGCTGATGTCGTTCGTCCAGGTGGCGCCGCTGTTGGCCTTGCCGGCGAAGGGGTTGCTCTCGGTCGCGGCCTGCGGCGTCCACGTACCGCCCAGGCTGGTGGCGGTGAACGAGCGGAAGTAGCGACCCTGCGCGCCGATCGCCTCGACCAGCATGAGGTACCGGTTCTGGCCCTGGAGCTTGTAGACCTGGACTCCCTCGAACAGGTTGTTCGTCGTGTCGGTCATGATCGTCGTGTAGTTCGAGCCGAAGCTGCCCGGGAAGTTCCCGATCGGCATGCTGGCCCGGTAGATCCTGCCGTTGTCACCGGCGAAGAACAGGTACATGTTCTGGTCGTCACCGATGAGAGCCTGGTCGATGGGCCCGGTGGAGGAGTTGGAGATGCTGCCGGTGAAGAGCGTCTGGTGGGCCGACCAGCTGTTCACGTTGGCCGGGTCGGTCGACGTCCGGTAGGAGAACGCCGGCCCACCCCACTGGTACGCGAGCACCCAGATGTTCCGCGGGGCGAAGTAGAACAGGCTCGGCGCGACCGCCGCGAACGGCATCGCGTTCTGGCTGGCCGAACCCATCTCCGACCAGTTCGTGAACAGGCCGAAGTTCATCGAGCCCCAGGTCGTGCCGGTGTCGTGCGTCGTCGCGTAGACGAGCTGCCTGCCGTTGTAGGGGGCGTGGGTGAAGTCCTTGAGCGAGACCCACCCCGACCTCGGTTGGGCGAGCGCACCCGTGGACGACCACCGGTACGTCGACGGGAGATCACACGTGCCGGTCGGCGGCGGCGACGTCGGCGGCGGTGTCGTGGGGTTGCTTCCGCCGTCGACCCGGACGAGTTGCCACTGCTGGTTGGGGCCGTTCCAGTCGTCGTACTGCACGATGTTTCCGCCGTCGGCGGTCGACAGGCCCTGCACTTCCACCACCTTGTTGCTGTGGCGGCTGATCAGCCGGACGTGGCCGGCGTCGGAGTCGGCCAACCGGAACTGCTGGTTGGTGCCGTTGTGGTCGGTCCACTGCACGATGCTGCCGCCGTTGGCGGTCGACCAGTTGTAGACGTCAAGGACCTTGCCGGACAGGCGCGATCGCAGCCGGTAGTAGCCGCCGCCCGAGTCCACGAACTGCCACTGCTGCTGGTAGCCGTTGTTCCGCGTCCACTGCACGATCCGCGCGCCGTCGTTCGTGGCCAGGTTGTACACGTCCAGGGCCTTGCCACTGTTGCGGTTGAGCAGCACGTACCAGGCGCTTGTGTCGACCGTCGCCGCGGCGGCGGGTGTCGACACCACCGCGGCGGCAGCACCACCGACGACCAGCGCCGTCGCGGCGGCGGCGACGACCCGCAGCAACCGCCCACGCCGCCGGGGCGGCGGCTCCACAGATGATGATCTACCAAAGGCGAACATGATCCTCCTTCGACGGCCAGGAGCCGACGGGCCACCGACGATGGGCGCACCGCGTGGTGCTTCTGGCCGGAGCTTGTGTCGATGCTGTTAGCGTTAACAAAGTTGCCTGGCGCACGCCTGATCTGAGAATCGACGAAGCGGGCTTGCCCGGTAAGCCACCGGCATCGTCGGCCTCAGCCATCGACTCTGGGCGATAACATGCCGTTCGTCAAGTCGTAACGTTGGCCGTCGACCGCCGTCGCGACCGGCGCGCAATCACTCGCGCCGCATCCCCGCAGGCGTCGCCCGCGTCCGGCCAGCGGCAGCAGGAGCTCACAGTCGCGGTTCAATGTTGGCGATAACATCGACGTTTGCACATCATTCGGTCAACTGGCGGCCGGATCAGGAGGCTGCGGCGGACCTTCCGCTGGGATCGGCCGACGTGGCGCCGTCAGCGGGACGGCGGGTCAGAACCCGGGGGCCGGAATCCGTGATGGCGACCGTGTGCTCGGAGTGGGCGGTGCGGGAGCCGTCGGCGGAGCGGATCGTCCAACCGTCGTCGTCGAACCTGATCTTGTCGGTGGAGCCGCAGAACCAGGGCTCGATGGCGATGGTGAGGCCGGGTTCGAGCTTCAGGCCGCGGCGCGAGCGACCGTTGTTGGCGACATGCGGCGCCTCGTGCATGGTGCGGCCGATCCCGTGGCCACCGAACTCGCCGTTGACCCGGTAGCCGTAGGAGTGGGCGACCTCGCCGATCGCAGCGGAGACGTCACCGAGACGGCCGCCGGGCTGCGCGGCGGCGATGGCGGCCTCCAAGGCGACCTCGGTGGCCTCGATCAGCTTCAGGTCGGCGGGGTCCGGAGTGCCGACGATGACGGAGAGCGCGGAGTCGGCGGCCCAGCCGTCGACACTGACCGCCATGTCGATGCTGAGCAGGTCGCCGTCGCGCAGAACATAGTCGTGCGGCAGGCCGTGGAGCACCGCGTCGTTGACCGAGAGGCACAGCACGTTACGGAACGGGCCGCGGCCGAACGACGGCGCGTAGTCCCAGTAGCAGGACTGGGCACCGCGTTCCTTGATCCGGTGACGGGCATGCTGTTCGAGGTCCAGCAGGTTGACGCCGACCGCGGCGAGACCGCTCAGCTCGGCGAGCAACTCGCCGACGAACTGGCCGGTCACCGCCATCCGGCCGATCTCCTCGGCGGACTTGAGCTCGATCACGACAGCCTCCCTCTCCGGACCGGTATTTTTATACCATCCCCGCCGGGCCGTTCCGGAGGGATATCCTGCTCGCATGGTTCGCCAACCACTCACCGCCGAACAGATCGCGGCGGGCCAACGTCTCGGAGCCGCCCTCCGGGCAGCGCGGGCCGGCCGCAGCCTCGTCGAGGTGGCCCTGGCAGCCGGCATCTCCCCCGAAACGCTACGCAAGATCGAGTCGGGCCGCCTTCCGGCGCCGGCGTTCGGCACCGTGGTCTGCCTCAGCCAGGCCCTCGACGTCCCCCTCAGCGACCTTGCCGACGTCTGGCTGGCCGACCTGTCCGTCCGACAGGCGTCCTAGCGACCAATCCCGCAGAGCGGACCCCAGGCCTCCCGGCCGACCGGGCCGTGGGGGCCACCGCCCTGTCCCGGTACGGCCAACCATCGCGAGGGCGCTCGATCCATCCGGCGTGACGAGGGGTGCACGCGCTCACCGCCGCCCTGTGGGTCGGCGCCCCGGTGGCGCTGCTGACGGTCCGCCGCAGCCGGCACCACGTCGATCGCGGGGGCGACCCGATGGACTCGCGCGGGCACCGGGAACTTTCTGAGGCACCCGGCCGACTACTCGACCGGGAGACGGCCACCGGGCAACCCATGGCTCTACGGGCACGAGCCACCTCGACCCCGCAAACCTTCATTTCCGATCGGAGAAGTGGATGTCCGTGACCGAACTGCCCGGCGACCACCCGCCGAAGTCCGCCACCGCACCGGACGACGCGCGACCCGCCCGTCGGCCTGCGCCGCTCACCGCGCTGCTGACCCGGCTGCACTTCTACGCCGGCATCCTGGTCGCCCCGTTCCTGCTGGTCGCCGCCCTGACCGGCCTCGCGTACACGATCACCCCGCAACTGGACCAGGCGCTCTACGGCGACCAGCTGACCGTCGCCGCCGTCGGCGACCAGCCCAGGCCTCTCGCCGAGCAGGTCACCGCCGCCCGGGCCGCGCATCCCGACGGCACCCTCTCCGCCGTGGCACCCGGCACCGGCGACCGGACCACCCAGGTGGTGTTCTCGTCGGCGGAACTCGGGGACAAGCAGCACACCGTCTACGTCGACCCGTACACCGGCGAGGTCAAGGGGCAGCTCACCACCTGGTTCGGCTCCACACCGGCCACCACCTGGCTCGACGACCTGCACCGCAACCTGCACCTGGGCGACCTCGGCCGGCACTATTCCGAGATCGCCGCCAGCTGGTTGTGGGTTCTGGTCCTCGGTGGCCCCATCCTGTGGTGGCGCCGACGCAGCGCCACGCGCGTCCGGACGACACACCTGCTCGTGCCGGACCTCTCCGTCCGCAAGGGAGTCCGCCGTACCCGGGGCTGGCACGCCACCACCGGCGTCTGGCTCGCCGTCGGCCTGCTGTTCCTGTCCGCCACCGGTCTGACCTGGTCCCGCTACGCCGGCGCGAACTTCGGCGCCGGCCTGGACGGCCTGCGCGCCGGCACCCCGCAGATCTCCACCGCCCTCGACGGCGCCCCGGCCACCGGCGGTGGGGAGCACGAGCACGGCGCACCGGCGACCGGCACGGCAGACCATCCGGCGACCTACGACACGGTACTGGCCACCGCCCGCGACGTCGGCCTCTCCGGGCCGGTGGAGATCAGCCCCGCCGGGGAACCCGGCAGCGCATGGACCGTCACCCAGGTCGACAACACCTGGCCGGTGGCCAAGGACCGGATCGCCGTCGATCCCGCCACGGGCGTGGTCACCGCCCGCAGCGACTTCGCCGACTGGCCGCTGCTGGCGCAGCTCAGCAGCCTCGGCATCCAAGCCCACATGGGACTGCTGTTCGGCCCGGTCAACCAGATCCTGCTCGCCGCGCTCGCCCTCGGCCTGCTGTGCGTCATCGTCTGGGGCTACCGCATGTGGTGGCAGCGCCGCCCCACCCGCGCCGACCGCCGAGCACCGCTCGGCGCACCGCCCGCCCGCGGCGGGGTCCGAGGGCTTCCCTGGTGGGCGATGCTGCTCGGCCTGCCGGTCACCGTGGCGCTCGGATGGGCGCTGCCCTGGTTCGGCGTCACCCTACTCGCCTTCCTCGTCATCGACGTGATCCTCGGCGCGCTCGCCCGCCGACGACGCCGCGTGGTGCCGGTCTCCCCGGCCCCGGCCGGCTGATGACCGACCGGTCGTCCGGCCGTCACGAACCGGGTGGCGGCCGGACGGCCGGTTTCGACCGGCCCGACCGCAGATCAGTTCCGGAGGGAGCCGCGTAGGTCACCCGAGCCGTCGCTACCCCTGTGGTGTCTCGGTCCGGGAAAGCACCGAGCGCCAGTGCCGCCGCAGCTGCGCCGGGGACGTCAACACGCAGTCGCCGCAGGTGCCGCCGCCTGGGATGCGGTAGTAGAGGCAACAGTTGCGCCGCACCAGAAATCGTCGGGCCCGACCCTCGTCCGGCCGGACGAGGGTGCCGGTGCCGGCCAGCGGCGGCAGCTCCAACGCCTCCGCCAGCACCCCGCCGACCCGCTCGGCGTGTGCCGGCGCGGCGTCGGCGAGCACTCCGGTCGCGCCCGCCATCGCGGACGCGACGTTGCCCCACAGGACCTGCGGTGACAGTCGGAACCGGGCCCGGAACGCGTCCAGCAGCAGCCGCACCGGGCCCAGGACCGCCGTCTCGACAAGCGCCGCCGCGACCGCGCGATCGTCCAGGTCGTCGGTGGGCAGCGCGTCGAGCGGACCGTGCGCGAGCGACCACGCCCCGGCCGCGGACTGTCGCCACACGAGGCCGTCCCGGCCGGCGAGCGGCAGGGCGCCGCCGACGACGGCCGCCCCGAGCGGCGGGGACAACAGCCGCGCCGCCACGCCCAGGAACGTGATCGACGCGACGACGCGCACCGGCACCGCGTCTGCCGGCAGCTCGCACCGCGTACGCAGCGCGTCGGCCGCCGCGTCCACACGCTCGGTCAGGACGTCGCCGTTCAGCAGCTCGGCCAGTGGCCGCCAGCCCGCCCGGTCGGACAGCGCGGACCAGGTGAAGAAGGGTCCGAGCGCGGAGGCCGCCGCCAGCGCCGGTCGGGCGTCGCGGCGTTCGATCGGCGATGGCGGCGGAGCCACGTCATCGGCCGGCGGGCACGGCCACGGTGTGCTGCGACCGGCGCACGCCCCGGTCGACAAGCAGTCCGAAGACCAGTCCGAGCGTCGCCCAGACGACGAGCTGGGTTCCCAACGACGCCAGCCGGAAATTCCAGAGCAGGATCGGCGAGAAGCCCTCCGGGACCTCCTCGATCGACGGCAGCACCGCCAGCGCGAGCCCGACGACCAGGACGAAGGCGCCGACCCCGACGAGGCTCGCGTTCCAGGCGCCGAGCCGTGCAGCCTGCGCCCGGGCGAGGTGTCCGCCGAGCGCCACCGCGGCGAGCGCGATCACCATCATGAGGAAGAACAGCGAGGTGCGTCGACCGATGGTGTCGGGGTCGCCGGTCGCCGGCGGGTTGGCCGGGTACTTGAGCCACGGGACCAGCGCGACCACCACGAATCCGGTGAGCGCGACCAGCACCGCGGTCACCCGCGAGCCGAACCGGCCGATCCGCCCGTAGGCGGCGGCGAACACCATCGCGAAGATCCCACCGAGGGCGACGGCGTAGATGACCGACGCGGTGAGCAGGCCGACGGTGCTCTGCACCGTACGGCTGATGCCCTCCGGCCCGTCGGCGACGGCCGGCTCCGGTGCGGCGTTGGCCTCCTCGAACGCGATGGCCTGGTTGATCGGGCCTTCACCGACGAAGTAGGCGAACACGAACGCCAGGAGTCCGGCGGCGAGGCCGGCGAGCATTCCGCGGACGAGCAGGGCGCGGGGTGACAGCATGGTTGCCGACCCGGCCGTCAGTGGCAGGGGAAGCCGAGCAGGTGCCGGCCGTCGTGCACGAACTCGTGCACGTTCTCGCCGCTGACCAGCTGGAAGACACCCTGCTCGGTGCCGACGAAGTAAAGCAGCACGAGGGCCAGGACGGTGCCGAAGAGCAACCACGGCTGCAGCTCACGCCACGGGATGGCGACGGGCGTGATGGCCGGCTGGGGCAGGGCGGAAGACGGGGTGGACACGGGGCAACCTCCTCGGGATTACGCGTCCCACAACGGGTTCCGGTGACGGTGGCGGGTCTGACTTCCGCGTCCCGAGGTCTCCGGCGGACGCGGTCACAGTGGCGCGACCGTGCCGGAGTTGCACCGGCTTCCGCACATCGTCACTCGCCCCGGACGCTACGGTCGGCAATGCCGGGGTGTCAACCAGTACATCGCCGGTCATCGATGGCATGCGCGTCGGGGGTGAGACATAGGTGACACGCGGACGCGACATCTGGTGTTGCCTGCCCGACAGCAGCGGCAGATATGGTGTCCCACGCAACTGGTTCGGCCGCTCCCGCCCGGGAGTGGTCGAGGCAAGAGGGAATCCGGTGTGAATCCGGGACTGCCCCGCAGCGGTGAGTGGGAACGACCGCCGTCATGAAGCACTGGGCCCGTTCGGGCCTGGGAAGCGACGGCCAGTAGGCGACCGGGGTCCCCGGTCCGGCCCGCGAGTCCGAAGACCTGCCAGCGCGCCGTACGCGTTCGCGTGCGGCGGTCGGAGGCCGCGCGGGACGGCCGACGCCATCTGCCGGCCGCGGCCGGCACGCCGTCCGGCGACCAGTGGCGTTCTCCTGCGCGTTCGTCGACCTCGTCGACAGGCGTGAGGAGGGGACATGACGGCGACGCAGGAGCAGGCTGCGGTCGAGCCGCCGGAGCAGCGTCGGCAGGTTATGCGGGTCCGCAAGCGCAACGGTGACACCGAGCCGGTGGACGTCAACAAAATCGTCAAGGCGGTCGAGCGTTGGGTGGCCGACCTGGACGAGGTGGATCCGCTGCGGGTCGCGACGAAGACGATCAGCGGCCTGTACGACGGGGCGAGCACCGCCGAGCTGGACAGGTTGTCGATCCAGACGGCGGCCGAGCTGATCGGCGAGGAGCCTCAGTATTCCCGGCTGGCGGCGCGGCTGTTGGCCGCGTTCGTGGACAAGGAGGTCCGCGGGCAGGGGGTGGCGAGCTTCAGCCAGTCCGTCCGTTACGCGTACGGGCTGGGCCTGATCGGGGACGACACGGCCGCGTTCGTGGCCCGCAACGCCCGCAAGCTGGACGACGCCGTGGACCCGGCCGGTGATCTGCGGTTCGAGTACTTCGGGCTGCGCACCGTCGCCGACCGGTACCTGCTGCGCCACCCCGAGTCCCGGCTGGTGGTGGAGACGCCGCAGTACTGGCTGCTGCGAGTGGCCTGCGGGTTGTCCGAGACGCCGGTCGAGGCGATCGGGTTCTACCGGCTGATGTCGTCGCTGGCGTACCTGCCCAGTTCACCGACGCTGTTCAACTCGGGTACCCGGCACACGCAGATGTCGTCGTGTTTCCTGGTCGACTCGCCCCGCGACGAGCTGGACTCGATCTACGAGCGGTACCACCAGGTGGCGAAGCTGTCGAAGTTCTCCGGAGGCATCGGCATCGCCTGGTCGCGGGTACGCGGCCGCGGTGCGCTGATCCGCGGCACGAACGGCCGCTCCAACGGCATCGTCCCGTTCCTGAAGACCCTCGACGCCGGTGTGGCGGCGGTCAACCAGGGCGGCCGGCGCAAGGGGGCGGCGTGCGTGTACCTGGAGCCGTGGCACCCGGACATCGAGGAGTTCCTGGAGCTGCGGGACAACACCGGCGAGGAGTCCCGGCGCACCCACAACCTCAACCTGGCCAACTGGATTCCGGACGAGTTCATGCGCCGGGTCGAGGCCGATGGCGACTGGTCGCTGATCGACCCGTCCGACGCGCCGGAGCTGCCGGACCTCTACGGCGAGGAGTTCGACGCCGCCTACCGGATCGCGGAGAAGAAGGCGGTGCGGACGGTCCGGGCCCGGGACCTGTACGGGCGGATGATGCGCACCCTGGCGCAGACCGGCAACGGGTGGATGACGTTCAAGGACCCGTCGAACCGGCTGTCCAACCAGACCGGCGTGCCGGGCAACACGATCCACCTGTCCAACCTGTGCACCGAGATCCTCGAGGTCAACAGCGACACCGAGACCGCGGTGTGCAATCTGGGCTCGGTCAACCTCGGCGCCCACGTCACCGCCGACGGGATCGACTGGGAGAGGCTGCGCTCCACGGTACGGACCGCTGTGGTCTTCCTGGACCGGGTGATCGACATCAACTACTACCCGGCCGATCAGGCGGCGGCGTCGAATCCGCGTTGGCGGCCGGTCGGGCTCGGCCTGATGGGCCTGCAGGACGCGTTCTTCACGCTGCGTCTGCCGTTCGACTCGGCCGAGGCGAAGGCGCTGTCGACCCGGGTGCAGGAGGAGGTCTTCCTGACCGCCCTGGAGACCTCCGTCGGGCTGGCCGAGCGGTTCGGCCCGCACCCCGCGTACGCCGAGACCCGCGCCGCCCGCGGCGAGCTGCACCCGGACCTGTGGGGTGCCGAACCCACCCAGACCGAGCGGTGGTCGGCGCTGCGCGCGGCGGTCGCCGCGCACGGCCTGCGCAACTCGCTGCTGGTCGCGATCGCCCCGACCGCCACGATCGCCTCGATCGCCGGTTGCTACGAGTGCATCGAGCCGCAGGTGTCCAACCTGTTCAAACGCGAGACCATGTCCGGCGAGTTCCTCCAGGTCAACACGTATCTGGTCCGGGAGTTGAAGGCGCGGGGACGGTGGACGCCGGAGATCCGGGAGCAGATCAAGCGCGCCGAGGGTTCGGTGCAGGCGATCGGCGAGTTGCCCCCCGAGGTGAAGGAACTGTTCCGCACCGCATGGGAACTTCCGCAGCGGGCACTGATCGACCTGGCCGCCGCCCGGGCGCCGTACGTCGACCAGTCGCAGTCGTTGAACCTGTTCATGCAGGCGCCGACCATCGGCAAGCTGTCCTCGATGTACCTGTACGCCTGGAAGTCCGGGCTGAAGACCACCTACTACCTGCGCTCGCGACCCGCGACGCGCATCCAGCAGGCCACCGTCGCCGTCAAGCCGGTGGTCACCGCCGGCGACGCCGACGCGCTGGCCTGCTCCCTGGAGAACCCCGAGAGCTGCGAGGCCTGCCAGTGACCACGACGTCCGAACCCCGTACCGACATCCGGCACATGCTTCTCGACCCCGGCATGGACCTGACCCTGCGCCCGATGCGCTACCCGCACTTCTTCGACCGGTTCAAGGACGCCATCAAGAACACCTGGACCGTCGAGGAGGTCGACCTGCACTCCGACCTCGCCGACCTGGCCAAACTGTCCCCCGCCGAGCAGCACCTGGTGTCCCGGCTGGTCGCGTTCTTCGCCACCGGCGACACCATCGTCGCCAACAACCTCGTGCTCAACCTCTACCAGCACGTCAACTCCCCGGAGGGCCGGCTCTACCTGTCCCGCCAGCTGTTCGAGGAGGCCGTGCACGTCCAGTTCTACCTCAATCTGCTCGACACCTACGTCCCCGACGAGAAGGAGCGGTTCGCGGCGTTCGCCGCCGTCGAGAACATCCCGTCGATCCGGCGTAAGGCCGAGTTCTGCTTCCGCTGGATCGACTCGATCTTCGAACTGCGCGAGCTGAAGACCCGCGAGGACCGCCGGGCCTTCCTGCTCAACCTGATCTGCTTCGCCGCCTGCATCGAGGGCCTGTTCTTCTACGGCGCCTTCGCCTACGTCTACTACCTGCGCTCCCGAGGCCTGCTCAACGGCCTCGCCTCCGGCACCAACTGGGTGTTCCGCGACGAGTCGATGCACATGGCGTTCGCGTTCGACGTCGTGGACACCGTACGCGCCGAGGAACCGGACCTGTTCGACGACGAGATGGCCCGCCAGGTGCGCGACATGCTGGCCGAGGCGGTCGAGTGCGAGGCCCTTTTCGCCCAGGATCTCCTCGATCAGGGTGTCTCCGGGCTGTCACCGGCAGACATGCGCGAGTACCTCCAGCACGTCGCCGACCGGCGGCTGGCCATGCTCGGCATCGAGCCCATGTACGGCAGCCGCAACCCGTTCGCGTTCATGGAACTGCAGGACGTGCAGGAGCTGTCGAACTTCTTCGAGCGGCGGGTGTCGGCGTACCAGGTCGGGGTCACCGGGAGCGTCACCTTCGACGACGACTTCTGACGCCGTCGGGCGGCCGGCCCGCCGTCAGCCGGGACGGCGGGCCGCGCCGCCCGAATCCGGTTCAGTCCTTCAACGGGTACGGGACGAAGGTGCTGCGGTTCTCGTCCACGTCGAGCTGGCGGCTGATCGGGGCGGCGGCCCGCTGCGGGCAGGTCATCCGCTCGCAGGTCTTGCAGCCCGGGCCGATGGGTGTGGCGGCTTCCGCCGCGTGGAGGTCCATCCCGGCGGAGTAGACCAGCCGGTCGGCGTGGCGGGTCTCGCAGCCCAGGCCGATGGCGTAGACCTTGCCGGGCTGGTTGTAGCCGCCGTGGTGGCGGGTGATGGTGCGGGCGATCCACAGGTAGCGTTGCCCGTCCGGCATCGCGGCGACCTGGACGACCACCCGTCCGGGCGAGCTGAACGCCTCGTAGACGTTCCACAGTGGGCACGTGCCGCCGGTGTGCGAGAACGGGAAGCCGGTGGCGGACTGGCGTTTGGACATGTTGCCGGCCCGGTCGACCCGGACGAAGGAGAAGGGTACGCCGCGCGCCCGGGGGCGCTGCAGGGTGCTGAGCCGGTGGCACACCGTCTCCCAGCCGATCGCGAAGTGCTGGGTGAGCAGGTCGATGTCGTACCGCCGTTGCTCCGCCGCAGCCAGGAACTGCTCGTACGGCAGGATGAGCGCGGCGGCGAAGTAGTTCGCCAGTCCGACCCGGGTGAGGATCTGGGTCTGGGTCTCGTCGAACCGCTCCTCCTCCACGATCTCGTCGATCACGTCGGCGAACTCGAGCAGCGCGATCTGCGCCGCCATCCGCATGGCCTCCTGACCGGCCCGCAGCGAGGCCGACAGGTGCAGGGTGCGGGTCTGCGGACGGTAGCGGTGCAGTTCGTCGCCGAGCGAGGCCGCGTCGTCGCGGCGGACGTGGACGCCGTGCCGCCGGGCCAGCCGGTCCTGCAGTGTGGCGCGGACCTCGCCACGGCGCAGTCCGATGTCCGCGGCCAGGCGCTCCGCGGCCTCGTCCAGGTCTGGCAGGTAGTTCTGCCGGCGGTAGAAGAACTCGGTCACCTGGTCGTGCGGACTCCGGCCGAGTTTCTCCCGGTCGCCCAGCAGCTCGGCGAGTTGCTCGTCCGCCTGCCGGTACCGCCGGTGCAGGTCGATGACGGCCTCCGCCACCTCGGGCAGCCGGGTGGCGAGTTCGGTGAGATCGGCGACGCCCGACCGGCCGGCGAGCGCCTCGCGCAGCCCGGCGACGAGCCTCGGCGTGTCGCGGGGGGCGAAGACGGTCGGATCGACGCCGAACACCTCGGTGATCCGCATCAGCACCGGAACGGTCAGCGGCCGGGCGTCGTGTTCGATCTGGTTGAGATAGCTGGGCGAGATGTTCAGCAGGCGGGCGAGGTGCGACTGGCTGAGCGCACGGTCCTCGCGCAGGCGGCGCAGCCGGGCTCCCGCGAAGGTCTTGGCGATCGCCCTCACCTCCCGTGGTCGTTCACCCGGCCGCGCAATTGGCAGGTTGCAAACATACCCCTTCGCAACTTCGCAAAATGCGGCGGAAAATTCCCAGAACTTGGCTTTTTGCGTCCCTCGACCCGCCATCGTCGCCGTGTGACCGTTGGCGACACACCGGACCGGCATCGAGGTACGCCGCCGCGCGGCAGCCGATCGCCGGCGGGCATCGACATCCGAGGGGACGACATCATGCAGAACGCCGTCGAGCAGTTGCGTACCGAGTGGGAGACCAGTCCGCGCTGGCAGGGGGTACGGCGCAGCTACCGCGCGGAGGACGTGGTGCGCCTGCGCGGGGCGATCCAGGAGGAACACACACTCGCCCGGCACGGGGCCGAGCGGCTGTGGCGGCTGCTGCACAGCGAGGACTACATCCACGCGCTCGGCGCACTCACCGGCAACCAGGCCGTGCAGATGGTTCGGGCCGGCCTCAAGGCGATCTACCTCTCCGGCTGGCAGGTGGCCGCGGACGCCAACCTCGCCGGGCACACCTACCCCGACCAGAGCCTCTACCCGGCCAACTCGGTGCCCGCGGTGGTGCGCCGGATCAACAACGCCCTGCTGCGCGCCGCCCAGATCACCACCGCCGAGGGCGACACCACCGGGACCGACTGGCTCGCGCCGATCGTCGCCGACGCCGAGGCCGGCTTCGGCGGCCCGCTCAACGCGTACGAGCTGATGACCGCGATGATCGTCGCCGGAGCGGCGGGCGTGCACTGGGAGGACCAGCTCGCCGCCGAGAAGAAGTGCGGTCACCTCGGCGGGAAGGTGCTCGTCCCCACCGGCCAGCACATCCGTACCCTCGAGGCGGCGCGGCTCGCCGCCGACGTCGCCGGCGTGCCGTCGGTGGTCATCGCCCGCACCGACGCGCAGGCCGCCACGCTGCTCACCACCGACGTCGACGAGCGGGACCGGCCGTTCGTCACCGGCGAGCGGACCGCCGAGGGCTTCTACCGCGTACG
The DNA here is from genome assembly GCF_040302465.1 of Micromonospora sp. NPDC126480. Classification (NCBI taxonomy): domain Bacteria; kingdom Bacillati; phylum Actinomycetota; class Actinomycetes; order Micromonosporales; family Micromonosporaceae; genus Micromonospora; species Micromonospora sp. NPDC126480. The sequence continues at coordinate 18,013 of NZ_JBEORU010000042.1, forward strand.
CAACGGGGTCGAGCCGTGCATCGCCCGGGGGCTGGCCTACGCCCCGCACTCGGACCTGCTCTGGATGGAGACCAGCACGCCGGACCTGGAGGTCGCCCGCCGCTTCGCCGAGGCGATCAAGGCCGAGTACCCGGACCAGTTGCTCGCCTACAACTGCTCGCCGTCGTTCAACTGGCGCAAGCACCTCGACGACGCGACCATCGCGAAGTTCCAGCGGGAGCTCGGCCACATGGGTTACAAGTTCCAGTTCATCACCCTCGCCGGCTTCCACGCCCTCAACTACTCGATGTTCGACCTGGCCCGCGGCTACGCCGCCGACGGCATGTCCGCGTACGTGGCGCTGCAGGAGCGGGAGTTCGCCGCCGAACCGGTCGGCTACACCGCGGTCAAGCACCAGCGCGAGGTGGGCACCGGCTACTTCGACCTGATCAGCACCGTGCTCAACCCGGCCGCCGAGACCACCGCCCTGCGCGGCTCCACCGAGGAGGAGCAGTTCGCATGAGGTACGAGGTCATCGGCCCGATGGCCGAACGGTTCGACGAGGTCCTCACCGCCGAGGCGCTGGACTTCCTCGTCGCGCTGGACAGCGAGTTCGCCGCCCGGCGGGTGGCCCTGCTCGACACCCGCCGGGCCCGCCGGGACCGGTACGCCACCGGTCAGCTGCCCGACTTCCTTCCGGAGACCGCGGGGATCCGCGACGACCCGACCTGGCGGGTGGCGCCGCCGGCACCGGGTCTGGTCGACCGGCGGGTCGAGATCACCGGACCGACCGACCGGAAGATGACCGTCAACGCCCTCAACTCCGGGGCGAAGGTGTGGCTCGCCGACTTCGAGGACGCGTCGGCCCCCACCTGGCACAACGTCATCAGCGGCCAGCTCAACCTGATCGACGCGCTGGACCGGCGGATCGACTTCACCGACCCGCGCGGCAAGCGGTACGCCCTCGGCGAGGAACTGGCCACGATCGTGGTCCGTCCGCGCGGCTGGCACCTCGTCGAGAAGGGGATCGCGGTGGACGGGCGGCCCATCTCGGCCAGCCTGGTCGACTTCGGGCTGTACCTGTTCCACTGCGCCCGACGGCAGCTCGACGCCGGCGCCGGGCCGTACTTCTACCTGCCCAAGCTGGAGGGCCACCGCGAAGCGCGGCTGTGGAACGACATCTTCGTCTTCGCCCAGCAGTACCTCGGCCTGCCCCAGGGCACCATCCGGGCAACCACCCTGATCGAGACGATCACCGCCGCGTTCGAGATGGAAGAGATCCTCTACGAGCTGCGCGAGCACTCGGCGGGGCTGAACGCGGGCCGGTGGGACTACATCTTCAGCATCATCAAGAACTTCGGGCAGTGGCCGGACTTCGTCCTGCCGGACCGGTCCGAGGTCACCATGACGGTGCCGTTCATGCGTGCCTACACCGAACTGCTGGTCAGCACCTGTCACCGGCGTGGCGCGCACGCGATCGGTGGGATGGCCGCGTTCATCCCCAGCCGCGACCCGGAGGCCAACGAGGTGGCCCTCGGCCGGGTGCGCGCGGACAAGCGGCGGGAGGCCGGCGACGGGTTCGACGGCTCCTGGGTCGCCCACCCCGGCTTGGTCGACACGTGCCGGGAGGAGTTCGACGCGGTGCTGGCCGAGCGCCCGAACCAGCTCGACCGGCTCCGCGACGACGTCAGCGTCACCGCCGCCGACCTGCTCGCCGTCGACAAGACCCCGGGCCAGGTCACCGCCGCCGGGCTGCGCTCCAACATCGCCGTCGCCCTGCGCTACATCGACGCCTGGCTCGGCGGCACCGGCGCGGTGGCGCTGTGGAACCTGATGGAGGACGCGGCGACCGCCGAGATCGCCCGCTGTCAGGTGTGGCAGTGGCTGCACCACGGCACGCCGCTGGCCGGCGGCGGCTGCGTGACCGAGGAGCTGGTCCGGTCGGTCCTCGCGGAGGAGCTTGCCGCGCTCACCGCGGGGCGCGACGGCAGCGACCGGGACCGCGCCGAGCAGGCCGCGCGGATCGTCGAGAACACCGCGTTCGGCGAGGACCTGCCGGCGTTCTTCACCACCGGCGCGTACGCCCGGCACCTCGGTCCGGAACGCCTGCCCGGCGGGTCGACCGGCTGACCGCGGCCGGTGCCGCACCAGGAGCCGGGAAGGGGTCCGTGGCCCTTCCCGGCTCCAGCCGTTGCCGCACCCTCGAGCCGGGCGGAGGACGTTCCGGGCGAATAAGACACCATGCGTCGGGCGCCGATACGGTGGTGCTCCGGAAGGTCCGGCAAGGGAGGCGTCGAACAGACCGTGGGTGGCTATGGCGTGCAGGTCGCGCTGGTGTTCGTGTTGGTGTTGGTGAACGCGGTCTTCGCCGGCAGCGAGATGGCCCTGGTCTCGCTGCGGGAGAGCCAGGTGCAGCGGCTGGAGCGGACGTCGCGGGCGGGCCGGGTGCTGGCGAGGCTGGCGCGGGACCCGAACCGGTTCCTGGCCACCATTCAGATCGGTATCACCCTGGCCGGCTTCCTCGCGTCGGCTGCTGCGGCAGTGTCTCTGGCTGAGCCGCTCGTGGGTCCGCTGGGCTTCCTCGGCGCAGCGGCGGAGCCCGTGTCGATCGTGCTCGTGACGATCCTGCTGACCTTCGTCACGCTGGTGTTGGGCGAACTGGCGCCGAAACGGATCGCGATGCAGCGCGCCGAGGGATGGGCGCTGCTGGTCGCCCGGCCGCTGGACGCGCTGTCGACGTTCTCCCGACCGGCGGTGTGGCTGCTGAGCGCGGCCAGCGACGCGGTCGTCCGGCTGACCGGCGGGGACCCCCGCGCCCGCCGGGAGGAGGTCACGACCGAGGAGTTGCGGGACATGGTGGCCGCGCAACGAACCCTGACGCCGGAACATCGAATGATCATTTCCGGGGCGTTCGAGGTCGCCGAGCGGGTGCTACGGGAGATCCTGGTGCCCCGCCGGGACGTGGTCACCCTCAGCGAGTCGCTGTCCGCGGCGCAGGCCCTGCGGGAGTTGGGCAGGTCCGGGCAGACCCGCGCCCCCATCGTGGGCCGCGGCGGTCTGGACGACACGGTCGGTGTGGTGCACATGCGGGACCTGCTCGATCAGGTCGGCCCGGTCGCCGAACACGCCAGCCCGCCGCTGTACCTGCCGGAGACGTTGAAGGTGACCGAGGCGATCCGGGAGATGCGGTCACAGCGACAGCAGTTCGCCCTGGTCGTGGACGAGCGCGGCGCGATCGACGGCATCGTCACCATGGAGGACCTGGTCGAGGAGATCGTCGGGGAGATCTACGACGAGACCGACCGCGACGTGCAGGCCGCCGTACGGGAGCCGGACGGCGCGCTGCTACTGCCCGGCGGGTTCCCGCTGCACGACCTGACCGACGTCGGCATCGACCTCGACGAGGCCGTCCTCGAGGCCGGCGACTACACCACCGTGGCCGGACTGCTCCTTTCCCACCTCGGCCACATCCCTCAGGCACCGGGCGAGCGGGTCGAACTGCCGGGCCTGACCGCCGAGGTAGCGGAGGTGACCGGGCGGGCCATCACCCGTGTGCGTCTGCGCACCACCCCGAGGCCCGGCCACGAGAACGACACCGAATGACGCGCGGACGAGCGGATCACACCGTGTCGCCATCGGCCTCGATTGACGACCGGTGCACGGTTGCGTGGCAGGTGCGTGAAGAAATACGGGTGGCACCGCAGGGAAGGTTTCGGCGGTGCCGGAGCGGGGGCACAGTGGCTCGGCAGACAACTCTGGAGGGACGGCTCTCGTGGAAGTCACCGGCTTCTTCACCGCGATCATCATCGGCCTGATCATCGGCGCGCTCGGCCGGCTGGTCGTACCAGGCAAGCAGAACATCCCGATCTGGCTCACCCTGCTCATCGGCGTGGTCGCCGCGCTCCTCGGCACGCTCGTCGCCGGCGCCTTCGGCGTTGACGAAACCCCGGGCATCGACTGGATCGAACTGGCCATCCAGATCGTGTTCGCCGCCGTCGGCGTCGCGATCGCCGCTGGAACGTACGGTCGCCGCCGCGTCCACTGACCACCCACCACCCGCGCCGGCCCACCCCGCCCCCGGGGTGGGCCGGCGCGTCGCCACTACCGATCGACGGTCGGCTCCGACTTGACGTAGGTGGGGTGCAGATGGACGGGCTCGGCCGTACGGCGTTGCTGGCGGGCCCGTACCCGCAGATTGAGGAACTCGACGAAGATCGAGAAGGCGATGGGCCCGTACACGTAGCCCTTGGGGATGTGCTGGTCGAAACCCTCGGCGATCAGGCTGGCGCCGATGAGCAGCAGGAACGACAGAGCGAGCATCTTGACCGTCGGGTGCTCATTGACGAAGCGGCTGACCGCGCCGGCGGACACCAGCATGATGACCATCGCCACAACGACCGCGGCGACCATGATGAACAGTTGGTCGACCATGCCGACGGCGGTGATGACCGAGTCGAGGGAGAACACCACGTCGAGCACGAGGATCTGGGCGATGACCGCGGCGAACGACGCGGCCTTGCCGGTCCTGCCGTGTTCCGCGCCTTCGAGGTGTTCGTGGATCTCGTAGGTGGCCTTGCCGAGCAGGAACAGCCCGCCGAGTAACAGGATCAGATCACGCCCGGATATCTCCTGCCCGGCAACCTCGAACAACGGTGCGGTCAGCCCGATCACCCAGGACAGCGAGGCGAGTAACAGCAGCCGGGTCACCAATGCGAGCGACAGCCCGATCGTACGGGCCCGGGCCTGCTGATGCGCGGGTAGCCGGCCGGCGAGGATCGAGATGAACACGACGTTGTCGATGCCGAGGACGACCTCGAGCAGCAGCAGAGTCGCGAACGCGATCCACAGCTCAGGGCTGGTCAACAGTTCCATGTCGCTCCCGGTGGGGGGTTGAGGGGTCTAGCCGGCGCTGGTCCATGAACGTACAGCCGACGCGGGTGATCCGCTGAGGGGCGCCGGAGGCGGCGACTCCGATCTGTCCGTCACCCTGCGCAGGACCCCGTCAACCGGGTACGGGTACAGACATGTGTGCTGCTTACCGACAACGTCCAGGTGGCCCCTCGTGACCCCCGGCACCTGGCCACTCGTACCCAGCGTGATCGCGCTGCTCGCCGCGCTGGTGGTGATCCTGTTCGCCGGCAAAGCGTTGGCCCGTACGGCGGACGAACTGGCGGACCGGACCGGCATGGGCGAGGCGGTGGCCGGTGCGCTCCTGCTCGGCGCGGTGACCTCGCTGCCCGGCATCGCCACCACAGTCCTCGGCTCGCTGCGGGAGGACGCCGAGTTCGCCCTCGCCAACCCGATCGGTGGCATCGCTGTGCAGACGGTGTGGCTGGCCATCGCCGATCTGCTCTACCGGCGGTCGAACATCGAGCACGCGGCGGCATCCCTGGAGAACGTCATGCAGGCACTCGTCCTGGTGGCGCTGCTGTGCCTGCCCGTGGTGGCGTACGCGACGCCCGAACTCACCGTTCTCTGGGTGCACCCCGCGAGCCTGCTGATCCCCGTCATCTACCTGTACGGTCTGGTGCTGCTCCGCCGACTACGCCGCGAACCGATGTGGTTCGCCCGGCGCACCACCGACACCCGTCAGGACGTACCGGCCGCCACGACGTCCAGGCTGAGCATCCGACGGCTGTGGTTGCGACTGGCCGCGCTGGCCGCCGTGGTGGCCGCCACCGGCTACCTGATCGGCCAGGGCGGGCTCGGCGTGGTGGCCGCCTCCGGTCTGCCCAGCGGCCTCGTGGGCTTCACGCTCACCACGGCGATCACCTCACTGCCGGAGCTGATCACCCTCATTGCGGCAGTCCGCATCGGGGCACTGACCCTCGGCATCGGCAACATCCTCGGGGGCAACGCCTTCGACTCCCTGATGATCTTCGTCGCCGACGCCGCCTACCGACCCGGGTCGATCTACTCCGACGCGAACCTGTCGGGGCTCCTGTTCACCGGAATGACCACCCTGATGACCGCCACGCTTGCGGCCGGGCTGATCCTCCGGGAGCGTCGGGGAGTCGGCTTCGAGGGGGCCGCCATCCCGCTCATCTACCTGGCCACCGTCGTCCTGCTACTGATCCGACCCGGCTGATGAGCTTCCCCCGGTTTCCCGGACACCTGAGCTGAGGCGACACTGGTCGCCGAGGGAGGAGTTCGGATGCCCGCACCACACCCGCCGGAGTTTCGTCAGCGCGCCGTCGAGTTGGCCCGGCTGCGAGACAAGCCGATCCGCGAGATCGCCAAGGATCTCGGGATCTCCGAGTCGTGCCTGCGCAACTGGCTGGCCCAGGCCGACACCGACGACGGCACGCGCGAGGGCCTGACCAGCGACGAGCGCAAAGAGCTCGCGGCGCTGCGCAAGGAGAAGCGGCGCCTGGAGGTGGAAAACGAGATCCTGCGCCGGGCCGCTGCCTACTTCGCGCGGGAGAACGTCCTCCCAAAATGATCTACCCGGTCGTCGCCGATCTCGCCGCCGGTGGGATCGCGGTGGCGGTGGCGTGCCGGGTCCTCGGGGTGTCGACCTCGGGCTACTACGACTGGCGCGGTCGGCCGGCGTCGCCCCGAGCGGTGGCAGATCAGGCGCTCGGTGAGCTGATCCGCGACATCCATCAGATGTCGCGGGGCACCTACGGATCGCCGCGGGTGCACGCCGAGCTGCGACTCGCGGCAGGGGTGCGGTGCGGCCGCAAACGCGTCGAGCGGCTCATGCGCACCCACGGGCTGCAGGGCGTGTATCGGCGCCGCCGCAAAGGCTGCACGGTGCGGGACCCGCACGCGTCGCCGTCGGCGGATCTGGTCAACCGGCGGTTCGTCGCCGACCGGCCGGACGCGCTGTGGGTCACCGACATCACCCAGCACCGCACCCAGGGCGGCTGGGTGTACTGCGCGGTCGTGCTGGACGTGTTCGCCCGCCGGGTCGTGGGCTGGTCGATCGCCGACCACCTGCGCTCGGAACTGGTCATCGACGCCTTGGACATGGCCCGCTGGCGACGCCGCCCTATTGAGGGGCAGACCGTGGTCCACTCCGATCACGGCAGTCAAAACACCAGCTGGGCCTTCGGACAACGGCTGCGCACTGCCGGACTGCTCGGCTCGATGGGCTCCATCGGCGATTGCTACGACAACTCGCTGGTCGAGTCGTTCTTCGGCTCCATGCAGCTCGAACTGCTCGACCGTCAGCCCTGGGCTACCCGCTAGGAACTGGCCAACGCCATGTTCGAGTGGATCGAGGCCTGGTACAACCCACGCCGACGCCACTCGAGCCTTGGCAACCTGTCACCGATCGACTACGAACGACATCACACCCCGGCCGCAGCCGCGGCCTGACCATCAAACGGAAGCCGTCCGGCAAACCGGGGGAAGCTGACATCCATCAATCTACATACGTAGCAAGTTCCGCGACAGCAACCGTGACAGCAACCGTGACAGCAACCGGAGCGAACAACCACGACCACCAGCGCACAACGGAGTTGCATCAATGCGCACGGTAGTGGCGACACTCTGTTATCGAACACCTGCCACCATCTGCGAACAACCAGGCATCTAAGGCAGGGGTCAATCATGCGACTATTTGCGTTCCAACCCCCTCAGCCGTTCGAGAGAGTCGCGCACTCGGTCGACCAATTGCTCATCTGTGATGTCACCAGGGCCGCGAAGCGCGGGGTCAATAACATAATCGTCCAGCAGGTAGAAAACGTCGTAGAGGATGCGTTCGAAGTTCTCCCGAACTCGCTCGTTACCGTCCAACACCCGGCGCCGGGCAGACAGCCACGCTCTCGCAAACTCTGGGCCTGACATCTGCCCGTTGGCCAGATCGTTCATGAGTCGAAGCTGCCACGCCACACCCGTACCCGGCGTCACCTCGGACGGAGCTGACCAGGCACGATCCTGTGGCTTCTGCATGTTCATCAATGCCTCCCGGCTACCAGAGGTAGCCCTTGTTGACAATGCCAGAGAACTGGTTGTCACCAAGTCTATATGCGGTCCAGAACTTTCCGGTTCCTGCATTCAACATGACCATGTTGTTGGTTGAAGGATCAATAAACCCTACCGCCTGGCCTTGCCCTCGATAATTGAACCTGTAGATCTTCGTGCCGGGCGCAGTCATGTGCGAGCGCATCGCACCCTCAAACGCAGCAAGATTAGCCTTGTTCCTATTTCCAGTAATACCGAAGTCCGCAGCGTGCGCATCGTACTTTTTACTGAGGGTTTTGTTGTCAGCAAAGTCAGCCTTGTTGGCCCAACCAGCAGCCGCAGTTCCGCACCCATTCGTGTTGTGAACGAGGACCGGTGTGTTGCCGGCGAGCACATAGTACGTGTGGATGTCGGCGACGGTGAGGTTGTAGGCCATGCCTCGGCGGGTGCTGCTCCAGTCAAGCCCGCCTACAGCCACCGTTGCTCCGTCGGCGGCCAGCAGCAGGTCACCGGTGTCGAGGGCTTGGCCGTCTTGCCATTGCTGGTCGGTCTCATTCCAGAACGGATGGTCCTCGGTCGTAGTTACGTCACCACCGTCGACCTGGAGGTCTACCAGTTGATCCGCGTGCACCCAGAGGTGGGTTACTTTGCGAGCTCCCTCCTCCCCGGTTTCGGGGTCGGTGGCCATCACAAGGTCACCAACCTCGATATCCTTGATCGGTTTGGTGCTGCCGTCTGCCATCAGAACCTCGGTATGTCCGCCGAAGCTCTTCAGGCCGCACGCCACCTTGTCGGCGTACCTGGGTCCTTTCAACACTTTGAGTAGGGGTAGAAGGCCAGCCGTCTCGAGCGCGGCGCCGCGGGCATCACCATTCTTGATGGAGTCGTTGATCAACCACGCGCTCGACCCGGCCCCAAGAATCGGAACGTTGCTCCAGATCTCGTGCAAGGACTTGGTCCTCGCGTACACGTAGGCCCGCTCGGCAGAACACTCGTTGAAGTACGCGCACAGGTAGCTTGCTAGTGCTCGAGCCACGTCCTCATCCGAGCGGGAAGTGATGTGGCATCCGCCTGGCATCGCTCCATAGCCGCAGTAGTAGGCGGTGACGTAGAAGGCGAAGGGCTCGGGCGTTGCGGCCTGGGTGCTCGACCCGTTCCCGTCGCCACCACCACCACCGCCACCGCCGCCACCGCCACCGCTGCTTCCGCCACCTCCGCTGACGGTCCAGCCGCCGCCCGAGTTCGGGGTCGCGGTGACGTGGCACTGACTATCGCCGCAAGGCTTTAGCCCCGTGGGATCCGAGAATGTCGCCGGGTTGTTGTTGGCGTAGGCGTAGCCGTGCCATTGCTGGGGATCGGTGAGATCCATAATGGGGTCGACGCTGATGAACCGGCCGATGCTGGGGTCGTATTCTCGGGCGCCGACGTTGGTCAGACCGCTGGCGTCTCTGGGTTTGTCGAGGAAGCCGTGGTCGCCGGGCCAGGTGGGGTTGGTGCCGCGTGGGTTGCCGAATGGGTCGCTATAGCGGCGGGTGAGGGTGTTGGTGGTGTTGGCGATGGACAGGCTTGCGGTGTTGTGGTGGTCGCCGACGAGGGTGGAGACGCCGCCAAGTCCGGTGCCGGTGCGGACGGCCACGGTTTGTCCTGCGAAGGTGTAGTAGCGGGTAGCGGTTTTGGTTCCGCTGGCGACGGTGAGGTGGAGTTCCTGTCCGCCGGGGAGGTAGACGGTGGTGACGCCGTTTTCGCGGCGGATGAGTCGCTGGCCGTCGGGGGTGTAGACGTAGGTACTGGTTTTGCCGTTGGCGGTGGCGCTGTAAACCCGTCCTTCTTCGTCCCAGCTGATGGTGTGTGAGCTGGTGCCGGTGGGGCAGGTGTTGCTGGCGGTTCCTGCGGGCCGGCAGGTGGTGTTGCCGGAGGCGTCGTAGCTGTACTGGTAGGTCTTGTTTCCGCCGGGACCGGTTTCGCTGATCTGGGTGACGGCGTGGGGGCGAACGTTGCCGGGGGCGGGGTAGTTGTAGTCGCGGACGGTGTTGCCGGTGGTGGCGTGTCGGGTTTCGATGTCGCGGTTGCCGACGGCGTCGTAGGTGAGTGTGGTCCAGTAGGGGGCGGGGCCGCCGAGCCCGGTGGTGGTGGGGCTGGTGGAGCAGGTCGCGTTGGCCGGTGTCCAGGCCTCGGTGAGGCGGCGCAGCCCGTCGTAGGTGAAGCACTGGGCGTCGACCGCGACGCCGGCGGGCCGGTTGATGATGGAGGTGATGTTGCCGGTCTTGTCGTGGTCGTAGGTGGCGTCGAGGGCGTAGCCGGAGACGTTCTGGCGGAGCAGTTTCTGGTTCTTGAGCCGGTTGGTGCCGGTCTCGTAGTCGTAGGTGACGTGCTGGAAGTAGGTGCTTCCCAGGTCGAGCAGTAGCGGCTGCCCGTATGCCGACCAGGTGGCGCCGGCGGCGTATACGCCCCAGCCCAGTCCACCTGCCATCCAATCCGGCATGGAGACGGCGTCGTAGTAGGTGGTGACGGTTTCGGTTCCGAGGTTGCCTGCCGCTGGAAGCTCGAGGGTTTCGAGTTGTCCGTCGATGGTGTAGGTGTACTTCGTCGTGTAGGTCCCGGCGATGGCTGCCTCGCCCGTGGGCACGTTGGTTGAGGGGAGGGTGACGGACTGGCCGAGGGGTCGGTAGCCGTTGTCGTAGCCGGTGATGGCGGTGGTGTACTGGGCGCCGCTGTTCTCGTATCGGGTGGATGAGGCGAGTTGCCCCTTGACGACGGTGTCGTATGCCCATGTGGCGCGCAGCCGGTTGCCTGAGGTGAGCAGCCGCCACAGTTCGGTCTTTCGGCCGAGGTTGTCGTAGAAGTAGCCCAGCCGCATGCTGCGGCCTACCTCGGTGGTGCCGGTGAGCTGTCCGGCGTCGTCGTAGGTGGAGGTTGTTTCGCCGCGGTCCGGGTCGGTGGCCGAGGTCTGCTGGCCGCGCAGGTTGTATCCGTAGGTCCAGCGGTTGCCGGCGGGGTCGGTGACGGAGGCGAGCCGGCCGGCGTGGTCGTAGCCGTAGCTGGTGTCCTGGTGGGTGCCGGTGGGAGCGTCGCCGAGATACTGCCATAGCTGGGTGGTGCGGCCGCGGGCGTCGCTGATGGTGGTGGTGGCGGTGCCTCCGGTCGGCGGGTCGACCGTGACCCGGTCACCGCCGTAACTGGTGATGGTGCGCCACTGTTCGACGCCCTGCTTGAGGAAGATCTCGGTCGTGGCCCGGCCAGCGCCGTCATAGAGATATTCGGTACGGCCCGGAACGGTGGTCGACGGAATGAACAGGCTGGTTCCGGGTGCGCCGAGGTCGTGGTACTCGTGGTTGGTCGCGGCCACGAGGCCGCGGGCGTCGTAGCGGGTGTCGGTGATGACCCGTCCGCCGTTGTCGCCGGCGGCGGTGGACTGCGTCTGCCGCGGGCGTAGCAGCCCGTCGAACAGTTGGATGCTGGTCGTCTGCGACCCGTTGTGGATGAGCTTCTTGGTGGTGACCGTGTTCGGGCCGTCGGTGCGCACAAGGTAGCTGTGTTCCAGATGGGGCGTCTGGCTGGTTGTCCGGCCGGGAAGCCAGACCTTGAGCAGCCGGCCCAGTGGGTCGTAGGTCGCCTGGGTGACCTTGTTGTTCGGGTCGGTGACCTTCTTCGGTGTGCCGAAGGCCGGGTCGAGGTCGGTGGTGGTGGTGTGCGCGGTCAGGGGTCCGGATCCGTCGGGGTCCGGTGAGGTGACGGTCGTGCGGGTCAGCGGTCCGCCGTCGGCTGGGGTGTAGGTCGTGCTTGTGGTACGCCCGAGTGCGTCGGCGGCGGTCTTGACCCGGCCCTGGGTGTCGTAACTGGTGGTGGACGTGGTGACGTAGACCGGGGTGGTTCCGGAGTAGGACTTGACCTCCTCGGTCCGCGTCACGAGGCCCTTGGTCGGCGCCGCGCCGAAGGTGGCCGACCCGTCGTAGAAGCTGCGCTTGTCCGAGACAACGTCACCTGGACGCGACGCCGTGTCGGCGCACGTGGCCGAGACGGTTTCGGTGCGGGAGACGGTGCTGACGATGTGCAGGCCGGTGTTGCGGGCGTACTCGTAGCGGGTGCACACGTCGTCGTCGCTGGTGGCGGTGTCGCCCTGGTCGTCGACCTGGGTGGCCATGCCGTAGGTGTTGTCGAAGCTGGTGACGGTCTTGGTTCGCCGCACCCCGCCGGGCAGGGCCGGGGCGGTGGTGCGGGTGTCCACGGTGCGGGTGCCCAGCAGGAGCGCTTTGGTGCCGTCGGCGCCGGTCGCGGTCGCTGGTGACAGCCACGGGGTGTTGATGGTGGCGTTCAGTTCGGAGCCGGTGGCGCCGTTGTAGGTGATCTGTTCGCGGAGGAAGCCCGCGTACCGGTCGTGGTCGTCGATGCCGTCGACCTGCACCTGCCGGCTGCCGCTGGGCAAATGGTCGCCGTGCATTCCGCGGAAGTAGCGGTAGCGGGTCTTGGACTGGTTGCCGGGGTTGCCGACGAGCACGTCGACGGTGCCGTAGCCGCGGAACTCGCTCCAGGTGCGGTACTTCGGCTCGATGAGCTCGCTGTCGTCGTAGTGCCAGGCAGGTGCGTCGCCGTACACGTAGTCCGTGACCACCTCCGGGTCACCCGGCGCGATCGGATCGGCGTCGGCGACCACGTTGTCGACCCGGTACCTGTGGAAATACTCCAGCACCGGCTCCGAAGCGCCGTCCGGAGTCCAGTACACGGGCATACAGCGCCGGGTGTTCGACTGAGGCGTGCTCGGCAGGCTTGACGGGGTGCAGTCCGCCGGGTCGTAGTTGATCGTGATTCGGCCGCCGGTGCCGTTGTCGATCCCCGACATGCGGTAACGGATCATGGCTGGGCCGATGTCTCCTGCCGCGTCCACGCGGTTGGCCAACTGCACCCCGTTGAAGGTCACCTTTGGCAGAGTGAGCCAGGCGCCCCGCATACCCCTGTGCTCGATGCTGTCCAACCACATGACCGGGTTGCTCTGCCCGTCCCCTGGGTCGGGGAAGCGGTGGGCCAGCATCCAGGTCTCGATGTTGTCGTAAGCCGAACCGTTCAGCACCTTGGTGGTGACCGACGTCAGTCGCTTGCGGGTGAAGAACGCCGGGGACATCACGTTCGGGCAGGAGGTCGAGGAATCACAGATCAGATCGAACGGCACATCCGGCCAGTTCGCCTTGGTGGCATCCGTCAGGCTGCCGCAGTTGCTGAGGCACCGCTCCGCCACGTTGAACTCGACCCGCATCGGCGCGGTGGTGGACGCCTCCGACCCGAACCGCTCGCCGTACTCGACCGCCGCCAGGTAGCCGCCACGGTGATAGGTCGACGCCGCCTGGTTGAGGTTGCGGCCGTAGTAGTTGCTCTCCCGGCCGTAGATGTAGGTCATCGTGTTGCCGCGGGGGTCGACCACGTAGTCGAGGTTCCATCGCCAGGCCTGCTGGCAGTGCGAAGACGCGAAGCTGCTCTGGTAGCAGGGCTCACCCGGGTGGTTACCGAAGACCGGAACCGTCCATGCCGACGACAGATTCTCCGGGTCCGTGGCGGAACGCTTGTCTCGGCCGAAGAAGTACTGAGTGCCGTCGGTGGTGGTGACCTTCCAGTACTCGGTGTTGTTGTCCGCGTTCCAGGCACCGGATGACCGCTCGATCTTCGAGCCGTCATCCTCTTTGAACCGCCACGCGCCGGCGGCCTCGTCCTTGACCAGCTCCGAGGCCTTCCCGTTGAGCGAGATGGTGGCGTTGTCGCTCTTCCAGCACAGATCACCGGTCTCGTGCCCGGCATTGTTGGCTCCCGCCGGATCGTCGTCGTTGTCGTCAGCGCACGGGATGTACTTGCGCTCCACGTAGCCGGGCCACAGGTCCCAGCCGTCGCCGATCCATGACGTTTGGTTGTTGGTTGAGGCGACCCGCCCATCCACGGAGCCCGATGAGTACGACAAGGACAACTGCGGCACCGGTCCCGTCGACGGCGGCACCCGCAACGGGTACGACCAGGAGAAGTCACCGGTCTGCGTCGACACCTGCCACGTCGCCGACGACGACAGCGGCGTAGCCGACCAGTCACCCGCCGGCCCGGACGTGCCTGCGGACAGCGCGAACAGCGCCCCGGTGGACTCGACCGTCACCACCGACGAGGCCCGCTGTCCGCTCTCTCGGGAACGATTCTGCTCCTGGCTACTGCTGAGGGTGATCGCGGCTTCGACGGTCCGCGCCGCAGCGTCGTTGCGTGACTCGAGCGGGGTGCCGGTGCGGCATTCGGCGCGCTGCGGTGTGGTCGCAGCGCAGTCGGGCAAGCGGACGAGCCGGAGCCGAGATGCCCAGTCACCCCCGTAGGCGTGCGCGAACTGCGAATAGTTCACTCGCAGCTGAACCTGTCCCGAGGTGTCCTGCGGCCGTACCCGCAGCAGCACCCCCTCCACACCAGCGGCCTTTGCGGCGGATCGCTCCAACACGTCCACCCGCGCTCCGGCCGGAGCGCCCGACCCGTCCGCGCGGGATAGTTGCACGGGCAGGCCGCCAGGCTTCGCCGCGCTCGTCCGGCGCGCAGCGCCACCCGCCGGGATCTCAATGGAAGCCGAACCTGCGGTCGGCCACGTGACCGCCGACACCGTGAACGACGGGAGGCTCGGACGCTCGGGCACAGCACGGACCTTCTGCACACGACCGGGGGTGGTTGGCGTGTCGGGGATATCGGGCCAGGCTGCCATCCGCTTCTCCCGCCACCGGGGGTCGGCCTGCGGATCGCCGCTGGCGGCGGCCGGATCACCCCCGGAAGGTGCCACCAAGCCCAATCCGACGGTCAGCGCCACGGCAACGCCACCGATCACGACGCGACGAACCCGACCCGCCACAGCGGCACCGCTCCTGTTCACGTTGCTCCTTCACACCAGGTCGCGGCAGCGACCGTCGACGCTGACTGTCTCGCTTGCAGTGGGTGCTGCCGTCACTGAGGAATGTCCGTGATGTCACGGGAGCCGAAAGCGACACGGCGAATAGTCGCCTCGTCGAGTGCCACCCTGTACACCCGCACGTCATCCAGGTCGCCGGTCCAGCGCAGCTCGGTGTTCGCGCCGAGAGCCGCGTGCCCGATCCGCAGCTTGCCGACCGCGTCCCAGGTCGCCGTGTGCGACCTCACCCCGGCCAGTTCACCGTTGACGTACAGCCGCAGCTCACCAGTCCCGGCGTCGTACACACCAGCCAACGCCGTCCACTGGCCCGGTTGGATCGCGAAGCGCTGCGGGTCCTCTGGGCTGACCTGCGGGTTGAGACGGTGCCACCAGGTGCCGGCGGCGTCGCTGTTCGCCAGCCATAGCCCCCAGCACCGAGTCCCGAGCTCTGGCGGGCAGCCCCAGTCGATGATGCCGAGTCGGAATCCACTGGCGTACGTGCCGTCCTGGCTGACCGCCACGTCCGATCCGCTGGTGTCACCGGGCTTGACCAGGGCGGTGACCGTATAGCTACCTGTGGTCTGCACAACCGGACCGGCCGTCGTCGCCTGGGTCGTGGACCCGTCCAGGCGCAGCGCCTTGTCGGTCGGATAGTCACCGCTGAGCCAGGGCCCATCCACCCAGTTGATCGTGCCGCTGAGAGTGAGTGGACTCGTACCCGCTGAGTCAGTGCCGTTGCTGTCCAACCACCACCACGCCGCCTTCGGCGCCGTGTGGACCCAGAATTGGTACACCTTTGGGTTCGCGATCACCCAGCCGGCCATGTCTACCGTCCACACCCGCAGGGTGTGCAGGCCTGGTGACGATGGCGCGTACGAGACCAGGCTCGCCGAGTCACCGTTGGCGGCAGCGGAGACCTCGTGGGTGTGGGTGAGGCTGTCAAAGGAGTACCTGTACCGGTTCACGTCCGTCACACCGTTGGGCTTGAACGCGAACTTGCCCACCTGACCGATCCCCCCGGCCCAGGCGTTCTCGGTGTACTTCGCCTGGATGCCGGTACCCACCTCCTGCGGCACCACCACAGCCGCCGCCGCGGGCGGAGTCACATCAACCTTGAACTGGATGTAATCCGACCAGGTTTTCGACATCAACCCTGCGGAGTCCTTGCCCCACACCCGCACCGTGTACAGCACGTTCTCCGACAGCGCCGGCGGCGATGTCTGCGGCGACACCTTCGAACCCGAGCTCACCAGCGCCGACTCGCCCTGCCACAACAATGTCGACCCGCTGTGGTAGATCTGGAACACACCCCGGACCGTCTGCCCGTACGCCCCGTCAGGGTCGGACACCGTCGCGGACAACTGCGGCGTCGTATCCCGCGTGATGAACCCGCTCGGCCCGGACCCGACCGTCTCCGAAGGATCCAGCGACGGAGTCCCAGGGACGTTCGGATACCGATTGAACGTGATCGACAACGTGGCGTCACTGCGGAACTTACGCCAGTAGCTCTGCATGTTGCTCTCGTTAGCCGCCCGCAGCCCAACGGTCAGCGAAACCCAACTGTTGTCAGCCGCGGCCTGAGCGCCAGAGGTGGCATCCCACTCCTCCCACCCGGTGCACTGGCCATTCGGCGCCTGCGAGTCCATGCTGGGAGCCGTTCCACCGTCATCCCAGTGCGCGTGGTGATTGCTCCAGGTCGACAAGGAAGTAATCGAGTTCACCCGATACAGCCGTACCCAGCCCGTCTGGTCACAGCTGTAGGCGTGGGTCTTGTATGCCTGGAATTTGGCGGAGGAAACCTTCGATCCACGGATTGCCGCTGGGATGTTGTACTCCCACACCAAACGCTTACGGCCTGTCCTGACACAGCGAGCGAACACCCGTCGAACACAACCCCACACCGTTGTCACCGGAGAACTTGTGGTAGCTCTCCGCCGGCCACGCCTCAGCGATCATCGTCCAGTCGTTGGGCGTAACACCCTCACCAGCATCGAACGTCGGATCGATGAACACCGGCCACACCGTCTCCGGGCTGGTCAGCATCTCCCGGTCCGGCGTGATCGTCACCGCTTCCCCGTCGAACTCCGCCGGCATCGCGGCCACCTGGTCCTCCGACGCGGGAGCCACACCCCGCTCCACAAGCAGCGGCGCGTCGTCGAACGCGCGGGCGCCGAAGCTGCGTAGCGGAGCGTCAGACGAGTCCACCCCACCGGAGGAGTCCCACATCAGCGGAGTCGGCGAGGCGAAAACCTCAAGCCCAGACCCGTCGACAACACTGAGCCCACCGTCGTGCTCCCGCACCGACAGCCCGCCCTCAGTCCGCAACGGAAAACTCAGCCGCGACAACGCCGGGTTCGCCGCAGCCTCCGGCGTATGCACCACCAGGACCTCGGTGAACCCGGTACCGTCCTCGTCCACCGACACCCGCAGGTCAACATCCGGCAACACCGATTCGTAGACCAGAGTTCGCCCCGACACCGACGGCGCCGGCAGCGATCCCAACGGCGAGGACAACTCCAGCGCCCGGCCCTCGTGCTCGATACGCGCCAACGGCGCGTCCCCGCCAGGACTGAACCGCATTGGCAACACCGGAGCCGTGGGCTCAATCCCGCCAGCGCTGACCCTGAGCATCGGATCCACCGAACGCCACTCGCCGTCCACGTACGCCCGCTCAGCGACGGTTGCGGCCCTCCACGTCAACTCCCCCGTCTCCTCCGCCGTCGTCGTCACCCACGGCGTACGCGCCGACAACACCTCCACCCGCTGCCCGCACTCCACCGCCAACCGCACCGCCTGCGCCTCATCCTCAACGGCGGACACACACCCAACCGGCGACGACGCCCACGCCGGGGGCGACGCCGTCACGGTGACAACCGGCAGCAACGACATGGTCAACACACCGGTGACACCCGCCACGAGCGGTCGATCCGGCCTCCGCCGCCCCGTGGCACGCCTTCTGTAGACGACCGAGACCGGCGCCGACAATCGCTTGGTAGACGGACCTGCCGGCCGACCCGACCGCCGCAACCGGCGGACGGACGCCCGCCACGCTGCGCCCCAACCCAACCGATTCACCAGGCCCTCCCCGTACGGTGGATCATCGACGAGGGAACGGTATCGATGCGGACGGCCACTGCACAGACCCCGACACAACTGGTGAGGACGGACCAGTCAAGCCCGGACACAACCACCCAACAAGATCACCTACCGCAACCGGCTCCAGGCTGAAGAAGCGAGCTTCCTTCACCGAGCCGTCATCGGGCACCAGCCAGGCGGCCCACAACACCTTCCCGAGGGACGGCCAAGATGACAGACGCTGGCGTTGAGACTGCAGTCTGCGACCGACCGCCCGGGCACCCGGGCACCCGGGCACCCGGGCACCCGGCAGAGAAGATCCACAACGATGACCACAGTGGACAACTGTCGTACGCCCACGTACCGGCATCCCGACCATGATCCAGACAAGGCGACACGCAAACGCACTGGTCAGCAGGGACCAGCACGAACCCCGAACCCCCGCCGAACAGCACAGTGACAACGCAGCATGTCGTGCGCCGGTTGATAGTTGACACTGCGGCCTCGGTTGATGTTTGACACCTGGTCGGCCTGGTGCTCGTTGCGTCTGTAACTCAGGCGGGAGGAGCACCGGGTGGGACTCGCGGAGTTGAGCGTCATGGAGCAGCGGTTTCACGCCGTGATGGAGTGCCTGGGTGGAACTCCGAAGACGGAGGTCGCGGCCCGGTATGGGGTGTCGCGGCAGACGATCCACAACTGGCTGGCCCGGTATGCCGCCGAGGGCGTCAAGGGCCTGGAGGACCGGTCGCACCGGCCGCGTGTCTGCCCGCACCGGGTTGACGCCTCGACGGAGGCGTTGGTGTGTGAGCTGCGCCGGGATCATCCGCGGTGGGGTCCGCGTCGGCTGCGGTTCGAGGCAGGGCGTCGTGGTGTGACTCCTGCGCCGGCTCGGGCGACGGTGTATCGGATCCTGCGGCGCAACAATCTGGTTCCGGCGGTGCCTCGGAAGCGTCGGCGGGAGGACTATCGGCGGTGGGAACGTCCGGAGCCGATGGAGCTGTGGCAGATGGACATCGTCGGTGGTGTCCTCCTCACTGACGGCACCGAGGCGAAGATCGTCACCGGCTTGGACGATCACTCCCGATACTGCGTGATCGCGACCGTGGTGCGTCGGGCGACCGGCCGGGCCGTCTGCGCCGCGTTCGCCGCCGCCCTGACCCGGTTCGGGACGCCGGGTGAGGTGCTGACCGACAACGGCAAGCAGTTCACCGGCCGGTTCACCAAGCCCCGCCCGGGTGAGGTGCTGTTCGAGCGGATCTGCCGGGAGAACGGCATCGTGGCCCGAAATACGAGACCCCGCACCCCGACGACCACCGGCAAGGTCGAGCGGTTCCACCAGAGCCTGCAAGGCGAGTGCCTGGACGGGCGGGTGTTCGCGACCCTGGAGGAGGCCCAGGCCGCGGTGGACGCGTTCGTCGTCGAATACAACTACGACCGGCCCCACCAGGGTATCGATGACGCCTTCCCCGCCGACCGGTTCCACCGACCCACTCAAGGACAGAGCCAACCGCCGGCAGACGTCCTGCCGCTGCGCCTGCCGTCCGGGCTGCTGCCCAGCGCACCACCGGCCCCGAGGAAGCCACCCGTCGTCGAGGTCGACACCGCTTCGGTGACCGTGTCCACCGGCCGACCGCAGCCGGTGCAGGCTCGTCCGGGTCGTTCCGCCGTCGGGCAATCTGACCGTCGCCCAGCAGCAGGTGTGGCTCGGCCCCGCCCTCGCCGGCACCTCGGTCACGATCTGGGTCGACACCGACCGGCTGCACGTTTTGACTGCCGAGGGCGCCCGGATCAAGTCCAGCCCGTCGCGGCTGTCCCAACGTGACCTCGCCCGCCTACTGGCCGACGGCGGCAGCCCCGCCGGACCACCGCCATTGCCGCAGCCCGAGCCGCAGACCACCGCCGTCGAGGTCGACCGGGTCGTCAACGCCTGCGGCGGGATCAGCATCGCCGGCCGGCAGATCAGCGTCGGCGTGCCCCTTGCCGGCCAGCGGGTCCGGGTTCGCGTCGACGGCATCCTCCTGCACGTCATCGACGACGCCGCGCAGCTGCGCCGCACCCTGCGCTGCCCACTCCCGCCCACCGCGCTCGGCCGCATCCGCGACGCCCGACCCGCATCCCCGATCCCACCACCGGCCACCGCCCCGACCATCGAGCGCGTCGTGTCGGTCAACGGCAGCTTCCAGGTCGCCGGACAGAAGATCCAAGTCGGGAAGGTCCACGCCCGCAAACTCGTCACCGTTGCCCTCGACGAGCACACCGTCACCGTCTACGACGCCGACACCCCGATCACAGCCGTGCCCCGCCGCAGCACCACCGAACTGAACCGCACCAGAGCCAAACACCAGATCACGATCCCGAGTCAGGCTCAGCAGCCTCGCCTTCGTGCGTGACCTAGCGACTTGTCGGCGGCTATGGGGTTGACCTCAGCCCGAGCGCACTGTGTTCGATGACGCCCGCAGGGAGGTCGGTGCGTCCAGACTCCTGCGATGTCAGCGCGACCAGCTCCGCGCGCAGATCCACGGCGGGTTCACCGAGCACGATCGCGCTGAGCACAAGCTCGACCATCACCCGGTCGTATCGATCGGAGCTGCGACGGTAACGCGACGGGTCGGACTCCACCGTCGCCGCTGAGATACGCAAACCACCGCCGCTAACAGGCGAGAACGACGCTTCGAAGATCCCGTTGCCGGTCCAGCTGCGATGCAGGAACGCGACCTGGTCCTCAACGAACACGTTCCACTTCTCGTCCATGTCGCGAGCCTCGTAGCCGAGCTTGATCCGTTCCCACTGCTCGTCGGACCACGTTCGGGTCGGCAGCTCGGCCATCGGCATCGGTGCCACGATCGGCAACACGTGCGGCAACGACGACCGAGTGACCAGCGACGGTTCGATCATCAGCAGATCCTACGGGCGCGACGGCTGACAGGACCACGACGACTCAGAAGCCTGACACGCTTACCATCAACCGCAAGCACCAGACCTATTCGATCACTACTTGGCGTCAAGCGTCCTGCGACGCCGATCTGTCAACCGTCATGCGAGACCAGGCACAGTGACAACGCAGCACCACGGTCCGAACATGTGGAAGATCGCGGCACATCGCGGGAAACAATCAAGGCCGTGACCGGCGCTTACGCTGGTCACGGCCTTGGTCGCTTGGCGCGCCCGAAGGGACTCGAACCCCTAACCTTCTGATCCGTAGTCAGATGCTCTATCCGTTGAGCTACGGGCGCTGGTGCTCAGCCAGCCTACACGACCGGCTTTCGCGCGGAGACTCCGGGATTCGAACCCGGGAGGGGCTTTAAAACCCCAACCGCATTAGCAGTGCGGCGCCATAGACCAGACTAGGCGAAGTCTCCCCGGCGGCCCTCGCAGGCCACCGGGCCCGAGGATACAGGTCCCCACCCACCGGGAGCAAAGCGACTTCCTTCCGAACGCCGGCCGGGCTTCGCGAGCCCTCGCGATTCAGCGCTGTGCTGGAACGTGATCAAGACTACGCTGCATCGATATGCACGAGCAGCCGCCGAGCGAGTCTCATCGTCGAGAGCCTGCGGAGAAGCGGCGTCGTTCCCCGCGGGCGACGTTCACCCCGCCTCCTGCCCCCGTGGAGCCCGCGCCGGCGGCCGAGGCCCAACGGGCGCGACAGCGGCGGGCGAAGCCGGCGCCGACCGTGCTGTTCCAACCGCCTGCTGCTCAGCCTCCCGCGCCCCGCCAACCGGTCTCGCCACCGCAGGCCGCGTCGCCACCGCAGGCCGCGTCGGAACCGCCGGCCGCCGACATCGTGGAGGTGAACATCCCTCAGCGTGGCGGGGAGATTCCACCATCGGCAGAGCCGCCGTCGGAGGCGATGGCGGAGGACACCCGTGGGGATAAGCCGGACGGCGGCACCGAGTCCGGCGTGACTGACGACACAGGAAGCGCGGCCGCTGGAGCGGTGGCCGTGGTGGACCCGGCTGAGGCAGCGGGGGCGGGCGCCAAGCAGGCCGAGGCCATCAAGCAGGCCCGGGCCACCAAGCGGACTGCGGCACCCACCCAGCCCTCTGCCGCCGAGCAGAGCCGGGACCCCGGAGAGGCCGCGGCCGCCAAACGGACCAGGGCCGCCAAACGGGCCACGACGCCAACCAAGCGGGCTGCGGCGCGCGCACCGGAAGCGGCGGCACCGGCTACCGAGATCGACCCGGGTTCGACGGGCGGTGGGCAACAGGGTGCGCTGGCCGCCGACGAGGCGAAGCCGGCCCGGTCGGCCACCAAGCGCGCCACCGCCGCTAAGACGCCCGCACGCAAGACCGCGGCTGCCACCACGAAGAGCCCCACCGCGGGGAAGCGCTCCACCGCGGCGAAGAATCCCGCCGTCGAGCAGGGCCCTGCCACAACCAGCGCCACCGGAGCGACAAACGCCACCAGGACCAGGCCTCCGGCCCAGGAAGCGCCCCACCCCACCAGCACCACCACGACCACGCCCGCCGCAAAGGAGCGGTCCGTCACGACCGAGCCCGCCGCGTCGCGTACGCCTGAGGTGGTCGCCCGCCGGGTGCTCGATCATCCGGGGTTCGCTCCGGAGCTGCTCGCCCTCGCCGCCGTCGAGGGCATCGGGCCGCGGGCGCGCGAGTGGGCCGACGGGCTGCGGTCGGCGTACCCCGGGGTGACGGGCGACGGGCTGGCCCGGCTGGCGACCCGGCGCTACGTCCGGCAGGCCGGGGCGGGCGGGGCGGCCGCCGCGCTGGCCGGCGTGTTCGCGCCGGTGGCTGAGCTGGCGGCGGTGCTGTGGACGCAGGCGAGCCTGGTGCTGCACCTGGCGGCGGCGTACGGGCGCGATCCGGCGCACCCGGACCGGGCGGTGGAGTTGCTTGTCCTCACCCAGGTCCATCCGGACGCGGACAGCGCCCGGGCGGCGCTCGCGGCGGCGCGGGCGCTCGACGGTCCGGGCGAGGGGCCGTGGCCCCGGGCGGCGGAGGCGGCGTGGCGGCTGGCCGCGCCGCTCGCCGCGCAGGCGGGCGGCTGGCTGGCGTTGCGGCTGGCGTCCCGGCTGCTGCCCGGTGCGGCGGCGCTGGCGGCCGCGGCGGGCGACGCCGCGGCTACCGAGCGCCTGGCGGCCCGTGCCGTCGCGGCCTACCGGCCGTCGCGGGTCGCGCGCCTCGGCTGAGATCCACTCCGTGCGCTCCCGAGCCCGGCGGCGGGACAATGCCGCCGGCATCCGAGGGTCCGCGGCGCGCCGAGAATCCATGCCGCCGGCATCGTCGTGGCGGTGCCGCCCGCGCCGACTGGTCAGAGCCAGTCGAACCATTCTCGCGGCAGCAGGCTGTAGCCGACGAAGGCCACGATGTCGAGCAGCGTGTGCGCCACCACCAGCGGCATCACCCGCCGGGTCCGCAGGTAGAACAGGCTGAACACCACGCCCATCACCGCGTTGCCGACGAACGCGCCGAAGCCCTGGTACAGGTGGTAGGAGCCGCGCAGCAGCGCGCTGGTCGCGACGACCGCGGCGAGCCGCCACTGGAGCTGCCGGAGCCGGGTGACCAGGTAGCCGACCACGATCACCTCCTCCAGCACGGCGTTCTGCACGGCGGCGAGGATCAGCACGGGGACCGCCCACCACAGGTCGGGCAGCGCGGCCGGCACGAGCGTGGCGTTCAGGCCGAGCTGGGCCGCGGCCCAGAACAGGGCGAGGCCGGGCAGCCCGATCAGCGCGGCCAGGCCGGCGCCGCGGGCGAGGTCCTGACCGGGACGCCGGGCGTCCAGGCCGAGGGTCCGGGCGGGGTCGCCGGGGTCCCGCGCCAGCAGGTGTACGGCGAGCAGCACCGGCAGCAGCGCGAACGCGATGCCGAGCAGTTGGTAGGTGAGGTCGAGGTACGGCCGCGCGGACCGGGAGGTGTTCAGCGCGGCGGTCTGCGCGGACAGCGGACCGTCGGCGGTGAGCTTGGCGACGATCGACACGAGGGCGTAGACGGCCGACTGGCCGAGGGACAGGCCGAGCACCAGTAGCGTCTCGGTGCCCAGGGTCCGGCGGGCCACCGGGCGGTCCAGCTCGAGGGTCACCGCACCACTGTGCCTGACCGCGCGCCCGAGCGTGGCGCCGAGGAGACCTCACGAGCTGGTCGCACATTCTGTGCGACCGGTCGACACTCTCCGTGGACATTCTATGGGTGCCCGATCCCCGTACGGAGAAGGAGCACGCTTCCGTGGACGACGTCGCGCGGCTACTGAAGGAGAGCTGGACCCTGGTCGAGGAGCACCGGGACCGGCTGAGCGGTCACTTCTACGCCCGGCTCTTCCTGCTGGACCCCGAGCTGCGCCAGCTCTTCCCGGTGCAGATGACCGGCCAGGGCGACCGCCTGCTGGAGGCGATCATCACCGCCATCCACACGGTCGACGACCCGGAAAGCTTCGACGAGTACCTCCGCTCGCTCGGCCGGGACCACCGGAAGTACCACGTGGCGGCGAAGAACTACGAGACCATGGGCGTCGCGCTGCTGGACGCGCTGCGCAGCACCGCCGGCGACGGCTGGAATCTGGAGTACGACCAGGCCTGGCGGGACGCGTACGCGGCGATCTCGGAGAAGATGCTCGCCGGGGCGGCCGCGGACGAGGACCCGCCGTTCTGGCACGCCGAGGTGCTGACCCACGAGCGGTACGGGCCGGACACGGCCGTGCTGACCGTCCGCGCCCTGCAGCACCCGCTGCGCTGGCGCGCGGGCCAGTACGTGAGCGTCGAGGTGCCCCGCTACCACCCGCGGGTGTGGCGCACGTACTCGGTGGCCAACGCGCCGAACGACGACAACGTGCTGGAGTTCCACGTCCGGACGCCGCAGGGCGCGGGGTGGGTGTCCGGTGCGCTGGTACGCCGGGTGAAGCCGGGCGACCTGCTACGCGTGGCGGCGCCGATGGGTTCGATGACCCTGGACCGCGAGTCGGAGCGGGACATCCTCTGCGTCGCCGGAGGGGTCGGGCTGGCCCCGGTCAAGGCCCTCGTCGAGGAGTTGGCGAGCTACAACCGGACGCGCTGGGTGCACGTCTTCTACGGGGCTCGGACGCGCGACGACCTGTACGGGCTTCCCGAGCTCCGGGAACTGGTCGCCCGGCATCCGTGGCTGTCGGTGACGCCGGCGTGCAGCGAGGACGAGGACTTCGACGGCGAGCTGGGTGCCATCTCCGACGTGATCGCCCGGTACGGCCCGTGGACGGCCCACGACTGTTACGTCTCCGGGTCGGCGCCGATGGTCCGGGCGACGCTGCGCGTACTCGCTGAGGACGGCGTGCCGCCGGAGCGCACCCGGTACGACACCTTCGGCGGGCTGTGAAAGGCGTTTCTCCCCCCAGGACCGGGGCGCGTGCCTCCGCCCGCTCAGGCACGCGCCCCGGTCCCCCCGAACGGGCGGACCGGCACCGCCCCGCACGACCACGTCCGCCCGGCCGTCCTTCCCACCCGGGCGGACGTGGTCGTGCCGCCGGCGTCAGTAGCGCCAGGGCTGGCCGGAGTAGCCGTACTCCTCGACGGGCACCAGTGGCATCCCGGGGGTCATCCGGTCGACGTAGAGGCGCCCCTCCAGGTGGTCGATCTCGTGTGCGACGAGCCGCGCCATGCCGTACTCGAACGAGGTGATGATCCGGCCACCGTCGAGGTGGGCGTGTTCGACGTCGATCCGGAGCGGGCGGGGAACCAGGCCGCGGTGGTCGAAGAAGGAGAGGCAGCCCTCGTACTGCTCGTCGGCGTCCGGCGACGCGTCGACGACGCGCGGGTTGAACAGGACGACCGGCTCGACGGACCGGTCCGGCGGCCGGACGAGCGCGGCGGCCCGGCCGATGCCGATCTGCGGGGCGGCGATCCCGACGCCCTTGCTGAACGGGTGCAGCTCGTCGAGCCGGAGCAGCGCCGCGGCGAGCCGGTCGACGACGTCCCGGGCGGTCTGCTCCTCGCGCGGCAGGTCGAACGGTTGGGCGGGCTGGCGCAGCAGGTCGGCGCCGCGCTGGAGGATGCCGAGGCCGCGCATCCGGTCGCTGGGCCGGACCCGGCCGGATTCGTCCGCGTCGGCCTCGGGCCGGGCCCGGAACCGCCACTGCATCCGGTAGCGGGCGTTCAGCGGCGGCTCGTCGGTCGCCCAGTCGAAGATCATCCGGTCGCCCTCGTCGCGGCGGGCGACCGGGGTGCGCAGTGGGCCCTCCTCCGCCGAGAGCGAGGTCTCCGCGCCCCAGACCTGCGGGTCGAGGGAGGCCGGCAGGTCCAGGCGTACGGCGAGGTGCCGGGTGGGCACCCGGACCGCCCGCTGGAACCAGGGCCCCCACTTGTCCGCGCCGACGTGGTACGCGTACTCGATGGTGGCGCGGTCGCCGGGGTAGAGGGGGAAGCGGCGGTCGGCGTTCTCGAAGAGCAGCCAGATCTCCTTGAACGCGTCCCGGTCGTGCTTGGCCCGCCAGTGCATGGCCTC
This sequence comes from Micromonospora sp. NPDC126480, assembly GCF_040302465.1. NCBI lineage: Bacteria > Bacillati > Actinomycetota > Actinomycetes > Micromonosporales > Micromonosporaceae > Micromonospora > Micromonospora sp. NPDC126480. The sequence continues at coordinate 44,290 of NZ_JBEORU010000042.1, forward strand.
GCGCTCGTCCCCGTCCAGCCGGTGCGCGCGCAGTTGCAGTTCGGCGAAGGTGAGCGGGTGCTCGCGGTGGTGGCGGTTGGAGCGGCCCGGGTCGCTGGGGTAGCGGTCGACGGCCACGCGCACGAGGTAGCGGGTGACCGGTTCGGTGCCCGCGTTGTAGAGCTCCCGGCGAATCACGCACCGGTACGTGTCGTCGAGGTAGGTGAGAGTGGCCTGTTCGCGTTCGACGATCAGGCCGGTGCCGGGTGGGAGCCACTGCCCGGGGGCGGGCGGTTCGCGGTGGGCCCGGTCGCCGCGGGCGTGCCGCAGGTCGTCGTACTCCCGGAAACGCTGCCAGATCGCTCCGCTGGCCTCCAGGACGGCCTCCGCCCGGCGGGCGAAGTCCTCGGTGGGGCGGTGTCGGCGCCCCTCGACGTGGCTGACGTACGAGGGGTCGAATCCCATGAGCGTCGCCAGCTGTTTCTTGGACAGGCCCCGCCCGGTCCGGTGGCGGGCGAGTTCGGCGGCGAAGGAGTCGGCAGCCCGATCGAGCGGTGAGGTCGTCATCAGCTTCCTCGTGGCCGGGAGTATTCAGTTTCACGTTCTGTCGCCGGTCGTGTACGGAACTGCCACCTTGTCGACAGGACCATTGACTCTGCAACGACAAGCGTCGATACTCCGTCGGTCGTTTCCCGGACCGGACCACGGGTAGTACGCCGTCGAGCGGGAGCAGAGCGAAATCAGGTGAGGCTTCCCTTAGACTGATCGCAGGGGGTTAGGCTAGCCTTAGCTCAGACGGTCGGCGCTTCGGACGGGGGACAGCCAGTGACAGCGGTCATGCCGGGGCGGGAAGCCGCCGCCACGCTGGCCCCGGTCACCGCCACCCTCCGCCAGATGTTCGGCACGGACGACATCCCGGGGCTGGCTCCCGGCCTGCTGGTGGCCGACGAGTCGGGCTGGTCACCGGCGACCTGCCTGGTGGACGGCACCCGGCTCCCCGAGTTCCTGCAGGCGGCCGGCACCCGGTGGGGTGGCACGCCGCACGCCTGCGCCGCGCTCGCCTGGAAGTCGTACAGCTACTGGACCGCGCTGCCGGCGGTGCTCGGCTGGGCCTCGGCCCGCCGGGTGCCCCTGCTGGACCCGTCGGACGTGCTGATCCACTTCGAGGACCACCGGCCGCTGCTGACCCTTGGCCTGCGCCGGTCGACCAGGGTCGCCGTCCTGCCGGGCGACCCGCTGGCGCTGGCCGGCCTGCCCGAGGTGCGGGTGGTGTCCGGCGAGGCGGAGTTGCTCGGGGCCCTGCGGGCCTCGCTGCTCGACGCCCACCTCGCCCCGATGATCTCGGCCATCCAGGCGGAGGTGCGGGTCGGCACCCGCACGCTGCTGGGTTCGGTCGCCTCCGGTATCGCGCACGGCATCCTGCGGGCCGCGGACGGCCTGCCGGGCTCCACGGTCGCCACGATCGACACGCTGCTCGGCGCACTCGATCTGGACGACCTGGTGGAGTTGGTCCCCGGCCCGGCCGGCGAGCCGACCGTCCAGCGCCGCACCTGCTGCCTCGCCTTCACCCTCCCCAAGCCCAAGATCTGCCAGGGCTGCTGCGTCCGGCCCGCCTGACCGCGCCGGCCCCGGCGGCTGTGCCTGGCGTCGGGTCAGTCGGTCAGATCCCGCACGTCCCAGAGCCAGACACCCCCGGTGTACGTGGGCCGCACGCCGGTCAGCTCGGTCATGCCCCGGCGTAACGCGTCGGCGTGCCGGTGCGGGCCAAGCACCACTGCACCGGCCCGCCAGTACCGCAGGTCGTCGACGGCTGCGACCCGCGCCTGCGGGGTGATCGGCGGCACGGCGCCGGTGCGCCGGATCTGACCGAAGAAGTCGCTCGTCGGTCGGGGTGGCGCGGTGAACAGGGCCACCCGGCGCCGGCCCGGGCGGGTGTCCGGGCCGAGGAAGTAACCCCGGGCGATGGGCATCTCCAGCCGGGTCTCCGCCGACCAGCGCAGCGGGTCGGCGTAGTGGGTGTCCGGCAGCGGCAGGGTCACGATGCTGCGCCCGCCCGCCACGTACGGTCGCCACGCCCCGGAGGTGACGAACGCGGGGGTCGGGTCGAGCCGTACCGCCGGCAGCGGGGTGGGCAGGAGCGGCACCAGGGCCATCGCCAGCACGGTGACCGTGGCGAAGCGGATCTGCGGCCGGGCCGACGGGTGGCGGCCGGCGAGCACCCGGGCCCGTTCCGCCCCGTACGCGAGCAGCAGCCCGATGACCGGGGTGATGGCCAGCGCCCAGCGGGTCGGCACCACCGAGTGCAGGACCGGCAGGTTCTCCAGCACGGCCCAGGGCGCCGGCACGCCGGTGCCCCGGCGGTTGAACTGGATCTCCCGCCCCAGCGACAGCACCGCGAAGAGCACCGCGAGCGCGGCCAGGGCGCGGACGACGACGTCGCGCCACAGCCACCAGGTGAGCGCGCCGACGAGCAGCAGCAGCGGCCACCCGAAGAACGCGTTCTCCTCGGTGGGGTTCTTCGCCAGCCCCTTCGCGCCGCGTTCGTCACCGGCCAGCGACTCGCGGGAGTACGCCACGAAGGAGGCCAGGTCGGTGGAGTAGCCGCGGATGAGCGGGGACAGGCCCCGGTACGCGCCGGGACCGAAGAACTGGACGTAGAGCGGGTACGCCAGGACGATGAACGCGGCCAGGGCGGCCACCGCCAGCCCGGCGAGGAAGGGGCGCGTCCGCCGGCGCAGTGCGGGCCGGCCGAGGGCGAGCGCGGCCACGACGACACCGAGACCGATCGCGGTCATCAGCAGGATCTCCAGGTTGAGGAAGGCCTGCCAGACGATCACCAGGGCGAGCAGGAGCCCGTTGCGCAGCCAGCGACCCGGCTCGGCGAGCCGCAGCGTGCGCCAGATGATCAGCGGCACCACGAACTGGGAGACGATGTTGGGATGAGCGTTGGCGTGCGACACCATCGCCGGGGCGTACGCGCAGAACACCGCCCCGAGCCAGGCCGGCCCACGGGACCGGACGAGGACCCGGGAGAGAAGGAAGTACCAGGACGTCGCGGTCGCGGCCATTCCCAGGGTGAGAAAGAGCAGAAAGGAGGCCCGGGGGCCGGCCAGCAGAGTGACCGGTGTCATTGGTATAGACACGGATAATACGGACGTATTAGCCATCAGATTGACGGTCTCCGGCACGTTCATCTGCTGCGACGTGAACGGATAAACGAAATCGGTCACCACCCGGGCGCCGTGCGCCATCATCCACTCGAACTGGGACTGGTCGGTGCGGTTGTCCCGGATCCCCTGGCCCGGGTCGAGCCAGAGCCGGAGGGTCACCCAGAGCGCCAACCCGAGGAAACTGAGCACGGCAAGCAGGTCGAGCGACCAGCCGGGCGGCCACCGCCACTCCTGGTCGGACCCCTCGGTCGCCATCCCGCCCCCGGAGGCGCCGCCGGGCGAGCCCGATTCGGGAGTAGTCATAACAATTCAGAGAGTAGTCACGCTATCGCGCCACCGTGACAGGTTTCGGTGGACTGGGTAGCATGTGCCGGGTTCGCCGACCCCCGATCTCGTGCCCGCCCCCCGACCACATTTCGGCCACCTCGGTGCCCCGATTTGTTCGACCTTCGGCGCGGATGATTCACTCTGTCGGTCCAGGCGCGGGTCGAGTCACACCGTGAGGAATCGACGCATGGCAGAGATCACCGGAAATCAGCGCGTGCAGTCCGAGGTGCTGGAGGGCCTCGCGACCGCGGTGAACCACCGTCGCTGGTTCGTCGAGCTGGCCCTGCCCTACCTCGGTGACAACCCGATCGAGATCGGCAGCGGCCTCGGCGATTACGCGCTGGAGTGGGCCGACCGCGTACCCCGTTTCACCGCCACGGAAGCCGACCCCGACCGGCTGGTCGCGCTGAAGGAGCGGCTCGCCGCCGAGCCGTCCGTCGAGGTCCGCCAGATGCTGCTGCCGCACTCGGAGCGCGGCGACTACAGCGCCGCGGTGTCGTACAACGTGCTGGAGCACATCGAGGACCACGTGGGCGCGCTGCGCAGCATGCGCGACCTGGTCCGGCCCGGCGGTGCGGTCGTCATCATCGTGCCCGCCTTCGAGTTCGCGATGAGCCCGGCCGACGTCGCCACCGGCCACGTCCGGCGGTACACGAAGAAGACGCTGGCCGCCGCGATGACCGAGGCCGGCCTGACGGTCGAAAAGATCCACTACGCGAACGCGCTCGGCCTGATCGGCTACTTCATGGCGACAAAGGTCTTCCGGCTGATGCCGAAGGAGGGCCCGATGGTCAAGGTCTACGACACGTTGGTCCTCCCGGTCACGAAGGCGGCGGAACAGCGGGTCCGTCCCCCGTTCGGCCAGTCCGTCTTCGCAGTCGCCCGCACCCCCTCCCAGCCGAGTTGATCAAGAGGTTTTCGTCAGATCCACGGACGGAGCCAGACCAAAACCTCTTGATCAACCTGACGGAGGCGGGCGGGGTCAGGCCTTGACCTGGTGGGTGGGGCGGATCACGGCCCGGGCCAGGGTGTGGAAGGCCAGGTTGAAGCCGACCTGCGCCGGGGTCGAGTCCGGGGTGACGTCCAGGCCCTCGACGTCCAGGGCGTGCACCGCGAAGAGGTAGCGGTGCGGGTGGTCACCGCCGGGCGGGGCGGCACCACCGTAGCCGTGCTCGCCGTAGTCGTTGCGAACCGTGAACGCGCCGGCCAGGTCCTCGCCGCTGGCGCCGCGCGGCAGCTCGGTCACGGTCGCCGGCAGGTTGACCAGCACCCAGTGCCAGAAGCCGCTGCCGGTGGGCGCGTCGGGGTCGAAGCAGGTCACCACGAAGCCCTTGGTCTCAGCCGGGAAGCCCGACCACGCCAGGTGCGGGGAGACGTTCTCGCCCCCGACGCCCGGGTGGACGTGCGCCATGTCCATGGGCTCGCCGTCCTGCACGTCGTCGCTGGTGAGGTTGAACGACGGAACCGTCGGCAGCAACTCGTACGGGTCCGGGGCGATCGGTCGTTCCAGGGTCATCGGGACGGATCCTTCCGGTAAGGGCGGTTCTCCTGCGCACCTTCATACCCCGCGAACGGCACCGAGCGAACCGGAAGCAGGTCGACGAAGCCATCGTCGCCTAATGGGTCGTACCGAGTTGTTGTAGGACACTCGGCTCCGGTAGCCGCCGGCCGGTGAGCACTCTCGTCGCCTGGATCTTGAGAATCCT
>NZ_JBEORU010000043.1:0-48477 GCF_040302465.1 Micromonospora sp. NPDC126480
GCCGAGCACTGGAACAGCTGACCACAGACCTTCCTCACAGGGGGAAATGAAAGCCGCTGGCCGGCACCCGAACCCGGGTGCCGGCCAGCGGCGTCCCCACCCACCCTTACGGGAGGTGGCAGCACAGTGGAGAGGCCCGCCCCTGCCGATCCGGCAGGGGCGGGCCTCTCGTTGTAGGTGGCTCAGCCTTGGATGCGCTTGAGCGCGTTCTGGAGGTTGGTCAGCTCGGTCTGCTGGGTGTTCTTCATGGTCTGGGCGGCCTGGACCACGTCCGGCTCGTCGCTGGCGTCGAGCAGGGCGTCGACCATGTGGATGCCGCCGATGTGGTGCTTGATCATCAGGTCCAGGAAGAGCACGTCCAGGTCCTTGCCCTGGGCGTCGCGCAGCTGCGCCATCTGCTCCGGGGTGGCCATGCCGGGCATCAGCCCGTCGCGGACCATCTCCGTGCCGCCGGGCATCCACGCCATCCGGGGCTGCGAGCCGGTCGGGTCGAGCTCCCAGGAACGCAGCCACGTCTGCATCGCGCCGATGTCACCCTGCTGAGCGAGGGCGATGTCGCCGCCGATGGTGCGGACCTCCTGGTCCGTGCCGCGCTGGAAGGCGATCAGCCCCATCTCCACGGCCTGGGCGTGGTGGGTGGTCATGTCCCGGGCGAAGCCCGCCTCGACCGACGCGTCTCCCGGCCGGGTGAGCTGGGGGGTGAGCAGGCCCCCCGCGTACCCGAGCAGGAGCCCGACCACGACGGCGAGCGCCATCGCGAGGGTGCCGAACCGGCGGGCGGTCCCGCGGTCGCCGTCGCCGGCCACCGGGGTCCCGTCCGTCGTGCCCTCGATCGTCGTGGCGGTCATGGCGGCTGCTCCTTACTGCTGCTGCTGCAACTGTCGCGGAGTGGTGCCGGTGGCGGTGACGCCCTGGTTGCAGAGGGCGGTCGGGCCCTCGACGGAGGCGTTCACCTTGAGCGTCTTGATGAACTCGTCGATCCGGCCGTCGTCGGCGTTGTCGACCTTGAGCTGGTAGCCCCAGGCCTGCAGCGAGATCGGCTTGTCCAGGCCCTCGAACGGGCTCAGGAACAGCTTCTCGTTGCCGCGGACCCGCTCGGCCAGCTTCTCGACCTGGTCGGCGGGCAGGTCGGGCCGGTACGTGACCCAGACCGCACCGTGCTCCAGGCTGTGCACCGCGTGCTCGCTGGCGATCGGGGCGTCGTAGACGTCGCCCATGCAGTTCTGCCAGGCGTCGTTGTGCGGGCCGGCGACCGGGGGCAGCACCGAGTACTGGATCGAGCCCTGCTGGTGGTTGCCGCCCTTGACCAGCTCCGGGTCCTTCTCGCGGAAGTTGACGATCCCGTCGATCGCGTTCGCCCGCTCGTCCCACGGCTTGGAGCCCTGGAAGGTCGCCCAGGCGCCGTACCCGATGATCGCCACGGCGAGCAGGCCGACGGCGGTGAACAGCGCGATCGGGCCCCAACTGCGGCCCTGGCTCACCTTCACTGGGGCGATCGGCTTGCGCGGGCCCTTGCCGCCGCCGCGCGGCGCGCTCGCCGGCTTGCCGGACCCGGGCTTGCCGGACCCCGCCTTGCCGGCGCCCGGCCGACCGGCGGCGGGCTTCTTGCCGGTGCTGACCACGGTCGGGCGGCGCTCCGGGCCGCCCGGGGTGCTGATGCTCATCGTGCCTCGTCAGGTCGGTCGGTCAGGGGATCTGGCGGGCCGGGTTCACATGCTGGGTCGCCGCCGCGGGGACCGAGTCTACCCCCGATAACATGGATCGGTGACTCCCGCAGAACTCGCCGAGGTCGTCCTCGCCGCAGCCCACGCCGTCTTCACCGAGCGGGGCCTGGACCGGTCCGCGCTACCGGTGCAAACGTCGGTGGAGCGGCCCCGTAATCCCGAGCACGGCGACTACGCCTCGACGCTGGCGCTCCAGCTCAGCAAGAAGGTGGGCGTCCCGCCGCGGGAGCTGGCCGCCGCGCTGGCCGAGCAGCTCGGCCGCGCTCCGGGGGTCAAGTCGGTGGAGATCGCCGGTCCCGGCTTCCTCAACATCCGCCTCGACGCCGCCGCCGCCGGCCAGCTCGCCCGCGCGATCGTCGAGGCCGGCGGGGAGTACGGCCGCAGCGACCGGCTGGCCGGGCAGTCGATCAACCTCGAGTTCGTCTCCGCCAACCCGACCGGTCCGGTGCACATCGGCGGGGTCCGCTGGGCGGCCGTCGGCGACGCGCTGAGCCGCCTGCTGCGCGCCACCGGCGCCGAGGTCGGCACGGAGTACTACTTCAACGACGCCGGCGCGCAGATCGACCGGTTCGCCCGCTCGCTGCTGGCCGCCGCGAAGGGGGAGCCCGCTCCCGAGGACGGGTACGCGGGCGCGTACATCTCGGAGATCGCCGAGCAGGTCCGGGCCCGCCGGCCGGACGTGCTGACGCTCGACGACGCCGCCGCCCAGGAGGTGTTCCGGGTCGAGGGCGTCGAGTTGATGTTCGCCGAGATCAAGTCGTCGCTGCGCGACTTCGGCGTGGAGTTCGACACGTACTTCAACGAGAAGGACCTGCACGACCGGGGTGAACTGGACCACGCGCTGGACCGGCTGCGGCAGCAGGGCCACACGTTCGAGGCCGAGGGCGCCACCTGGCTGCGCACCACCGACTTCGGCGACGACAAGGACCGGGTGCTGCGCAAGTCCAACGGCGAGTGGACGTACTTCGCCGCCGACTGCGCCTACTACCTGGACAAGCGGGAACGCGGCTTCGGGCGGGTCGTCATCATGCTCGGCGCCGACCACCACGGCTACGTCGGCCGGATGCGGGCGATGGCCGCCTGCTTCGGCGACGACCCGGACCGCAACCTGGAGATCCTCATCGGCCAGCTGGTCAACCTGGTCCGGGACGGCGCCCCGGTGCGGATGAGCAAGCGCGCCGGCACGGTGCTCACGCTGGAGGACCTGGTCGAGGCGATCGGTGTGGACGCCGCCCGGTACGCGCTGGCCCGCTACTCCACCGACTCGCCCATCGACATCGACGTGGAGCTGTGGACGCGGGCGACCCGCGACAACCCGGTCTACTACGTGCAGTACGTGGCGGCCCGGACGGCAAGCGTCGGCCGTAACGCCGCCGAGGTCGGCCTGACCCGGGGCGACGCCGAGGGCTTCCGCCCCGAGCTGCTCGACCACGACAAGGAGAACGAGCTGCTCAAGGCGCTCGCCGAGTTCCCCGCCGTGGTGGCCACCGCCGCCGAGCTGCGCGAGCCGCACCGCGTGGCGCGCTACCTGGAGGAGCTGGCCGGGGCGTACCACCGGTTCTTCGACAACTGCCGGGTCCTGCCGCGCGGCGACGAGGAGATCACCGACCTGAACCGGGCCCGGCTCTGGCTGAACGACGCCACCCGGGTGGTCGTCGCCAACGGCCTGCGCCTGCTCGGCGTCTCCGCCCCGGAGCGGATGTGAGCGCGGCGCGGCCGGCGCTCCGGCCGGGACACGGAGGTCACTGATGCGGGCGCACGAGGCCGGTGCCCTGCACGGGGACATCGGCAGCCGCGGGCCGGCCTGGCTGCGTACGCCGGTCGACGTCAACGCCCTGGTGCCGGAGCTGTGGCCACGCAACGTGGCCCGCGCGGCCGACGGCGCGCTCACCGTCGCGGGCCGCTCGGTCCGCGACCTGGCGGCGGAGTTCGGCACCCCGGTGTACGTGCTCGACGAGGACGACCTGCGGTCGCGCTGCCGGGACTTCCGCGCCGCGTTCCCCACCGAGGACGTCTACTACGCCGGCAAGGCGTTCCTCTGCCGGGCGGTGGTCCGCATGATCGCCGAGGAGGGCCTGCACCTGGACGTGTGCAGCGGCGGCGAGCTGGCCACGGCGCTGGCGGCCGGGATGCCCCCGGAGCGGATCGGCTTCCACGGCAACAACAAGTCGGTCGCGGAGCTGAGCCGGGCGCTGGACGCCGGGGTGGGCCGGATCATCGTCGACTCGTTCCAGGAGATCGACCGGCTCACCGCTCTGGCCCGGGAGCGGGGCGTGCGCCCGCGGGTGCTGGTCCGGGTCACCGTCGGCGTGGAGGCGCACACCCACGAGTTCATCGCCACCGCACACGAGGACCAGAAGTTCGGGTTCTCGCTGGCCGGTGGCGCGGCGATCGCGGCGGCGCTGCGCATCCTCGACGAGGACGTGCTGGAGCTGCGCGGCCTGCACTCGCACATCGGGTCGCAGATCTTCGACGCGAGCGGCTTCGAGGTGTCGGCCCGCCGGGTGCTGGCCCTGCAGGCGCAGATCCGCGACGCGCGGGGCGTGGAGCTGCCCGAGCTGGACCTGGGCGGCGGCTTCGGCATCGCGTACACGACGCAGGACGACCCGGCCACGCCGGCCGACCTGGCGAAGCGGCTGCGGAAGATCGTCGACGGGGAGTGCGCCGCGGAGCGGCTGGCCGTGCCGCACCTGTCCATCGAGCCGGGCCGGGCGATCGTCGGGCCGGCCGTGTTCACCCTGTACGAGGTGGGCACGGTCAAGGACGTCGATGGCATCCGCACGTACGTGAGCGTCGACGGCGGGATGAGCGACAACATCCGGACGGCGCTGTACGACGCGTCGTACTCGGCGACGGTGGCCTCCCGGGCGAGCGTCGCCGAGCCGATGCTCGCCCGCGTGGTGGGAAAGCATTGTGAGTCCGGGGACATCGTGGTGAAGGATGAATTCCTGCCCGCCGACGTGCAGCCCGGAGATCTTGTCGCGGTGCCCGGCACGGGTGCGTACTGCCGGAGCATGGCCAGCAACTACAACCACGTGCCGCGCCCCCCGGTGGTCGCGGTGCGGGACGGCCAGGCCCGCCTGATCGTCCGGCGGGAGACCGAAGAGGACCTGCTCGCTTTGGATGTGGGATGACGTCACCTGTGCGCTTGGCGCTGCTCGGCTGCGGCACGGTCGGCAGCGAGGTGGTCCGGCTGCTGCACGAGCAGTCCGCCGACCTCGCCGCCCGGATCGGCGCTCCGCTGGAGATCGCGGGCATCGCCGTCCGCCGGATCGGCCGGGACCGGGGCGACCTGCCGGTCGACCCGGCGCTGTTCACCACCGACGCGCTCGGCCTGATCAAACGCGACGACGTCGACGTGGTGGTCGAGGTCGTCGGCGGCATCGAGCCGGCCCGCGGCTGGCTGGTGGAGGCGTTGCGCGCCGGCAAGAGCGTGGTCACGGCGAACAAGGCGCTCCTCGCCGAGGACGGCGGCGCGCTGCACGACGCCGCGGCCGAGGGCGGCGGCGACCTCTACTACGAGGCGGCCGTGGCCGGCGCGATCCCGCTGCTGCGGCCACTGCGCGAGTCGCTGCACGGTGACCGGATCACCCGGGTGACCGGCATCGTCAACGGCACCACCAACTTCATCCTCTCCGCGATGGACGCCACCGGCGCCGGCTTCGCCGAGGCGCTCGAGGAGGCGACCGAGCTGGGGTACGCCGAGGCGGACCCGACCGCCGACGTGGAGGGCTTCGACGCGGCGGCCAAGGCGGCGATCCTCGCCTCGCTGGCGTTCCACAGCCGGGTCGGCGCGGCCGACGTGCACCGGGAGGGCATCACCGAGGTCACCGCGGCCGACGTGGCCAGCGCCAAGGCGATGGGCTGCACGATCAAGCTGCTCTGCATCGCCGCCCGGGGCGCCGACGCGGACGGCCGGGAGACGGTCAGCGTGCGGGTGCACCCCGCGATGATCCCGCGTACCCACCCGCTCGCGAGCGTCGGCGACGCGTTCAACGCGGTCTTCGTCGAGGCGGAGGCAGCCGGCCAGCTCATGTTCTACGGTCGGGGCGCGGGGGGCGCGCCGACCGCCAGCGCCGTGCTCGGCGACGTGGTCGCGGTTTCCCGCAACCGGCTCGCCGGGGTCCGCGCGGCCAGCGAGTCCGCGTACGCCGACCTGCCGGTGCGGCCGATGGGGGAGGCGCTGACCCGCTACCACATCAGCCTGGACGTGGCCGACCGTCCCGGTGTGCTGGCCGCGGTGGCCGGCGTGTTCGCCCGGCACGACGTGTCGATCGCGACCGTCCGGCAGGGGCCCGCCGGCGGCGCGACGGCCGGCCGGGGCGAGGACGCCGACCTGGTCATCGTCACCCACGTCGCGCCGGACGCCGCGCTCGCCGCGACCGTCCAGGAACTGCGCGGGCTGGACATCGTCCGCTCGGTGGCCAGCGTGCTGCGGGTCGAGGGCGGCACCTGACCGTGTCCCGCCTGATGGGTGCCGGCGGGTCCGAGGGTGGCGGTCCGGCCGGGCTGGTGCAGGCTTGACGTGGCCCCGGCGCGGCCGGGGCGTTCCGAGGCGAGGAGTGCGACATGTGGCGGGGTCTCATCGACGCGTACCGGGACCGGCTGCCGGTCACCGAGGCCACTCCCGTCGTCACCCTGCACGAGGGCAACACGCCGCTGCTGCCCGCGCCGGTGCTGTCGGCCCGGATCGGCTGCGACGTCTGGCTCAAGGTCGAGGGTGCCAACCCGACCGGCTCCTTCAAGGACCGGGGGATGACGGTCGCGGTCTCCAAGGCGGTCGAGGCCGGAAACAAGGCGATCATCTGCGCGTCGACCGGCAACACCAGCGCCTCCGCCGCCGCGTACGCGGCGCGGGCGGGCCTGACCTGCGCGGTGCTGGTGCCGCAGGGCAAGATCGCGCTGGGCAAGCTGGCCCAGGCGCTGGTGCACGGGGCGAAGCTGCTCCAGGTCAGCGGCAACTTCGACGACTGCCTGTCGCTGGCCGCGAAGCTCGCCCAGGACTACCCGGTCGCCCTTGTCAACTCGGTGAACGTGGACCGCCTGCACGGCCAGAAGACGGCCGCGTTCGAGATCGTCGAGGCGCTCGGCGACGCGCCGGACATCCACTGCATGCCGGTCGGCAACGCCGGCAACATTTCCGCCTACTGGCTGGGCTACTCCGAGGAGCAGGCGGCCGGCAACGTCACGAAGGCCCCGAAGCTGTACGGCTTCCAGGCCTCCGGAGCGGCGCCGATCGTCACCGGCCAGGTGGTCCGCGAGCCGTCGACGATCGCCACCGCCATCCGGATCGGCAACCCGGCGAGCTGGACGAAGGCGCTCGACGCCCGGGACGCCTCCGGCGGGCTGATCGCCGCGGTCACCGACCGGGAGATCCTGTCCGCGTACCGGCTGCTCGCCCGTGAGGTCGGGATCTTCGTCGAGCTGGGCAGCGCGGCCAGCGTCGCGGGTCTGCTCCAGCAGGCCGCCGCCGGCACCGTGCCGGCGGGCTCGACGGTCGTCTGCACGGTCACCGGGCACGGCCTGAAGGACCCGGAATGGGCGATCTCGACGGCACCCGCCCCGGTGACGATCGCGAACGACCCCCTCGCCGCCGCCCGCTCCCTCGACCTGGTCTGACACCCCGCCGTCGCCGGTCCCGTGGGTGAGACCGGCTCCGGAACCCCGTCGCAGCGACCGGGACCGGGTGCGGGACACTTCTTCCACCCCGCACCGCAGTCCACCCCAGGAGTGAGTTCAGCCGATGTCGCTGCTCGCCAGATTCAGTCTCGCCAACCGGGGGCTCGTCGCCCTCGTCGCGCTCGTCGCCACGGCGTTCGGAGCGTTCGCCGTACCGTCGCTGAAGCAGCAACTCCTCCCGTCGCTGGAGTTCCCGGCCGCGTTCATCGTGGCCGCGTACCCCGGCGCCGGCCCGGAGGTCGTCGAGGCGCAGGTCACCGAGCCGATCGAGAACAGCCTCCAGGGCATCCCCGGGCTGGAGAAGGTCAGCTCGACCTCGCGTGAGGGCTCGGCGACCGTCCAGGTGCAGTACGCGTTCGGCACCGACGTGGACGACGTCGTCAACAAGATGCAGACCGCGCTCAACCGGGCCCGGCTCCCCGAGGAGGTCGAGCCGCAGGTCATCGCCGGCAGCACGGACGACCTGCCGGCGGTGGTGCTCGCCGCGTCCGGCGGGGACGACCAGCGGGCGCTCGGTGACAAGCTCCGCGACACCGTCGTGCCCGAACTGGAGGCGATCGACGGGGTCCGCACGGTCGACCTGACAGGGGTCGAGGACGAGGTCGTCGTCATCACCCCGGACCCGGCGAAGCTCGGTGCGGCCGGGATCCGGCCGACCGCGATCGGCGACGCGCTGCGCGCCAACGGCGTCACGGTACCGGCGGGCGCGGTCGTCGACGGCGAGGAGAGCCTCCCGGTGCAGGTCGGCGCCCCGCTGGCCACCCTCGACGACCTGCGCGGCATCGTGCTCACGGTGGCGCCGGCCGCCCCGGTGCTGCTGGGCAACGTGGCGGCGGTCGAGGAGCGGCCCGTTCCCGCCACCGCGATCACCCGGACCAACGGCAAGGACAGCCTCGGCATCGCCGTGACCGCCGCCCCCGACGGCAACGCCGTGGAGATCTCCCACGAGATCCGCGACCGGCTCGCCGACCTGCGCGCCGCCTCCGGCACCGAGCTGACCGTCGTCTTCGACCAGGCGCCGTTCGTCGAGAAGTCGATCGAGAGCCTCACCACCGAGGGCCTGCTCGGCCTCGTGATGGCGGTCGTGGTGATCCTGGTCTTCCTGCTCTCCGTACGCTCCACCGTCGTCACCGCGGTCTCCATCCCGCTGTCGGTGGTGGTCGCGCTTATCGCCCTCTGGATCGGCGACTACTCGCTCAACCTGCTGACCCTCGGCGCGCTGACGATCGCGGTCGGCCGGGTGGTGGACGATTCGATCGTCGTCCTGGAGAACATCAAACGTCACCTCGAGTACGGCGAGGCCAAGCGGGACGCCATCATCACCGCGGTCCGCGAGGTGGCCGGCGCGGTGACCGCCTCCACGCTGACCACGGTCGCGGTGTTCGCGCCGATCGCGCTTGTCGGCGGGTTCGTCGGCCAGCTGTTCGCGCCGTTCGCGATCACCGTCACGGTGGCGCTGCTCGCGTCGCTGCTGGTGTCGCTGACCGTCATCCCGGTGCTGGCGTACTGGTTCCTGAAGCCGGCCGGCGGGCAGGTGGACGAGGCGGCGGTACGCCGGGTCGCGGAGGAGAAGGAGCTGCGCAACCCGCTGCAGCGCGCGTACCTGCCGGTGATCGGTTTCGCCACCCGGAAGCGGGCGACCCGATGGGTCACCCTCGGGCTCGGCGTGCTGGTCCTCTTCGGCACCTTCGGCCTGTCCCGCCAACTGGAGACGAACTTCCTCGACGACTCCGGCCAGGACACGCTCACCATCACCCAGGAGCTGCCGGCGGGCACCGGCCTGGCCGGCACCGACGCGGCCGCCCGGCGAGTGGAGGCGGTGCTGGCCGGCACCGAGGGCGTCGAGACGTACCAGGTGACCGCCGGCACCGGCGACACGCCGTGGGCCGGGGGCGGCGGCAACAACGTCGCCACCTGGAACCTCGCGCTCGGCGGGGAGACCGACGCCAAGGAGATGCGCGGCGTCCTGCGGGAGAAGTTCGACGCGCTCGGTGACGGCGCCGGCGAGTTCCGGTTCGGGGCGGGCCAGGGCGGCGCGTCGGCCAACCAGCTCGAGGTGGTCGTCCAGGCCGCCGACCCGGCGACGCTTGACCGGGCCGCGAACGAGGTGGCGGCGGCGATGCGTGGGCTCTCCGGTGTCGAGGACGTGACGACCAGCCTGGCCACCCAGGTCGAGCGGGTCGAGGTCAGGGTCGACCGGGCGAAGGCCGCCGCGGCGGGGCTCACCGAGGCGGCGGTGGGGCAGCTGGTGGCGCAGGCGTACCGGGGTGCCCCGCTGGGCCAGGTGACGCTCGACGGCGGGCAGCGGGACGTGGTGCTGCGCTCGGCGGCCGAGCCGCCGCTCACGATGGAGCAGCTGCGGGCCCTGCCGATCGGTGCGGTGACGCTGGGCGCCATCGCCGACATCGACCGGACCGACGGGCCGCAGCAGGTCACCCGGATCGACGGTGAGCGCAGCGTCTCCGTCACCGGCACGGCCACCGGCTCCAACCTGGGCGCGATCAGCCAGGAGCTGCAGCAGAAGTTGGACGCGATCGACGTACCCGGTGCCACGTTCGCCATCGGCGGCGTCAGCGCCGACCAGGAGGAGGCCTTCGCCGACCTGGGGCTGGCGGTGCTCGCCGCCATCGCGATCGTCTTCCTGATCATGGTGGCGACGTTCCGCAGCCTGACCCAGGCGCTGATCCTGCTGGTGTCGGTGCCGTTCGCGGCCACCGGGGCGATCGGGCTGCTGCTGGCCACCGGCACCCCGCTGGGCGTGCCGGCGCTGATCGGTGTGCTCATGCTGGTCGGCATCGTGGTGACCAACGCGATCGTGCTGCTCGACCTGGTCAACCAGTACCGGGCGCAGGGCATGGGGGTACGCGAGGCGGTCGTCGAGGGTGGCCGTCGCCGCCTGCGCCCGATCCTGATGACGGCGGTGGCGACCATCTTCGCGCTGCTGCCGATGGCGCTCGGGCTCACCGGCGAGGGTGGCTTCATCTCGAAGCCGCTGGCGATCGTGGTGATCGGCGGCCTGCTCAGCTCGACGCTGCTCACCCTGGTCCTGGTGCCGACCCTGTACGCCATGGTCGAGCACACCAAGGAGTCGGTCCGGGCTCGCCGTGCCGCCCGGCGCGGCGAGCCGCCGGCCGGAATCCCCGCCGACGACGCCCCGGCCGAGGCGGCCGTCGAGCCGGAGCCCGTACCGGTCGCGGCCGGCGGCGGTCCCGCCGAAGCGACCGGGCCGGCGACCGGAGCCGCCGCGCCGGCCGGTGGATCCGGCGCCCGGCCGGCACCGTCGGCGGCGCTGCTGGACCACACCGACCAGTTCGAGGTCCTGCGGCTGCCGAAGAGCCGCCGATCGCCGCTCCCGCCGACGGAGTAGCCGTCGTTCGCCCGGACGCCCCCGACCCACCGGTCGGGGGCGTCCGCTGTCTGACGATCTTTCTTCGCGTGCTGTCCGCCGAGCGACGGAAGGGGCGGCACCGGCCTGGATAGGGTTCGCTCGTGCCGTCCATCCTCTCGGTCCTGCGCCGCAACCGGAACTTCCGCAACCTCTTCCTGGCCGAGCTGGTGGTGTTCGGTGCCGACTGGTTCGTCATGGTGCCGCTGCTGGTGCTCCTGCCGTCGCTGACCGGTAGCGGCGTGTGGGGTGCGCTGGTCCTCGCCGTCGACACGGGCATCGTGGCGCTGCTGCTGCCGTACACCGGCACGGTGGCCGACCGGTTCGACCGCCGCAAGATCATGATCGGCGCCAACGTCGCCGCCCTGGCCGGTGTGCTGCTCCTGCTCGGTGTGCGCAGCGCCGGCACGGCGTGGCTGGCGATGGTCGGCATCGGCGTGGTGGCGGTGGCCAAGGCCTTCTACTCACCCGCCGCCCAGGCGGCCCTGCCGAACGTGCTCGACCCGGACGAACTGGCCGCCGGTAACGCGGTCGCCGGCTCGGCGTGGGGCACGATGACGATCGTCGGTGCGTCTCTCGGCGGCGTGCTGAGCAGCGCCGCCGGCCCGTACGTCTGCTTCTGGGTGGCCGGCGGCGGCCTGGTCCTGGCCGCGATCGTGGCGGGGCTGATCCGCCGGCCGTTGCAGGCCCCGCGCGACCGGGACCGGCCGGCGCAGCAGACCTGGGCGGCCGTCCGGGAGGCGCTCGGCTACATCGGGCACCGGCCCCGGGTGCTGGCGCTGGTGACGGTGAAGTCGGCGGTCGGGCTCGGCAACGGCGTGCTGACGGTGTTCCCGCTGCTCGCCGGGGTCTACGGTGCGGGCCCGGTCGGTGCCGGCCTGCTCTTCGCGGTGCGGGGGGCGGGAGCGCTGGTCGGCCCGATCCTGATGCGGCGGGTGCTGGGCAACCGGGCGTGGCTGCTGCCGGGCCTGGCGCTGTCCATGTCGCTGTACGGGTTGGCCTACCTCGGCACCTCGCTGGTCGCCTGGTTCCCGCTGGTCCTCGCGCTGGTCTTCGTGGCCCACTTCGCGGGCGGCAGCAACTGGGTGATGTCGAACTTCGCCCTTCAGGGCGAGGTCCCGGACCGGTTGCGGGGGCGCGTGTTCGCCACCGACATGATGCTGGCGACGCTCGCCATCTCGGTGAGCCAGCTGGTGGTGGCCTCCGTGGTGGACGTGGTCGACGAGCGGGTCGTGCTGGCCGGCTGCGGCCTGGTCACCCTCGTGTACGCGGTCGGCTGGCGGATCGCCACGCGCCGGCTCTCGCTGACCGACCCGGTCACCGAGCCCGAGCCGGTCGCGCACTGACCCGCCGACCGGTCCCAGGGTGCGGGCAGAGATCCGGAACGTCGGTGGGCGGCCCTAGCATGAGCGCGTGCCGACGAACTTCACGCCTGACCCGGCCCGGGTGCGGGTCCCCGCGACCAGCGCCAACCTGGGGCCGGGTTTCGACGCCCTGGGGCTCGCCCTGGGCCTGCACGACCACGTCGCCGCCGAGGTCACCGCGCGCGGCGTGACGGTGAGCGTCACCGGCGAGGGGGCGGGTGACCTGCCCGGCGACGAGCGGCACCTGGTGGTGAGCGCGATGCGGGCGGCCTTCGACGAGCTGGGCGCGCAGCCACCGGGTCTGGCGGTGGAGTGCGTCAACCGCATCCCGCAGGCGCGCGGTCTCGGCTCGTCGTCGGCGGCGATCGTCGCGGGCGTGCTGCTGGCCCGGGCCCTCGTCGTGGACGGGGAGCGGCGGCTGGACGACGCGGCCGTGCTCCGGCTCGCCGCCCGCATCGAGGGCCATCCGGACAACGTCGCGCCCTGCCTGCTGGGCGGCTTCACGATCGCCTGGACCGAGCCCGGTGGCGCCCGGGCGGTGTCCCTGCCGGTCGCCGACGGCGTCCGGCCGACCGTCTTCGTGCCGGCCGAGCGGGGCCTCACCGCGGCGGCGCGGGCCGCGCTGCCGGCCGCCGTGCCGCACGGGGACGCGGCGCTGAGCGCGGGTCGGGCGGCTCTGCTGGTCCACGCGCTCACCGCGGCGCCGGCGCTGCTGCTCCCCGCCACGGTCGACCGGCTGCACCAGGACTACCGCGCCGAGGGGATGCCAGCCACGACGGCCCTGGTCACCGCGCTGCGTGAGGCCGGTGTGGCCGCTGTGGTCTCCGGGGCGGGGCCGACCGTGCTGGCGCTCACGGAGCCCCCTGCTGAGCTGGATCCGGGAACAGACTGGCAGGTCTGGTCGTTGCCGGTAGAGGCACACGGTGCCCGGGTCGGGCGGGGTAGACTGGGACACGCGGAGCGGGACCCTGTTGCCGCAGGTCGGAAGAGTTGATTACGCTCTAGACTTAGCACAGCCGCGAAGCATGCGATCTTCCTGCGGGGCGGCGCACCCCCGAAGCTTTCGGCGGTAAGCCCGTCACCCCTGCCTAGGCCCACGCCGCACCGCAGTCTCCACAGGTCGCCGCAGACGGCGAGCCCCGTTCACCACGCCGGTGGGTCGGGATAGCGACCGGCTGCTGTGTTACAGACTCCCGCGGCGCGTCACGCGAGGCGGGTGCACCGAGGCCGCCCGGCCACCTGCAGTTCGACTCCGGGCAGTCCCGGCCTATCGAGGGAAGGAATCCATTGAGCGACACCACCGACGTGACGTCGGATGTTTCCAACGTCGCCAGCGATGCCACGACCGCTGCCCCGACCCGTCGCCGGCGCAGCGGCACCGGCCTGTCGGCGATGCTGCTGCCGGAGCTCCAGAGCCTGGCCGCGTCGCTCGGCATCTCGGGCACGGCTCGCATGCGCAAGGGTGAGCTGATCAGCGCGATCACCGAGCGCCAGGGCGGCGGCGCCGCCGCCGGGACCCCTCGACCGCGGGCCGAGGTCGCTGCTGCGGCCGCCCAGGCCCGGGAGGAGGTCCACGCGGAGGTCCGGGATTCGGGCGAGCGACCGGAGGCCGAGCGGCGTCCTGCCGAGCAGCCTGCTGAGCAGCCGGCTGGTGAGACGACCGGGCGGACCCGCGGCCGGCGGAGCCGGGGCGCCGGTGAGGCCCGTGGCGGCGAGGCCGGCGAGACGCGGGCCGAGACCCGGCCGGAGGAGTCCGAGGCCGGCGAGCGCGCCGAGGGCCGGGGCGGACGCGAGCGCGGCGACCGGGCTGAGCGCGGCGACCGCGCCGAGCGGGCTGAGCGTGGCGACCGCGCCGAGCGGGCTGAGCGTGGCGACCGCGCCGAGCGTGGCGACCGCGCCGAGCGCGGTGACCGCGGCGAGCGCGGTGACCGCAACGAGCGTGGCGAGCGTGGCGAGCGCGGTGACCGCAACGAGCGTGGCGAGCGGGCCGAGCGTGGCGAGCGGGCCGAGCGCGGTGACCGCAACGAGCGCGGCGACCGCAACGACCGCAACGACCGCAACGACCGCAACGATCGCGGTGACCGTAACGGGGACCGTGGCCAGCGCGCCGAGCGCGACAACGACGGCGACGAGGACGGCGAGGGCGGCGGCCGGCGCGGCCGGCGCAGCCGCTTCCGGGACCGCCGCCGCGGCCGCGGTGAGCGGGGCGACAGCGGCGACGGCGGCCGCGAGCCGCAGGTCGGCGAGGACGACGTGCTCGTCCCGGTGGCCGGCATCATCGACGTTCTCGACAACTACGCCTTCGTGCGGACCACCGGCTACCTGGCCGGCCCGAACGACGTCTACGTCTCGATGTCCCAGATCAAGAAGTACGGTCTGCGGCGCGGTGACGCGATCACCGGTGCGGTCCGTGCGGCCCGGGACGGCGAGCAGCGGCGGGACAAGTACAACCCGCTGGTCCGGCTGGACACCATCAACGGGATGGAGCCGGACGAGGCGAAGCGCCGTCCGGAGTTCTACAAGCTGACCCCGCTGTACCCGCAGGAGCGGCTGCGGCTGGAGACCGAGCCGCACATCCTCACCACCCGGGTGATCGACCTGGTCATGCCGATCGGCAAGGGCCAGCGGGCGCTCATCGTGTCACCGCCGAAGGCCGGTAAGACGATGGTGCTGCAGGCGATCGCGAACGCGATCACCCACAACAACCCGGAGTGCCACCTGATGGTGGTGCTGGTGGACGAGCGTCCCGAAGAGGTCACCGACATGCAGCGGTCGGTGAAGGGTGAGGTCATCGCGGCGACGTTCGACCGGCCGCCGCAGGACCACACCACGGTCGCGGAGCTGGCGATCGAGCGGGCCAAGCGCCTCGTCGAGCTGGGCCACGACGTGGTCGTGCTGCTCGACTCGGTGACCCGGCTCGGCCGGTCCTACAACCTCGCGGCGCCGGCCAGCGGCCGGATCATGTCGGGTGGTATCGACTCGACCGCGCTGTACCCGCCGAAGCGGTTCCTGGGTGCGGCCCGCAACATCGAGAACGGCGGCTCGCTGACCATCCTCGCCACCGCGCTGGTGGAGACCGGGTCGATGGCGGACACGGTCATCTTCGAGGAGTTCAAGGGCACCGGCAACGCGGAGCTGAAGCTGGACCGGAAGATCGCCGACAAGCGGACCTTCCCGGCCATCGACATCCACCCGTCCGGCACGCGCAAGGAGGAGATCCTGCTCGCGCCGGAGGAGTTGGCCATCGTCCACAAGCTCCGGAAGGTGCTGCACTCCCTGGACTCGCAGGCCGCGCTGGACCTCCTGCTGGACCGGCTCAAGCAGTCGCGTACCAACATCGAGTTCCTGATGCAGATCGCGAAGTCGACGCCGGGGGAGTGACCCGGTAGATCGGGACGAGGGGGCGCGGCCGTCGGGCCGCGCCCCCTCGTCGTTCCTCCTCCCAGTAGCCCAAGCGGACCAGGCGACAACCCTCGCCCCACGCCCTTTGCTCTGCGTCAACCGACGCAACAGATCTGGCGCGGGAATGCGGCGGCGATGGACCGCCGGTCACGAAGTTTTCCTTCGGTTCAGACGTCAGCTATTGAAACTTCTATTCGTGACCGGTTGACTGTCGTCCATGCGTACCCGCAGTCGACCCGCCCGTCTCGCCGGCGTCCTGCTGTTGACGCCGCTGCTCGCCGCCGGGGCCGTTCCGGTCACCGCCGGCGCCGCGCCGGCCGTACCCGCTCCCCTCACCGCCGCCGAGGACGCCCCGCGCGCGTCCTCGTACCCGGCCGCCTCCGTCACGCTGGCTGGCGACCCGGCCGCGGCGACGTCCGCGGCGCGTGCCGCGACCGGCGTCGAGCCGGCCGGTGGTTTGGAGACCACGAAGACGACCCGTCCCGTCGCGCCGGGCCTCCGGCTCACCTCCTTCGACCGGTACGACGCCGACGGCTGGCTGCGTGCCGACGCGCTCACCGCCGACCTCTCCGGCGGCGTGACCGTCGACTACGTCAACTCGGGGGCGGTCAGCCGGGCCGAACCGCTGCGCGTCGCCGCCGACCGCACCCGCGCCGTCGCCGCCGTCAACGGCGACTTCTTCGACATCAACAACTCCGGTGCCGCCCAGGGCGTCGGCATCCGGGACGGCGAACTCGTCCAGTCCCCGGTCAGCGGGCACCACAACGCGGTCGCCGTCACCACCGAGGGGATCGGCCGGGTCGTCGAGGTCCACTTCGACGGCACCGCCACCCTGCCCTCCGGTCCGGTGCCGCTGACCCAGTTCAACAACATGGTCCAGCCCGGCGGCATCGGCGTGTTCACCGCGCTCTGGGGGTCGTACACCCGGGAACGTCCGGTGACCGGCGCCACCCGCGTCACCGAGGTGGCGGTGGTCGACGGCCGCGTCGCCAGCGTCGAAGCCGCGGCCGGCAGCGGGCCGATCCCCGCCGGCACCACGATCCTGCTCGGCCGCGACGCCGGCGCCGACGCCCTCGCCGGGTTGCGCCCCGGCGACCCGGTGACGGTCGCCTACCGGCCGCGGGCCGCCGACGGCGGCAACCTCGAGGCGGCGGTCGGCGGCGGCAACGTGCTGGTCCGCGACGGTGTGGTGCAGAGCATCGCCGACGCCTCGCTGGCCCCGCGGACGGCGGTGGGCTTCACCGCCGACGGCCAGCGGATGATCATGCTCACCGTCGACGGCCGGCAGGTGGACAGCCGGGGCGTCACCCAGACCGAGATGGGCCGGATGATGGCCGAACTCGGCGCGCACAACGCGCTCAACCTCGACGGTGGCGGCTCGTCGACGCTGCTGGCCCGCGAACCCGGAGCGGCCGCGGTGCAGGTGGAGAACAGCCCGTCCGACGGCACGGAACGGGCCGTCCCCAACGGTCTGGCCCTGTACGCGCCGGAGGGCAGCGGCCGGCTCACCGGGTACTGGCTGGAGACCGCGAGCGACCCCACCCGCGCGCCCGGCGTCTCGCCGGTGCGGGGCGGCCGGCCCGACCGCGTCTTCCCCGGCCTGACCCGCCGGCTCACCGCCGCCGGGTACGACGAGACGTACGGGCCGGCCGCCGGGGACCCGAAGTGGCGGGCCAACCCGGCCGTGCGCGGTGTCGTGTCCGGCGCGGGCCTGTTCCGGGCCGGCCTGCCGGGCCAGGTCACCGTCACCGCCTCGCGGGGCGGTGCGCACGGCACGCTCGACCTCACCGTGCTCGGCCCGCTGCGCCGGATCGACTCCACGGTGGACCGGGTCGGCCTCGACGGCACCGGGGGCAGCGGCGTCTTCGGCGTGGTCGGCTACGACGCCGAGGGCAACACCGCACCGATCGAGCCCGCCGACCTCACGCTCGACTACGACCGGGACCTGCTGCGGATCACCCCGACCGACGACGGCAACCTGTCGGTGACCGCCCTGCGCGACACCGGGTCCGCACTCGTCACCGTCCGGGTCGGCGGAAGCAGCACGGTCCTCCCGGTGACCGTCGGGCTCACCGACGTACCGGTGGCCACCTTCGACGACGCGGCCGCCTGGCGGTTCAGCCAGGCCCGGGCCAGCGGCTCCGTCGCGGCGGCACCGGGCCGCACCGGCACCGGCCTGCGGATGTCGTACGACTTCAGCCAGTCAACCGGCACCCGGGCCGCGTACGCCGACCCGCCCGCCTGGATCGAGGTGCCCGGCCAGCCGCAGGCGTTCGGCATGTGGATCCACGGCAACGGCACCGGCGAATGGCCCAGCCTGCACCTGCACGACGCGCAGGACACCCAGCACGTGCTGCGCGGCCCGTACGTGACCTGGACCGGCTGGAAGTACGTCGAGTTCAACGTGCCCGCCGGCGTGCAGTACCCGGTGCGGATCCGCCGCTTCTACGTCGCGGAGACCAACGCCGCCGCGCAGTACCGCAGCGAGGTGGTCATCGACGATCTGGTGGCCAAGGTGCCGCCCGCCGTCGACGTACCGGCCGAACGGCCGCGCACCGACCGGGTGGTCCTGCGCGACGGCACGGTGGACGTTGAACCATGGCGGTTCGCGGTGCTCTCCGACGCGCAGTTCGTGGCGGCGAACCCGGACAGCGACCTGGTCGCCCAGGCCCGCCGTACGCTCCGCGAGGTCAAGGCCGCCCGGCCGGACTTCGTGGTGGTGAACGGGGACTTCGTGGACACCGCGTACCCGGCGGACTTCGCGCTCGCCAAGCGGCTGTTCGACGAGGAACTGGGCGGAGAGGTGCCCTTCTACTACGTGCCGGGCAACCACGAGATCATGGGCGCCCCGATCGACAACTTCCGGGCCGTCTTCGGTGACACGGAACGGGTCTTCGACCACCGGGGCACCCGCTTCGTCACCTTGAACTCGTCCACCGGGACGCTGCGCGGCGGCGGGTTCGACCAGGTCCGGATGCTCCGCGAGGCGCTCGACTCGGCGGCCGGCGACCCGGCGGTCGGCTCGGTGGTCGTCCTGCACCACCACCCGCCCCGCGACCCCAGCCCCGCCGAGGCCAGCCAGCTCGGCGACCGGAAGGAGGCGGCGCTGCTGGAGCAGTGGCTTGCCGACTTCCAGCACCGCACCGGCAAGGGCGCGCTGTTCGTCGGCGGGCACGTCGGCACGTTCCACGCCGACCGGGTCGACGGGGTGCCGTACGTGATCAACGGCAACGCCGGCAAAGGCCCGTCCAGCCCGGCCGACCAGGGCGGCTTCACCGGCTGGACGGAGTTCGGCGTGGATCCGGTCACGGCGGCCGAGGCCGACCGGGCGCGCCGCGACCCGCTCGCCGAGGGGCCCGGCTGGGTGTCCGCCGAGTTCCACGCGCACGTCGACGACCTGACACTGGACGTCCCCGACACGGTCACGGTCGGCGCACCGGCGACGGTCAGCGCGACGCTGACCCAGCCCGGCGGGCGGACGGTGCCGGTGGCGGCGCCGGTCAGCGCCGACTGGACCGGCTCGACCAACCTGCACGTCGGCCCGATCCTCGGGGTCCGGCCCTGGCACGCGGCCTGGTTCGACCCGGCCACCGGCCGGCTGACGGCGCTGCGGCCCGGCGCGACGGTCACCCTGACCGTCGACGTCAACACCGCCCGCACCAGCGAAACGATCACCCTGAGGTGAAAGGAAAGGCCCCCTCTTAACGCCTGGGGTAGGTGAAGGGCCCCCTGTTAACACCTCACGCGGAGACCCGCGCCGGACCGGTGCGGGTCTCCGCGTACCTCAGAAGTCGCCCTCGGCGACCTGGAACACCGTGAGACCCAGGTCCCGCCACATCCGTACGACCTGCATCCGGTCGTCGAAGACGCCGACCACCCGGTACCGGTCCTTGACCTCGCGCTCGTAGATCTCCCGCTTGACGATCGAGTCCTTGCGCGAGTCGCCCAGCGCCCGCAGGTGCAGCGCCAGATAGGGGACCTTGACGTGCCGGGCCAGCCACGCCTCCGTGGCGGCCCGGGCGGAGGCGTCCCGCCCGGAGCAGAAGATCACCCCGTACCCGGCGGCGTGCATCGCCCGGACCGCCGCGATCACCGCCGGGTTCGGTGCGTCCGCACCGACCCGGCTCATGTCGTACGGGCTGCGCGAGACGTTCAACGCCACCGTGCCGTCGATGTCCACCAGGACGATCTCCGGCGGCTCGGCCGACGGCGGGTGGACGGTGGCCGCCCGGCCGGTCCGGGCCTGCGGCACGGGAAGCGGCAGCGTGCGCCCCGCCAGGTACCGCTCGTGCAGCCGCCGGATCGCCGCCTCGCCCACCCGGTCGGACTCCGGGCGGGCGGCGTCGCGGCGCAGGCACTCCTCGAGCGGTACGTCGGTGAAGTCGTGCACCTCGAACTCGGCCCCGTGCCGGGCGGCCAGGTCGGCCCAGTCCCGCAGCGTCCGGGAACGCAGGTTGGTGTCGTCGACGCAGACGTCCGCCCGAGCCTTCAACAACGCCTCGACCTGGGCCCGCTGCACGGCGGTCACCTGCGCCTCCGCCCACTGGGTGAAGAGCCGCTCGCCGTGCAGCATCCGGCGCAGGTCGTCCCGGTTGACCCGGACCACGGACGGTTGCAGGGTCCGGGCGAACGTGGTCTTGCCGGAGGCGGGCAGTCCCCGGGTGGCGATCAGGCGGGCCATCAGTCACTCCGTGTCGTACGTCGGATCGGCCATGGGTGAATGCCCGGCGGCGGGCCGGGAATGCGGAAGCACGGGCGTACGTTGTCGATGCCGGACCCTCTGTGCGGCCCGACTGCCGGGTCGGCGTACGCCCATGGCACACTGGTCAATCGGCCACCGGTTCCGGTTCACGCCCGCATCGTCGCGCACGGTGACGAGGGCGACCCGGCGACCATCCACGAGAGGACCGAGGCGACATGAAGCCCAACATCCACCCGGAGTACGTGACCACCGACGTCACCTGCTCCTGCGGCAACACCTTCACCACCCGCAGCACCGCCAAGGGCGGTTCCATCCACGTCGAGACGTGCAGCGCCTGCCACCCGTTCTACACGGGCAAGCAGCGCGTCCTGGACACCGCCGGCCGGGTGGCGAAGTTCCAGCAGAAGTACGCCAAGGTTCAGGCCAAGAAGGGCAAGTAACGTCCCGTTCGGCGCCCGCGTCCGGTTCTCCACCGGGCGCGGGCGCCGTCCGTATTGCGACCCCGGGGAAGACCCGATCCAGCGCCGTCGTCGAAGGAGCACCGTCCATGAGCAGTGAGCGTCTGGCCGCCCTCCTCGACGAGTACGCCGAGCTGGAGAAGCGGCTGGCCGATCCGGCCATCCACGCCGACCAGAACACGGCCCGCCGGGTCGGCCGCCGGTACGCGGAGCTGGTGCCGCTGCACAAGGCCGCCGCCGAGCTGGAGCAGGCCCGGGCGGACCTGGCGGCGGCGAAGGAGCTGGCAGCCGAGGACCCGGCCTTCGCCGCCGAGGCGGAGGCGATCGCGGGCACCCTGCCGGCCCTGGAGGAGCGCCTCGCCGAGCTGCTCATCCCGCGCGACCCGCACGACGCCAAGGACGTCATCGTGGAGATCAAGGCGGGGGAGGGCGGCGAGGAGTCCGCGCTCTTCGCCGGTGACCTGCTGCGCATGTACACCCGGTACGCCGAGCGGCGCGGCTGGCTCGTCGAGGTCATCGACGCGCAGGACTCCGACCTGGGCGGGGTGAAGGACGTCTCGCTGGCGATCAAGACCAAGGGCGTGCCGGAGGGCGGCAACGGCGTGTGGTCCCGGCTCAAGTGGGAGGGCGGCGTGCACCGGGTGCAGCGCGTCCCGGTGACCGAGTCGCAGGGCCGCATCCACACCAGCGCGGCCGGCGTGCTGGTGCTGCCGGAGGCCGAGGAGGTCGACGTGACGATCGACCCGAACGACCTGCGCATCGACGTCTTTCGCTCGTCCGGACCGGGCGGCCAGTCGGTGAACACCACCGACTCGGCGGTCCGGATCACCCACCTGCCGACCGGCATCGTGGTCTCCTGCCAGAACGAGAAGTCCCAGTTGCAGAACCGCGAGCAGGCGATGCGCATCCTGCGGGCCCGGCTCCTGGCGGCGGCGCAGGAGCAGGCCGACGCGGCCGCCTCGGACGCCCGCAAGGCGCAGGTGCGGACGGTGGACCGCTCGGAGCGGATCCGCACGTACAACTTCCCGCAGAACCGGATCACCGACCACCGGATCGGCTACACGGCGTACAACCTCGACCTGGCGCTCGCCGGTGACCTGGACGGTGTGCTGGACGCGCTCGCCGAGGCCGACCGGGCCGCGCGCCTGGCGGGCGACCCGGAGCTGGCCCGGCGCTGACCGACCAAGCGTTGCACGGCGAGTGTTAACAAGGGGCCCTTCCTCTACCGGAGGCGTTAACAGGGGGCCCTTCCTTGCACCTCAGGAGGCGCGGGGGTGGCTCTTCGCGCGCAGCATCTCCCGGTCGGCGGCCTCGAAGGCGGCACTCAGCGCGTCCCGCACGCCCGGGCCGCCGGCGGGCACCTCGGCGAAGCCGATGCTGACCCCGACCGGGGTGCCGGGTACGAGGGACTCCCAGTCCTCGGTGCGGACGGCGGACTCGATCCGTCGGGCCACCTCGGCCGCCTCGGTCATCCCCGCGCCGGGCAGGACCACCACGAACTCGTCCCCGCCGTAGCGGGCCACGAAGTCGCCCCGCCGCATCACCCGGTTGACCACCCCGGCGACGCGTTGCAGGACCAGGTCGCCGGAGTGGTGGCCGTGGCGGGTGTTCACCGCCTTGAACCCGTCCAGGTCGCAGACGCCGATCACCACCCGCTCGCCCCGGGCCAGCACGGTGCCGATGTAGCGCTCCAGGCGGCGCCGGTTGGGCAGGCCGGTGAGCGGGTCGGTCAGCGCCTCGCCCTCGTAGCGGGCCGCCTCGCGGCGCATCTCCTCGTGGTCGATGCGGGCGGCGATGCCGTCGATGTAGACGTCGCGCAGCCGGTCGTTGCGCTGCGCGGCGAGCCGGAACGCCAGCCGGTCGGCGCGGTGCGCCGCGGCGTGGTCGCCGGCCCGGCTCAGGGCGACGCTGCGCAGCCGGGCCGGCTCGGCCCCGCCCAGCGTCTCGCTGGAGACCTGCACCGCGTCCAGCCGGGTGACCGCCTCGATGGGGCGGCCCTCCGCGATGGCCAGGCACACCTCGCCGAGCTGCCGCATGTCCCGGGCCCGGGAGCTGTCCCCGCCGTGGCCGAGCAACCGGGCCGGGGCGGCGTCCGTGCCGACCTCGAGCCGGTCGCCCAGCGCCGCCCGCCGGGCGGCGGCGTAGCCGTACGCCGCGAGGCTGCTCGGGCGCAGCCGCCCGGCCCGCCCGGTGCGCAGGAACCGTTCCAGGTCGCCGGCCACGTCGCGGAGCACCCGCAGGCAGCCGTCGCTGTCGCCGTTGTGGTCCAGCGCCACGGCGTTGCGCAGCCGGATGCCGGGGGCGGCGAACGTCTCCTCCGGGATACCGGCGGTCGTCGCGAGCTGCCGGGCCCGCTCGATGGCGCCCAGGGCGTACCCGTGGAAGCTGAGGTACGAGTAGGCCATCGCCAGGTCGTGCCAGCCCCAGGCGGTGTCCCGGTCGGGGTCCTCGACGGCTCCGAGCGCGCGGGCGGCCCGCACCAGGTGGGTGACGCAGCGGTCCAGGGCGCCCTGATGGTGGGCGGCTAGCGCGGCGAGCGCGTTGAGGTGCCCGTGCAGGTACGGCTCGGCGAGGTCGCGGACGGCGTTGGTGGCCTCCTCGATGGCCCGCGTGTACTCGGCCGTGCGGCCCAGGTTGAGCACGGCGGAGAGGCGCTGCACCAGCGCGTCGGCGCGGGCGTACCGGTCGGTGGTGGTGGCGAGCACCTGCTCGAGGATCGCCCACGCCTCGGCGGAGCGGCTCGACTCCTGCAGGGCCCGTGCCCGTGTCAGGGCGTCGACCTGGTCGCCGACCCGGTCGAGCCAACCCACCCGCGACCTCCCGTCGGTGTGCGCCTGGCCGCACCGGCTCGTGCCGGACCGCCGCGACGCTTCATGATTATGTCGTGAGCACCCTGCCGCGACACCCGTCCGAAGGGACGAACCGGGAGCGGTCCGCCCCGGCGATCGCCCGCGCGGCCCGGCTGCTTGCCGACGCCGGTGTCGAGGGTGCGCGGGGGGAGGCGGAGCTGCTGGCCGCGTACGTGCTGGGGGTGCCGCGGGGGCGGCTGGCGCTGGCGGACGGTTTCACGTCGGCGCAGCGCGACCGGTTCGACGCCCTGGTGACGCGGCGGGCCGACCGCGAGCCGTTGCAGCACATCACGGGGGTCGCGGCCTTCCGCCACCTGGAACTGGCGGTCGGTCCGGGCGTCTTCGTTCCCCGTCCGGAGACCGAGCTGCTCGCCGGCTGGGGCGTCGAGCAGGCGCGTCGCGGCACGGCGCCGCTGGTGGTCGACCTGTGCAGCGGCTCCGGGGCGATCGCGCTGGCGGTGGCCCAGGAGGTCCCGGCGGCCCGCGTGGTGGCGGTGGAGGGCGCCCCGGAGGCGCTGTCCTGGTTGCGGCGCAACGCCGCTGACCGGGCCGGCGCGGGGGACCGGCCGGTGGAGGTGGTGGCCGCCGACGTCACCGGGGCGGACCTGCTCGCCGACCTGGCGGGCCGGGTGGACGTGCTGCTGTGCAACCCGCCGTACGTTCCGGCGGAGGTGGTCGTCCCTCCGGAGGTCGGCCGGCACGATCCGGCCGGCGCCGTCTTCGGCGGCGCCGACGGGCTGGCCGTGATCCGGCCGGTGGTGGCCCGGGCGGCGGTGCTGCTGCGCCCGGGCGGCGTGCTGGGCGTGGAGCACGACGACACGCACGGCGAGGTGGTGCCCCGGCTGCTCACCGACGACGGCCGGTACGTCTCGATCGCCGACCACGCCGACCTCACCGGCCGGCCCCGGTTCGTCACCGCGACGCGGCGACCGGCGGACGGCTAGCCCGCGCGGGGCGGTCCGGCCGCCGGCGCGCCCGGCCCGGACGGGCGGCCCGCACGCCGGTCGTGCCCGGGCGTGGCAGACTGCTTCCTCGTGATGCTCTACGACTGCCGGTCGCCCGCCGACCGGGACCGCGGCATCGCGGCGGCCATCGAGGCGGTCCGCAACGGTGAGCTGGTCGTGCTGCCGACCGACACGGTCTACGGTGTCGGCGCGGACGCGTTCACCCCGTACGCGGTCAAGGCCCTGCTCGACGCGAAGGGCGGCCGGCCGGCGCCGCCGCCGGTGCTCATCGGTTCCCGGCACACCCTCGACGGCCTGGTCTTCTCGCTGCCCCGGGCGGCCCGCGACCTCGTGGAGGCGTTCTGGCCGGGCGCGCTGACCATCGTGGTCGAGCACTCGCCGAGCCTCCGCTGGGACCTGGGGGAGGCGTCGGGGACGGTGGCGGTGCGGATGCCGCTGCACCCGGTGGCGCTGGAGGTCCTTCGGGAGACCGGCCCGATGGCGGTGGCCTCGGCCAACAAGACCGGCCAGCCCGCCGCGACCACCGCGGAGGCGGCGCGCGACCAGCTCGCGTACTCGGTGCGCGCCTACCTGGAGGCCGGTCCCGCCGTGGATCCGGTGCCGAGCACCATCGTGGACCTGACGGGTGAGGTGCCCCAGCTGGTCCGCGCGGGTGCCATCGGGCTGGACCGGCTGCGTGAGGTGGTACCGGACATCGCCGAGAGCCGGGTGGCCTGAGTGCCTCCGTTCACCGTTCTGCACGTGTGCATGGGCAACATCTGCCGTTCCCCGATGGCGGAGCGGCTGCTGGTCCTGGCTGTCCGGGAGCGGCTCCAGCGGCGCGGGTCGGATCCGGCCGGCGCGGACGACCTCCTGCACAGCCACAGCGCCGGCACCGGCGGTTGGCACGCCGGCGAGGAGATGAACCCACCGGCGGCCCGGCAGGTCGCCGCGCGGGGCGGCAGCGCCGAGGGCTTCGCCGCCCGCAAGTTGCGCTCGGACCACATCGACGCCGCCGATCTCGTGCTCACCGCGACGGCCGACCAGCAGGAGTACGTGGTCGCGCTGCGTCCGGACGCGGCGTCCCGCACGTTCGTGCTGGGCGAGTTCGGCCGGCTGCTCGCCGCGGTGGACGCGGCCGACCTGCCGCCGGCCGAGCCGACACCCGAGGCCGTGTACGAGCGGGGCGTGGCCCTGGTGCGGGCGGCCCACGCCGCCCGGGCGGGTGCCGGCCCGCTGCCGACCGACGATCTCGACGACCCGTGGGGCCGGGGCGACCAGTGCTTCAGCCGGGTCGCGGACGAGATCGAGGAGACGGTCCACCCGTTGGCGGGGGCGTTGCTGCCGTAGGCGGGGCGTAACCCACCCGGGTTACCCGGCGGGCGAACGAGGCGGACAAGAGGCACATTCAGGTCATTCTTGGTGGGTCCTGACGGCTCCTGCGGGGAGAGCGCATGACCCGGGCACACCTTGACAAGATCATGACCGTCCTGCTCGCCGGCGTCCTGGCCGGCCTCGTGCTCGCCGCGGCGGCCCTGCCGGCCGCGCTGGTGTTCGGGGTCGGCTTCTCGGCGCTCGCCGCGCCCTACTCGGAGCTGCCGAACACGCTGAGGACGCCGCCGACCGCCCAGCGGTCCAACCTGTACGCCAGCGACGGCACCACGCTCATCACGTCCTTCTACCAGGAGGACCGGGTGGACGTGCCGCTGCACGAGGTGGCCCCGGTGATGCGCCAGGCGATCATCGCCGCCGAGGACGCCCGGTTCCACGAGCACAGCGGTGTGGACCTGCGTGGGGTGATCCGGGCGCTCACCGCCAACAGCAGCGGCGGAAGCCGCCAGGGCGCGTCCACCCTGACCATGCAGTACGTCCGCAACGTGCTGTCCAGCGACCCGCGGCTGACCGAGCGCCAGCGCCGCGCGGCCACCGAGATCAGCGCGACGCGCAAGGTCCAGGAGATGCGGTACGCCCTCGCGCTGGAACGCGAGCTGGGCAAGGACGAGATCCTCACCCGGTACCTCAACATCGCCTACTTCGGCGCCGGGGCGTACGGGGTGGCCGCCGCGAGCAAGCGCTACTTCTCCAAGTCGCCGGCCGACCTGACCCTGGCCGAGGCGGCGCTGCTCGCCGGCCTGGTCCGCTCGCCGGACACCGACGACCCGATCAACGGCGACGCCGACGCCGCCGTGCAGCGCCGGGCGTACGTGCTGGGCCAACTCGTCGAGACCGGCCAGATCCAGGCCGCCGAGGCGGCCGGGGCCAACGCGGAGCCGCTCGCGCTGCGGCCCAGCGAGACCCCGAACGACTGCACGGCGGTGCCGGCTGCGCACAACGACTGGGGTTTCTTCTGCGACTGGTTCACCCGCTGGTGGAACGCCCAGGACGCGTTCGGCAAGA
This sequence comes from Micromonospora sp. NPDC126480, assembly GCF_040302465.1. Taxonomy (NCBI): domain Bacteria; kingdom Bacillati; phylum Actinomycetota; class Actinomycetes; order Micromonosporales; family Micromonosporaceae; genus Micromonospora; species Micromonospora sp. NPDC126480. Next base: position 26,905 of record NZ_JBEORU010000043.1, read on the forward strand.
CCGTCGACGAGCGGCAGCTCGCGCTGCGCCGGGGCGGCTACTCGATCGTGGCGTCGCTGGACCCGGCGGTGCAGCGGGCCGCCACCGAGCAGGTCCGGCGGATCTATCCGGCGGAATCCCCGTACGCGCTGCCGACCGCGGTGGTCCAGCCCGGCACCGGCCGGGTGCTGGCCATGGCGGTGAACCGGAACTACAGCGTGGACGCCAACCCGAACGGGTCGAAGAACCGCCCGAACACGGTGAACCAGCTGGTGGCCGGCGGCGGTGCGATCCAGGGCTACCAGGCCGGCAGCACGTTCAAGCTGTTCACCGTGCTGGCCGCGCTGGAGTCGGGCCTGCCGCTGAGCACCGAATTCGACGCACCCGACCGGATCCTGACCGGCTACCCGGTGACCGGCCCGACGAGCTGCGACGGGTACTGGTGCCCGCGCAACGCCAACTCGTCGATGGACGGCGAGCACACGATGTGGAGCGCGTTCGGCCTGTCGGTCAACACGTACTTCGTCTGGTTGACCGAACGGGTCGGCGCGGACCGGGTGGTGGAGATGGCCGAGCGGCTGGGCATCGTGTTCCGGGCCCCGGACGACGAGCGGCTGGCCCGCCACGGCGCCCGCGAGTGGGGGCCGTTCACGCTGGGCGTGTCGGCGACCACCCCGCTCGACGTGGCGAACGCGTACGCCACGGTGGCGGCCGAGGGGACCTGGTGCGCGCCGCTGCCGGTCGTGAAGATCATCGACGCGGCGGGGCGGCCGGTCGCCGCCGGGCAGCCGGACTGTCGGCAGGTGGTGGACCGGGAGGTGGCCCGGGCGGCGGCGGACGCGGCGCGCTGCCCGGTCGGCGACCGGTCGATGTACCGGGGGTGCGACGGCGGCACCGCGGAGAGCCTGCGCCGGCAGCTCGGCCGTCCGGTGGCCGGCAAGACCGGTAGCTCCGAGGGGTACGGCACGGAGACCGTGGTCGCCTTCACGCCCCAGCTCGCGGTCGCGGCGATCGCCGCCAACCCGGACGACCCCCGGGACCCGGTCGGCCGGACGGTGCAGAGCCGGATGGTGGGTGCCGTGTCCGAGCTGATGTCGTTCGTCCTGCGCGATCAGCCGGTGCTGGACTTCGTGCCGCCCAGCGAGGTGACCGCCTTCGAGGTCACCGGTGGGCGGAGGGGCGACTAGCGACGGCGAGCTCCGCCGCCTCCGCGCTCCGGGCGATGTTGCGCGCCATCCCGCCGAAGACCACCGCGTGGAACGGCGCCACCGCGCCCCAGTAGGCGTGGCCGGACAAGCCGCGCGGCAGGAAGACGGCGCGCTGCTGGTACCGGCTGCCGCCGCCGTCGCCCGGCAGCACCCGCATCTCCAGCCAGGCCCGGCCGGGCAGGCGCATCTCGGCGCGCAGCCGCAGCATCTCGCCGGGGACGATCTCCTCCACCCGCCAGAAGTCCAGCGCCTCACCGACCTGGAGGCGGTGCGGGTCGCGCCGGCCCCGGCGCAGCCCCACCCCGCCGATCAGCCGGTCCAGCCAGCCGCGCACCGACCAGGCCAGCGGGAACGAGTACCACCCGTGCTCGCCGCCGACGCTCTCGATCACCCGCCAGAGCGCGTCCGGCGGGGCGGCCACGGCCCGCTCCCGCACGTCCGTGTAGGACGTGCCGCCCGACCACTGGGGATCACTGGGCAGCGGCTCGGCCGGCGCGCCCGAGCCGACCGCCGTGGACCAGCGGGTCTCCACCTGCCCGTCGCGGACCTTGGCCAGGGCCATCCCGACCGCCTGGTCGAAGCCGGTCAACCCGCCCGGCGGGTCGGGCACGTACGCGGCGATGTCGTGCTCGTGCGCCACCGCCTCGTGGACCAGGCTCTCCACCAGCGGCCGGGCGATCGCGTTCGGCACCGGCGTGATCAGCCCGACCCAGTAGGAGGAGAGCGCCGGGCTCAGCACGCGGACCGGCAGGATGACCCGCCGCCGCAGGCCGGCCACCCGCGCGTACCGCTGCATCATGTCGTGGAACGTGAGCACGTCCGGCCCGGCGACGTCGAAGCCGCGGTTGACCTCCGGCGGCAGGCCGGCGGCGCCGACCAGGTAGCGCAGCACGTCCCGGACCGCGATCGGCTGGATCCGGTTGCGGACCCAGCGCGGGGTCACCATGCCCGGCAACCGCTCGGTCAGGTAGCGCAGCATCTCGAAGGAGGCCGAGCCCGAGCCGATGATGACCGCCGCGCGCAGCACCGCCGTCGGCACGCCGCTCGCCAGCAGGATCCGCCCCACCTCCGCCCGGGAGCGCAGGTGCGGCGAGTGGACCTCGACGCCGGCCGGCGGCTCCGGCCCGCCCAGGTAGACGATCCGGCGTACGCCGGCGGCGCGCGCCGCCGCGGCGAAGTTGGTGGCCGCCTCCCGGTCGGCGGCCTCGAACCCCGCCTGGCCGAGCGAGTGCACCAGGTAGTACGCGACGTCGATCCCCGCCAGGGCGGGCCCCAGCGTCTCCGGCTTTCGCAGGTCGGCCTCGACGACCTCGGCCCGCGACGCCCACGGCACGTCCCGCAGCCGGCCGGCCCTGCGGACCAGGCAGCGTACGTCGTGCCCCTCGGTCAGCAGGCGGGGCGCGAGGCGCCCGCCGATGTAACCCGTCGCTCCGGTGACCAGGCATCGCACAACCTCCAGTGTGCCGCCCCATAGACTCTGGCGTCGTGGACATCGACACGGCGCCGACCTACTGGGGACCGGACTTCGACCAGTTACGGGCGACCGACCCGGAGATCGCCGACGTGGTCCTCGGCGAGCTGGCCCGGCTGCGTGGCGGTCTGCAGCTCATCGCCAGCGAGAACCTGACCTCGCCGGCCGTCCTCGCCGCGCTCGGCTCGACGCTCACGAACAAGTACGCCGAGGGCTACCCGGGCCGGCGCTACTACGGCGGTTGCGCCGAGGTGGACCGGGCCGAGGAGATCGCGATCGCCCGGGCGAGGGAGCTGTTCGACGCCGAGCACGCCAACGTGCAGCCGCACTCCGGCGCGAGCGCCAACCTGGCCGCGTACGCCGCCCTGGTCCAGCCCGGCGACACCGTGCTCGCCATGGACCTGCCGCACGGCGGGCACCTCACCCACGGCAGCCGGGTGAACTTCTCCGGCAAGTGGTTCGCCACCGTCGGCTACACCGTCCGGCGGGACACCGAGCTGATCGACTACGACGAGGTACGCGACCTGGCCCTCGCCCACCGGCCAAAGATGATCATCTGTGGCGCGACGGCCTACCCCCGGCTGATCGACTTCGCGCGCTTCCGTGAGATCGCCGACGAGGTCGACGCGTACCTCATGGTCGACGCCGCGCACTTCATCGGGCTGGTCGCCGGCGGGGCGATCCCGTCGCCGGTGCCGCACGCCGACGTCGTCTGCTTCACCACCCACAAGGTCCTGCGCGGCCCGCGCGGAGGCATGATCCTCTGCCGGGAGTCGCTGGCCCAGCGCGTCGACAAGGCGGTCTTCCCGTTCACCCAGGGCGGCCCGCTGATGCACGCCGTCGCGGCCAAGGCGGTCGCGCTGCGCGAGGCCGCGCAGCCCGCCTTCCGGGGGTACGCCGCCCAGGTGGTCCGCAACGCCCAGGCGCTCGCCGCCGGCCTCGCCGACGAGGGGATGCGCCCGGTCTCCGGGGGCACCGACACCCACCTCGCCCTGCTCGACCTGCGGGAACTCGGCGTGACCGGGGCCGAGGCCGAGGCGCGCTGCGACGCCGCCGGCATCACGCTGAACAAGAACGCCATCCCGTACGACCCGGAGAAGCCGATGACCGCCTCCGGCATCCGGGTCGGCACGCCGAGCGTCACCACCCAGGGCATGGGCGAGCCGGAGATGCGCCGGATCGCCGGCCTGATCGCCCGGGCGGTCCGCACCGACCCCGCCGCCGCGGGTGGGGCCGACGGGCTGGCCCGGGTGTCCACCGAGGTGGCCGAGCTGGTCGCCGACTTCCCGGCGTACCCCCGTGGCTGAGCCGGAGGTGCGCGGGCCGGCGGCGCCGACGGCCGACGACCGGCGGTGGCGGCTGCGGCACCTGCCGGTGCTGCTGGCCGCCAGCGGCCTGCTCGCGGCGGCGGCCGCGGTGGCCGGCGCGCTCGCCGGCGGCACCGACGCGGCCCTGGGCGCGGCGCTCGGCGTCGCCGTGACCGCCGCCAGCTACACCCTCACCACCGTCGTGCTGGCCTGGGCGGACAGCGTCAACCCGCAGCTCGTGCTCCCGTTCGGCCTCGGCCTGTACGCGGCGAAGTTCACCCTGCTCGGCGTGGTGATGGTCGGCGTGGCCTCGACCGGCTGGGCCGGGTTGATCCCGCTCTGCCTCGGCATCGCCGCCGGGGTGGTGGTGTGGACCGGCGTGCACATCTGGTGGCTGACCACCGTCCACGCACGCCGGTCGGTCTAGAGGTCCGTCCCACACCTCGGACGCCGGCAAAATGTGTCCGGCATGGGTCATTCTCTAGGTGGCCGAACGGGAGTAGCGTGCCTCCAGACGACGCTGGTTGCCAGACGCCCACACAACGACGGTTGTGCGGGGGGTGAGGCACAGCCTCGTCTTCCCGGCTGATATCGTTCGCCCCGTCATGGCTGGTGACCAAACCCCCCGACCCAGCGGCGGCCCGGACGATGTTCCGTCCGGTGCCGGCCAGGGTTGGACCGCGCTCTCCTACCTGATCGCGGGCATGCTCGTGTGGGGTTTCATCGGCTGGCTGGTCGACAGGTGGCTCGGCACCGGTGGCGTCGCCACCGGGATCGGCGTCGTGCTCGGCATGGCCGGGGGAATCATCCTGGTCGTCCGCAAGCTCGGCACGCCTACTTAGGAAGGGACGCGGTGTTCGGACAGGCGAACGTCCTGGCACAGGGCGAGGCAGCTTTCCCTCCCAGCGTGGAGGATTTCTACCTGCCCAGCATCGTGCCGTGGGGTGCGGAGAACTCCTACTGGTTCACCAAGATCACGGCGATGGTGTGGCTCGCCGTCGGCATCCTTATCATCTTCTTCCTGGCCAGCTACCGGAAGCCGCAGCTGGTGCCGACGAAGAAGCAGTGGCTCGCCGAGTCCGTCTACGGCTTCGTGCGGAACAACATCGCGGTCGACATGATCGGGCACGCGGGGGTGCGGTTCGCGCCGTACTTCACCACGCTCTTCTGCTTCATCCTGCTGACCAACTTCTTCGCGATCGTTCCGTTCCTGCAGATCTCGCCGAACTCGCATATCGCCTTCCCGGCGTTCCTCGCCGTGATCAGCTACGTGCTCTTCATCTACGCCGGCATCCGTCACCACGGCGCCGGCAAGTTCTTCAAGAACTCGCTGATCCCGCCGGCGCCCTGGTACATCCTGCCGCTGCTGATCCCGATCGAGTTCTTCTCGACCTTCCTCGTGCGGCCGTTCTCGCTGGCCGTCCGTCTCTTCGCGAACATGTTCGCCGGCCACATGCTCCTGCTGGTCTTCACGCTCGGCGGCTTCGCGATGCTGAACGCCAACGTCTGGCTGGCACCGGTGTCGGTGCTGTCCTGGGCGATGACCGTCGCGCTCACCTTCCTCGAGTTCCTGGTGATCGTCCTGCAGGCGTACGTCTTCACGGTCCTGACCGCGAGCTACGTGCAGGGCGCGCTCGCCGACGAACACTGATCCAACCCGCACCAACCGTTGTCGTCCCGCGTGACCGTCACGCGTGATAACCAGGAGGAACCACTAATGGACATCGTCGCCGCGGTAGAGGGCAGCACCGCCGCCATCGGCTACGGCCTCGCCGCCATCGGCCCGGGCATCGGCGTCGGCCTGGTCTTCGCCGCCTACATCCAGTCGACCGCCCGCCAGCCGGAGTCGTCCCGGATGACCCTGCCGTACGTCTGGATCGGCTTCGCCGTCATCGAGGCGCTCGCGCTGCTGGGTATCGCGTTCGGCTTCATCTGGCAGGGCAACCTCTAATTCGGCCCGAAGACCGGGAGGTCATCCATGTTCTTCCTCGCCGCAGAGGGTGGTGAGTCCGCCCACAACCCGATCGTGCCGATCTGGCAGGAGATCGTGGTCGGGCTCGTCGCCTTCGGTCTGCTCGCCTTCGTGCTGATGAAGTTCGTCTTCCCGCGGATGGAGCAGACGTTCCAGGCGCGGGTCGACGCCATCGAGGGGGGCATCAAGCGTGCCGAGGCCGCGCAGGCCGAGGCGAACCAGCTCCTCGAGCAGTACCGGGCGCAGCTCGCCGAGGCGCGTACCGACGCCGCCAAGATCCGGGACGACGCCCGGGCCGACGCCGAGGGCATCCGCCAGGACGTCCTCGCCAAGGCGCGGGAGGAGTCCGACCGGATCATCGCGGCCGGCCGGGAGCAGCTCGCCGCCGAGCGGGCCACCATCGTGCGCGAGCTGCGCACCGAGGTCGGCGCGCTGGCGGTCGACCTGGCCAGCAAGATCGTCGGTGAGTCGCTCGCCGACGAGGCGCGCCGCAAGGGCACCGTCGACCGGTTCCTGAGCGGTCTCGAGAGCGCGGGGGCCCGCTGATGCAGGCCGCCAGCCGGGAGTCGTACAAGGTCGCGGCCGACCGCCTCGACGCGTACGTCCGTGGCGCGGAGCCGTCGGCGGTGGCCGCCACCGCCGACGAGCTCCTGTCCGTCGCCACGCTGCTGCGGCGCGAGCCGCGGCTGCGCCGGGCGCTCTCCGACCCGGCCCGCTCGGGCGAGGACCGGGTCGGCCTGCTCACCGGAATCCTCGGCGGCAAGGTCGGCGCGGACACGCTCGACCTGCTGACCGCCCTGGTCTCCGGTCGCTGGTCGGCTCCGTCGGAGCTTCTCGACGGCGCCGAGCGGCTGGGCATCGAGGCGCTCCTGGCCAGCGCCGACAAGGCCGGCGAGCTGGGTGAGGTCGAGGACGAGCTGTTCCGCTTCGGGCAGGTCGTCGCCGGCTCTCCGGAGCTGTCCAACGCGCTTTCCGACCCGATGGCCCCCGTCGAGCAGCGGGCCATGCTTGTCGACGGGCTGCTCGCCGGCAAGGCCCGTCCGGTCACCGGACGCCTCGTCGGGATCGCGCTCGCCGGGTTCGGGGGACGCAACTTCCACGGCGCGCTCACCCGGCTGGTCGAGCTCGCCGCCGACCGGCGTGACCGGCAGGTGGCGTACGTGACCGTCGCGGCCCCGTTGAGCGAGGAGGAGGAGCGCCGGCTGGGCGCGAGCCTCTCCGCCATATACGGTCGGGAGGTCTCCGTCAAGCAGACGGTGGACCCCGAGGTGCTCGGTGGCGTGAGCGTCCAGGTCGGCTCCGACCTGTACGACGGCACCGTCCTGCGCCGCCTCAACGAGACCCGCAACGCGCTCGCGAAGCGCTGAGCCGGCGCCGCCGCGCCAGCGCCCTGACTAGACGCCATTCGGACCGGTCGGTACTAGGTATCCCGGGCCCCTGATACTTAAGGAAGCAGAGGATGGCCGAGCTGACCATCTCGACGGAGGAGATCCGCGGCGCCCTGGAGCGCTACGTCTCCTCCATCTCGTCCGACGTCTCCCGCGAGGAGGTCGGCACCGTCGCCGACGCCGGCGACGGCATCGCCCACGTCGAGGGCCTGCCCTCGACCATGACCAACGAGCTCCTGGAGTTCGAGGACGGCACGCTCGGCGTGGCGCTGAACCTCGACGTCCGGGAGATCGGTGTCGTCGTCCTCGGCGACTACGCCGGCATCGAGGAGGGGCAGCGCGTCAAGCGCACCAACCGGGTGCTCTCCGTGCCGGTCGGCGACGCCTTCCTCGGCCGCGTGGTCAACGCGCTCGGCCAGCCGATCGACGGCCTCGGCGAGATCCCGAACGAGGGCTACCGGGAGCTGGAGCTCCAGGCCCCGAACGTGATGTCCCGCCAGTCCGTCTCCGAGCCGATGCAGACCGGCATCAAGGCCGTCGACGCCATGACGCCGATCGGCCGGGGCCAGCGGCAGCTGATCATCGGTGACCGGAAGACCGGCAAGACCACGGTCGCCCTGGACACCATCCTCAACCAGCGCGACAACTGGCGCTCCGGCGACCCGAAGAAGCAGGTCCGCTGCATCTACGTCGCCGTCGGCCAGAAGGCCTCCACGATCGCCTCGATCAAGGGCATCCTGGAGGAGGCGGGCGCGATGGAGTACACGACCATCGTCGCCTCCCCGGCCTCCGACCCGGCCGGCTTCAAGTACCTGGCCCCGTACACCGGCTCGTCCATCGGCCAGCACTGGATGTACGGCGGTAAGCACGTCCTGATCGTCTTCGACGACCTGAGCAAGCAGGCCGAGGCGTACCGGGCCGTGTCGCTGCTGCTGCGCCGCCCGCCGGGCCGCGAGGCGTACCCGGGTGACGTCTTCTACCTGCACTCCCGCCTGCTGGAGCGCTGCGCGAAGCTCTCCGACGAGATGGGTGGCGGCTCGATGACCGGTCTGCCGATCATCGAGACCAAGGCGAACGACATCTCGGCGTTCATCCCGACCAACGTCATCTCCATCACCGACGGCCAGATCTTCCTGGAGACCGACCTGTTCAACCAGGGCGTCCGGCCGGCCATCAACGTCGGCACCTCGGTCTCCCGGGTCGGTGGCGCCGCGCAGGTGAAGCCGATGAAGAAGGTCGCCGGTTCGCTGCGGCTGAACCTGGCCCAGTACCGCGAGCTGGAGGCGTTCGCCGCCTTCGCCTCCGACCTGGACAAGGCCTCCCGGGCCCAGCTGGAGCGCGGCTCCCGCCTGGTCGAGCTGCTCAAGCAGCCGAACTACTCGCCGTACCCGGTGCAGGAGCAGGTCGTCTCGGTCTGGGCCGGCACCGAGGGCAAGCTCGACGACATCCCGGTCGGCGAGGTACGGCGCTTCGAGTCCGAGTTCCTCCAGTACCTGCGCCACAAGCATGAGGGCGTCCTGGCGGGGATCGCGGACAACAAGTGGGACGACGAGATCATCGGCTCGCTCGACTCGGCGATCACCGAGTTCAAGAAGCTCTTCCTCGGCAAGGACGAGGAGCGGCGGATCAACGAGCCCGCGGCGGCCCCGCTGGAGGGCGAGGAGAACCGCGAGACGGTGACCCGGTTCCGCGACGGCACCACCGACCGTCCGGCCGAGAGCTGACCGATGGCCGCCCAGGTACGCGTACTTCGCCAACGGATCCGCGCGGCGAAGTCGATGAAGAAGATCACCAAGGCGATGGAGCTCGTCGCGACGAGCCGCATCGCCAAGGCCCAGGCCCGGGTGGAGGCGTCCCTGCCGTACGCCCGGGCCATCACCGGGGTGCTCACGGCGCTGGCGTCCAACGCGCGGATCGACCACCCGCTGCTCACCCCGCGTGAGCGCGTGCGGCGGGCCGGTGTCCTCCTGGTCACCAGCGACCGGGGCCTGGCCGGTGGCTACAGCACCAACGCCATCAAGACCGCGGAGTCGCTGATCGCCCGGCTGCGCGCCGACGGCAAGGAGCCCGTGCTCTACGTCATCGGCCGCAAGGGCGTCCAGTACTACCGGTTCCGCAACCGGCCGATCGAGGCGAACTGGACGGGGTTCTCCGAGCAGCCGACCTTCGCCGACGCCCGCGAGGTGGGCCAGACGCTGATCAAGGCGTTCTCGGCCGGCGCGGACGACGCCGACGGTGGCCCCGGGCCCGACGGGATTCTCGGCATCGACGAGCTGCACATCGTCTTCACCGAGTTCAAGTCCCTGATGACCCAGACCCCGGTCGCGAAGATCATCGGGCCGATGGAGGTCGAGGACCGGCCGCGGTCCGAGGGCCTGCTCCCGGCGTACGAGTTCGAGCCGGAGGCGGAGGCGCTGCTCGACGCGCTGCTGCCGAAGTACATCAACACGCGGATCTACGCGGCGTTGATCGAGTCGGCGGCGAGCGAGTCGGCGGCCCGGCGGCGGGCGATGAAGAGCGCCACGGACAACGCCGAAGAGATGATCGAGAAGTACACGCGCGAGATGAACTCGGCCCGCCAGGCCGGGATCACCCAGGAGATCAGTGAGATCGTCGGCGGCGCGAACGCGCTGGCCGCGTCGGGAAGTGAAGTGTGATGACTGCCCCAGTAGAGACCAAGACGGCCACCGGTCGCGTGGTCCGGGTCATCGGCCCGGTCGTCGACGCCGAGTTCCCGCGTGACGCCATGCCGGAACTGTTCAACGCCCTGCACGTGGACGTGACCCTCTCCGGCGGTGAGAAGACGCTGACCCTCGAGGTCGCCCAGCACCTGGGTGACAACGTGGTCCGCGCCATCTCGATGCAGCCGACCGACGGTCTGGTCCGTGGCGCCGTGGTGCGCGACACCGGCTCGGGGATCAAGGTGCCGGTGGGCGACACGGTCAAGGGCCACGTGTTCAACGCGATCGGCGAGTGCCTCAACCTCACCGAGGGCGAGACGCTCAACCCGGACGACCACTGGCAGATCCACCGCAAGGCCCCGGCCTTCGCGGACCTAGAGCCGAAGACCGAGATGCTGGAGACCGGCATCAAGGTCATCGACCTGCTCGCCCCGTACGTCAAGGGCGGCAAGATCGGCCTGTTCGGCGGCGCCGGCGTGGGCAAGACGGTGCTCATCCAGGAGATGATCACCCGGGTCGCCCGCAACTTCGGTGGTACCTCGGTCTTCGCCGGCGTGGGTGAGCGCACCCGCGAGGGCAACGACCTCATCGCCGAGATGACCGAGTCCGGCGTCATCGACAAGACCGCGCTGGTCTACGGCCAGATGGACGAGCCGCCGGGCACCCGGCTGCGCGTCGCCCTCTCCGCGCTGACCATGGCGGAGTACTTCCGCGACGTGCAGAAGCAGGAGGTGCTGCTCTTCATCGACAACATCTTCCGCTTCACCCAGGCCGGTTCCGAGGTGTCCACGCTGCTCGGCCGGATGCCGAGCGCCGTGGGTTACCAGCCGACCCTGGCGGACGAGATGGGCGAGCTCCAGGAGCGGATCACCTCCGTCCGGGGCCAGGCCATCACCTCGATGCAGGCGATCTACGTGCCCGCCGACGACTACACCGACCCGGCGCCGGCCACCACGTTCGCCCACCTGGACGCGACCACCAACCTGGAGCGGTCGATCTCCGACAAGGGCATCTACCCGGCCGTGGACCCGCTGGCGTCCTCGTCCCGGATCCTCGCCCCGGAGTTCGTCGGCGAGGAGCACTTCGCGGTGGCCACCGAGGTCAAGCGGATCCTGCAGCGCTACAAGGACCTGCAGGACATCATCGCCATCCTCGGTATCGAGGAGCTCTCCGAGGAGGACAAGCTCACCGTCGGCCGGGCCCGCCGGATCGAGCGCTTCCTGTCGCAGAACACCTACGCCGCCGAGCAGTTCACCGGCGTGCCGGGCTCGACGGTCCCGATCCAGGAGACCATCGAGGCTTTCAAGAAGATCAGCGAGGGCGAGTACGACCACTTCCCCGAGCAGGCCTTCTTCATGTGCGGCGGTCTGGAGGACCTGGAGCGCAAGGCCAAGGAGCTGATGGCGCAGGGCTGAGCCCCGCCGCTGGCGACCGCCGCCGGGCACCACCCGCGGCGACCGGGAGGCCGTCCCCCTCGGGACGGCCTCCCGTTCATCTTCCGGTCCCACCACGATCACTGTCCGTTTCCGGCGGTCGGCGATCATGCCGGGTGCGAGGTACCGTTCATGCGCGCGCTTTCGTGACTGCGCGCGGAACCGTGCAACCAATCGGCTGCGTGCGCCCGTCTCCTGATCGTGGGCGTGACGAACGGAGATGATCGTGGGTAAGGCCGGCAACGGCGGCAGGGCGAAGAAGCCGTCCGTGTGGGCGGGCGTGCCGCGTTGGGCCCGGGTCTGCACCGTGTTCGGCGCCGTCCTGATGCTCCTGAGCGGTGTCGCGCTGGCGGGCACCGAGGTGCTGATGGCCCGCTACGAGGGCGCCGTGGGCAAGGCGGACCTCTTCGGCGACCAGGCGGCCGGCGCAAAGGAACGCAAGAGCGACATCAAGGGCCCGCTCAACATCCTGCTGGTCGGCATCGACCCCCGTAGGCCGGAGCAGCCGCCGCTGGCCGACTCGATCATGGTGCTGCACGTGCCGGAGGGGCTCGACCGGGGGTACCTGTTCTCCCTGCCGCGTGACCTCTACGTCGACATCCCGCGCTTCGAGAAGGCCGGCTACAACGGCGGCCAGGACAAGCTGAACGCCGCCATGTCCTACGGCAGCCGCAAGCAGGGTGAGAACCCGAGCGCGGCGCAGGGCTTCGAGCTGCTCGCGAAGACGGTCCAGCAGGTGACCGGGATCGAGCGGTTCGACGCCGGTGCGATCATCAACTTCAGCGGCTTCATCAAGATCGTCGACGCGATGGGCGGCGTCACCATGAACATCGAGCGCGAGGTGCGCTCGGAACACCGCCGCCCCGACGGCACGCACCGCGAGCTCCGGCCCGGCGGCGGGGGCTACCTGGGCCCGCAGGCCGTCTACGAGAAGGGCAAGCAGCACCTGGAGGGCTGGCAGGCGCTGGACTACGTCCGGCAGCGCTACCCGAAGAACGGCGTTCCGGACGGCGACTACGGCCGCCAGCGCCACCAGCAGCAGTTCGTCAAGGCGATGGCGAGCCAGGCCTTCAGCGCCGACGTGGTGACCAACCCGATCAAGCTGGACCGGGTGCTCCGGGCCGCCGGCCAGTCGCTTGTCTTCAACGGCCGGGGGCACAGCGTCGTCGACTTCGGTCTGGCGCTGAAGAACCTCCGCCCGAACAGCATCCAGATGATCAAGCTGCCGGGCGGCGGCATCATCGAGAACGGGAAGTACCGGGGCGAGCGCTTCGAACCAGCCGTGCAGGACTTCTTCGACGCCCTGGAGAACGAGCAGCTCGACGCGTTCCTACTGGAGCACCCGAAGTTCCAGAACAAGGCGAGCTGACCACCGTACGCGTTCCCGGCACGGGCCCGAGTGGCGTAGGTCTCGCCACCCGCGTTACGGGCCCGCAGGTGGCGAGACTAGACTTTCGGCAACCCGCCGCCGCAGCAAGGAGACAGCGTGGCACAGCAGCTTCACGTCGAGCTCGTAGCCGTCGAGGAGAAGGTCTGGTCCGGCGAGGCCGAGATGGTCGTCGCCCGGACGACCGAGGGTGAGCTGGGTGTGCTGCCGGGGCACGCGCCCCTGCTCGGCCAGCTCGCCGAGCCCGGTCAGGTGCGCATCAAGCTGGCCGGCGGCGAGCAGATCGCCTACGAGGTGGCCGGCGGTTTCCTGTCGGTGAGCGACGAGGGCGTGACCGTCCTGGCCGAGAGCGCCACCCCGGCCTCCGCCGCGCAGGGCCGCTGAGCATCCGCCGCAGATGGAGATCGTCGAAGGGATCGGAATCGGCGTCGCCGTCATCCTCGGTGCGCTTCTGATCCTCTTCGTCCGGCGGGCTCTGGTCGCCCGCAGCGGAGGCATCATCCGGCTCAGCGTCCGGACCTCCACCATGCTCGACGGCCGGGGCTGGGCGCCCGGCTTCGGCCGCTTCGTCGGTGACGAACTCCGCTGGTACCGCATGTTCAGCTTCGCCCTCCGTCCCAAGCGGGTCCTGTCCCGCAAGGGCCTGGCGGTGGAGCGCCGCCGGCTGCCCGAGGGGCAGGAGCGGTTCGCGATGCCCGCCGACTGGGTGATCCTGCGTTGTACCAGTCACCACGCCCCGGTCGAGATCGCCATGGCGCGCTCCACCGTAACCGGGTTCCTCTCCTGGCTCGAGGCCGCCCCTCCGGGGGCGGTCTCGCCGCGTCTGGCCGCTCAGGACTGGCCCGCCGCCTGACGTCGCCCGCGCCCGCCGCACCGGTCCGGTCCAGGCGGCCGGCTGCCTAGTTCGGTGGCGAGGCGACGAGTTCGACTTCGTACCCCTGGTCGTCGGCGAGGTAGGCGGCGTACGTTCCCGGGCCGCCGGCGCGCGGATGGCGGTCCGGGAAGAGCAGTGACCAGCCGTGCGCCGGCGCCGCCGCGACCAGGCGGTCGACGGCGGCCGGCGGGCCGGCGTGGAAGGCCAGGTGGTTGAGGCCGGGGGCGAGGCGGTCGTGGGCCGGTCCGGACAGCGCGGGGGAGCACTCCAGCACCAGGTACGTCGGGCCGAGCCGCCAGGAGCGGCCCGCGGGCCACTCCTGGAACGGCGTCCACCCCAACTCGCCGAGGAGCCAGCCCCAGCTACGGATGGCGGCCGGCAGGTCGGGTACCCAGACCTCGACGTGGTGCAGCGCGCCGGTGCGGGGAGCCGACGGCTGCGCGGTCAGCGCTCACCGCCCGGCACCCATAGCACATCTCCGGCCGGATTTGCCGTTCTTGACAGGATAAAGAGCAGATCGGAGAGCCGGTTGAGATACTTTGCCGGGAGAGAGCTGGTCCGATCGGGGTCGTGCGCCACCAGGGCCCACGCCGCACGCTCGGCGCGCCGGGCGATCGTCCGCGCCACGTGCAGCAGCGCCGCGCCCGCGGTGCCGCCGGGGAGGATGAAGGAGTCGAGCTTGCTCAGGCGTGCGTTGTACCCGTCGCACCAGCCCTCGAGGCGCTCGACGTACTCCTCGGTGACCCGCAGCGGCGGATACTTCGGGTCCGGCTCGACCGGGGTGGCCAGGTCGGCGCCCACGTCGAACAGGTCGTTCTGGATCGACCCGAGGACCGTCCGCAGCTCATCGTCGAGCTGGCCGAGAGCGAGCGCGACGCCGATCGCCGCGTTGCACTCGTCGACGTCCGCGTACGCGGCGATCCGCGGGTCGGTCTTCGGAACCTCTTCGTTGTTGTTCAGCCTGGTCGTGCCGGCGTCGCCGGCCTTGGTGTAGATGCGCGTGAGGTGGACGGCCATGACGCACAGCCTACGGATACCGGACCTGACCATCCCGGCACGGCCGGGGTCCGGCTGGCCGGCCGGCGTGGGGCCCGGGGACGCGGGCGATCCGGCGGTCGGCGACGTCGATGTCATCCGGGTCCGCGGTGGCGCCCGGCTGACCGGGACCGTGCACGTGGTGGGCGCCAAGAACTCGGCGCTGAAGCTCATGGCCGCGGCCCTGCTCGCGCCCGGCCGTAGCGTCATCACCAACGTGCCGCGGATCACCGACATCGCGATCATGGGCGAGGTGCTCCGCCGGCTCGGCTGCGGGGTCCGGTTCGACGCGGACGACCCGGTGGACCCGATGGTGGCGCACGGCGGGGTCGCCCGGTCCCGGTCGGTGACCATCGACGTGCCGGACCTGCCCGGCGTCGAGGCGGACTACGACCTGGTCCGCCGGCTGCGCGCGTCGATCTGCGTGCTCGGCCCGCTGCTGGCCCGCCGCGGCTGCGTCCGGGTGGCGCACCCCGGCGGCGACGCGATCGGCTCACGCGGGCTGGACATGCACGTGTCCGGGCTGACCCGGATGGGCGCCGAGATCTCCGGCGAGCACGGCTTCGTGATCGCCTCGGCCCCGGACGGGCTGCGCGGCGCCGAGATCGTGCTGGACTTCCCGAGCGTCGGCGCCACCGAGAACCTGGTGATGGCGGCGGTGCTCGCCGAGGGCACCACGGTCATCGACAACGCCGCCCGGGAGCCGGAGATCGTCGACATCTGCACGATGCTCAACCAGATGGGTGCCCTGATCGACGGAGCCGGCACCTCGACCCTGACCATCGTCGGCGTACCCGGACTGCGCGCGGTGCGGCACGCCACGGTGGGGGACCGGATCGTCGCCGGGACCTGGGCCTTCGGCGCGGCGATGACCCGCGGGGACGTGACCGTGACCGGCGTGCCGCCGGCCTTCCTCGAGGTGGCCCTGGACAAACTGGTGGCCGCGGGCGGGCTGGTCGAGACCCGGCAGGACGCCTTCCGCATCCGGATGGCGGACCGGCCGCGCGCCGTGGACGTGGTGACGCTGCCGTACCCCGGGTTCGCCACCGATCTGCTGCCGATGGCGATCGGGCTCGCCGCGGTCAGCGACGGCGCGTCCCTGATCACCGAGAACATCTTCGACGGGCGGTTCATGTTCGCCAACGAGATGATGCGGCTGGGCGCGGACATCAAGACCGACGGGCACCACGCCGTGGTCCGCGGCCGCGACCGGCTCTCCGGCGCGCCGGTCCGGGCGACCGACATCCGGGCGGGCGCGGGCCTGATCATCGCCGGCCTCTGCGCCGACGGGGTCACCGAGGTGTCGCACGTGCACCACGTCGACCGGGGTTACCCGGACTTCGTGGCGGACCTGCGGGCCCTGGGCGTGGCGGTCGACCGCGGCACCGCGCCCGAGGAGCCGGACCTGGTGATCTGACCGCCCTTAGCAGTCGTTCAGGCTCGCCGACTAGGGTCTGTCGGGTAGGCACCCAATCAGGCGAGGGAGTGAGCAGATGGCGGGTCGACTGGCGGTCGTCGGGGCCGGGCTGATGGGCTCGGGCATCGCCCAGGTGGCGGCGCAGGCGGGCTGGCAGGTGACGTTGCGGGACCTGGACGACTCGGCCACCAAGCGCGGCGTGGACGGCATCCGGAAGTCGCTGGAGAAGTTCGCGGCGAAGGGCGTCATCGAGGCGTCCGAGGTCGAGGCGGCGCTCGGCCGGATCACCCCCACGACCGACCTGGAGGCGGCCGCGGACGCGGACATCGTGGTCGAGGCGGTCTTCGAGAAGATCGAGATCAAGCACGAGGTCTTCCGCGCGCTGGACAAGATCTGCAAGGCCGACGCGGTGCTCGCCACCAACACCTCGGCCATCCCGGTCACCCAGATCGCCACCGCGACCCAGCGGCCGGAGTCGGTCGTCGGCACCCACTTCTTCTCGCCGGTGCCGATGATGAAGCTCTGCGAGCTGGTCCGGGGCTACAAGACAAGCGACGAGGCGCTCGCCACGGCGAAGGCGTTCGCCGAGGGCATCGGCAAGACCGTGGTGGTGGTCAACCGGGACATCGCCGGCTTCGTGACCACCCGGCTGATCTGCGCCCTGGCGATGGAGGCGATCAAGCTCGTCGAGTCCGGCGTGATCTCCGCTGAGGACCTGGACACCGCCTGCAAGCTCGGCTTCGGCCACGCCATGGGCCCGCTGGCCACGGTCGACCTGACCGGCGTGGACGTGCTGCTCAACGCCACGAAGAACATCTACACCGACACCGCCGACGAGAAGTTCTTCCCGCCGGAGCTGCTCCAGCGGATGGCCACCGCCGGTGACCTGGGCCGCAAGACCGGCCAGGGCTTCTACCCGTACTGAGGTGAAAGGAGGGGTCCCTTGTTAACACCCGGTGTTAACAAGGGACCCCTCCTCTACCGCAGGCGTTAAGAAGGGGCCCTTCCTTACACCTCAGCCGTCGCGGCGGGTGGTCCAGCGGAACGTGCCGAGGCAGAGCAGCAGGCCGATCACGCACCAGGCGGCCAGGACCAGGGCGACCCGGCCCAGCTCGAACGACCCGCCCGGCTCCTGGCCGCCGAACGTGTCCGGCAGGAACACCGAGCGCAGCCCCTGGCACATCCACTTGAGCGGGAAGAGCGCCGCCACCTGCTGCATCCAGCTGGGCAGCTGGGTGAAGACGAAGAACACCCCGGAGATGAACTGCAGGACCAGCGCGACCGGGGTGACCACGGCGGAGCCGCTGCGCGCGGTCCGTGCCAGCGACGAGATCGCGATGCCGCACAGTGTGCAGGCGGTGATCCCGAGGGCGGAGACCCAGCCGAACGTCAGCCACTTCGCGGCGGTGCCGGGCAGCTCCAGGTCGAACAGGGCGACCGACACGGCGAGCAGCAGCGCGGTCTCCGCGACGCCGATGACCACGACCATGATCACCTTGCCGGCGAAGTACACCCACTTCGGCATCGGCGTGCCGCGGTAGCGCTTCAGCACTCCCCGGTCCCGCTCGATCGGGATCCAGATGCCGAGGTTCTGGAAGCTCACCGTCATCAGGCCGGCGGCGATCATGCCGGTGATGAAGTACTGCGGGTAGCTCACCCCCGGGGCGATCTCACCGTCGAAGATCGCGGCGAAGATCAGGATCATGATGACCGGGAAGCCCATCGTGAAGACGACGGACTCCCGGCTGCGTAGGAACTGGGTGATCTCCATCCGGCCCTGCCGCAGCGCGAGGGCGAGCGGTCCGGGCCGGCGCGACGGTGTCCCGGTGGCCGGCGTGGCGGGCTTCAACGTCGTGGTCATCGCTGTCCGATCATCTTCAGGTAGACGTCCTCGAGGGTCGGCCGGGTCACCGTCAGGCCGGGCACCTCGCCGCCGAAGCGCGCGGCCAGTTCCGCCACCAGCGCCGTCGGCGTCGCGCTCGCCGCGCTCTCCACGACCCCCTCCGGCGTACGCCAGGAGACCGTCGCGAGGGCCTCCTGCCGGTTGCCCAGCCGTTCGGGTACGGCCACCTCGACCAGCCGCCCGCCGGCGATCACGCCGACCCGGTCGGCGAGGGCCTCGGCCTCGTCCAGGTAGTGCGTGGTCAGCACGATCGTCGTGCCGGCGGCCGCCAGATCGCGGATCAGCTCCCAGAACTCGCGGCGCGCCTCCGGGTCGAAGCCGGTGGTCGGCTCGTCGAGGAAGAGCAGTTCGGGGCGGCCGACGATGCCGAGCGCCACGTCGAGCCGGCGTTTCTGGCCGCCGGAGAGGGTGTGCGTACGGGCGCGCGCCTTGCCGGCCAGCCCGACGCGGGCGATCACCTTCTCCGGGTCGTCCGCCTCGGGGTAGAAGCCGGCGAAGTGGTGGACCACCTCGGCGACGGTCAGCTCGTCGAACTCGCCGGTGCCCTGGAGCACGATCCCGACCCGGGAGCGCCAGTCGCTCGCCGGGCTCGCCGGGTCGCTGCCCAGCACCGAGACCTCACCGGCGTCGCGCCGCCGGTAGCCCTCCAGGATCTCCACGGTGGTGGTCTTGCCGGCGCCGTTCGGGCCCAGCAGGGCGAACACCTCGCCCCGGCGGACGTCCAGGTCCACCCCGGCCACGGCCACGTTCGGGCCGTACGCCTTGCGCAGTCCCCGTACGGAGATCGCGAGCTCGTCTTCCATGGCGTCAAGTGTGCTGCCTGGTCACGGGCGGCCGGCGCCCGGGGTGTGGCGGTTGCGGACACACCGGGCGCTTGTGCCCATGGTGTCCGCGACATGGACCTGTGTGGTTTTCCACAACCCGTTTTACTGAACGGTAACTTAAACTCCGGCCATGGACGAGAAGGCTCTCCCAGGTCGGCTGCCCGAGCGGGACCGCCCGTGGGTGATGCGCACCTACGCCGGGCACAGTTCGGCCGCCGCGACGAACGCGCTCTTCCGCCGCAACCTGGCGAAGGGGCAGACCGGGCTCTCGGTCGCCTTCGACCTGCCGACCCAGACCGGGTACGACCCCGACCACGAGCTGGCCGCCGGCGAGGTCGGGCGGGTGGGCGTGCCGGTGGCGCACCTCGGCGACATGCGGGCCCTCTTCGCGGGCATCCCGCTGGCCGAGATGAACACCTCGATGACCATCAACGCCCCGGCGATGTGGCTGCTCGGCCTGTACGGCACCGTCGCCGCGGAGCAGGGCGCGGAACTCCACCGCTGCGCCGGCACCACGCAGAACGACATCATCAAGGAGTACCTGTCCCGCGGGACGTACATCTTCCCGCCGGCGGCGTCACTGCGGCTGACCGCCGACGTCATCGCGTACACGCTGCGCGAGATGCCGAAGTGGAACCCGGTCAACATCTGCTCGTACCACCTTCAGGAGGCCGGCGCGACCCCGGTGCAGGAGGTGGGCTTCGCGCTCGCCACTGCCGTCGCGGTGCTCGACGCGGTCCGTGACTCCGGCCAGGTGCCCGCCGACCGGATGGGCGACGTGGTCCAGCGGATCAGCTTCTTCGTCAACGCCGGGGTGCGCTTCGTCGAGGAGATCGCCAAGATGCGCGCGTTCGGCGCGCTCTGGGACGAGATCACCCGGGACCGGTACGGCGTCTCCGAGCCCCGCCAGCGTCGCTTCCGGTACGGCGTCCAGGTCAACTCGCTCGGCCTGACCGAGGCGCAGCCGGAGAACAACATCCAGCGCATCGTGCTGGAGATGCTCGGCGTCACCTTCTCCCGCGACGCCCGGGCCCGCGCCGTGCAGCTGCCCGCCTGGAACGAGGCGCTCGGCCTGCCCCGCCCCTGGGACCAGCAGTGGTCGCTGCGCATGCAGCAGGTGCTCGCATACGAGTCGGACCTGCTGGAGTACCCGGACCTGTTCGAGGGCTCGCACGTGATGACCGCGCTTGTCGACGACATCGTCACCGGGGCGCGCGTCGAGCTGGAGAAGGTGCTGGAGATGGGCGGTGTCGTCGCGGCCGTCGAGACCGGCTACCTCAAGAGCGCCCTGGTCGCGTCGCTGGCGGACCGGCGCCGCCGGATGGAGGCCGGCACCGACGTCGTGGTGGGTGTGAACAAGTTCGTCGAGACCGAGCCGTCGCCGTTGACGGCCGCCGGCGCGGAGGCGATCGAACAGGTCGACCCGGCGGTCGAGGCGACCGCCGCCGCGGGCGTACGCGAGTGGCGGGCCGGCCGGGACGCGGCGGCCGTGGACGCGGCGCTCGCCCGGCTCCGCGCGGACGCCGCGACCACCACGAACCTCATGGCGGCGACGCTGGAGTGCGTGCGCGCCGGGGTCACCACCGGGGAGTGGGCGGGCGCGCTGCGGCAGGTGTTCGGCGAGTACCGGGCACCCACCGGGCTGGCCGGCGCGGCCGGCGCCGGCGGGGACGGGACGCTGGCCGCCGTCCGGGAGCGGGTCGCGGCCACCGCCCGCGAGATGGGCAGCGGGCGGCTGCGGCTGCTCGTCGGCAAGCCCGGTCTGGACGGGCACTCCAACGGTGCCGAGCAGATCGCGGTACGCGCCCGCGACGCCGGCTTCGAGGTCGTCTACCAGGGCATCCGGCTGACTCCCGGGCAGATCGTGGCCGCCGCGGTCGAGGAGGACGTCGACCTGGTCGGCCTGTCCGTGCTCTCCGGCTCGCACCTCGCGGCCGTGCCGGCGGTGCTGGACGGCCTGCGGTCCGCCGGTCGTGGTGACCTGCCCGTGGTGGTCGGCGGCATCATCCCGGCCGTGGACGCCGACGCGCTCCGCGAGGCCGGCGTGGCCCGGGTCTTCACCCCGAAGGACTTCGCGCTGACCGGCATCATCGACGAACTGGTGACCGTGGTCCGCGAAGCCAACGGCTTGAAGTGAAAGGAAGGGCCCCCTGTTAACGCCTGGCGTTGTACAGGGGACCCTTCTTAACGCTCGCGTCAGCGGCTCGCGTACGTCATGCAGTCGGCCATGTCGTTGTCCGGACCCACCTTGATCCCCGGCGCGTGGCACTCCAGTTGGTCGTTGTGCCGGCAGTCCGCCCGCTGGCACGCGCCCACCTGGGCGATCAGGCCGTCCACCCCGGCCCGGACCGCGGGCATCTCGATGAACGTGTGGCAGTGGGCATGATCCTGGCTGCCGATCGTGATGGCGAAGGCGTGGCAGTCGCCGGTGTGGTTGTACGCGCACGCCGCGACCACACACTCCTGGACGCGGGGCATCTCCATCGCTGCGGTCATGCCAACCTCCTTGTGTGTCCTGGTCTCATATTAGGCTTTTGTCGGCCTTGGTGGCTTTGAAACGGGCCTTGCGGGTCGCCCACGGTCAAGATCGCGCTGCGACGCAGATGTCAACGCCGTTGCGTTAGGGCTGTGATCGGCGGGTCAACCCCTGCTGGATAGTGGGAACGGGACTCCTGGTAGATCAACTTGTGTCGA
>NZ_JBEORU010000044.1:0-41417 GCF_040302465.1 Micromonospora sp. NPDC126480
CGCCCAGTCCTCCACGCTCAACACCCTCCCGATACTGGAAGGGGGGTCCAGATTCGCCCGCCGCCTGGGGGTCAGTCTTCACGCGTCGCCGACAGCCGGGCCCTGCTCACCGCCGAAGCCGCGGCTGCTGGGCGAGTACCGCGGCGTTGCAGATCCACCTCGCCACCCTCCAGGCCGAGGCCGCCGAGCAGTTGACGTCGGGCCGGCGGTGTCACAACTTCGGGGAAGATGCTGTCTCGTCGCGCGACGAGGCGACATCTTCCCCGAAGTCGCGCCCTCGCTCGGACGGAGATGGAGCCCCCGGCCGGGATCGAACCGGCGACATCTCGCTTACAAGCTCTGTGCGGGCCGTCCAGCGTCGTCTGCCGCCGTTCGCGACCTCGGGCGTTTGTCCGCGCTCATCCGCCAGCGGGCGCCCTCGTCCGGGCCTGTTGCTGTCACCGCTGCTGTCGATCCGCGGTGGGGCCGAGCTGGTGTTGTCGGTCGACAACCCAGTGGATGACGGTCCTCACCGAGCTGCTGCACATCGAGGCGTCACCGAGCCGGCTCGCTACGCCGAGACTCGAACCCTGAACCCCTCCGGACCAGACCGGCACCGCCTCGTGCGCTGCCTTCTTGCTGCCTCGGATGGGAGCCCCACGCAAAGGCGGATCAAAGCTTCACGGTCCGCCGCCTGTGGACGCGCCCGGCAGCCGTGGGCCGCGTCATGACGGCGAGGGGCGATACAGCCGGGGGCGTGGTTTACCGCCTAAGCTCGATCCCGATCTACACACTCCCGCCAGCGGTGGGAGACCTCTGGCGCTGGGAGTCCTTCGTCAGAGCCCAGTCAGTTCGGGAGGACGCTACCGTGGGTAACGAGCGGAACACTGAGGCGATTGTCCGCTCTCACTTTCAAGCTGACGCCACCGCCAATCTCCTCATCGAGGAGCAAGCCTCGACCGATCCACGGGTCACGAAGTGCCTAGCCCGCGCTAGCAAGCTGGGGAAGGGGCGCGGCAAGCCGGAGTTTGTTATTCGTCATCCCGATCACCCGGCGCTTCTAGTAGTTGTGGAGTGCAAGGCGTCATTGGCTGCACACGAGAGCACCAATCGTGGCCGGCCGGCTGATTTCGCGGTCGACGGCGTCCTCCACTACGCGAAGGCCCTATCGTCGAGCTTTGATGTAGTCGCCGTCGCCGTGAGCGGAGAGAGCTCCAACCGGATGAAGGTATCCACCTTCCGTCACCTTAAGGGAGCCCCTGCAGCAGAACTTCTGAGTTCCAATCTTGGGCCAGTTGAAAAGCTGATTGCGTTTGCCGAGTATCGCCACCTACTGCTCTTTGACCCAGCGGTACGCCGCCGGACACTAGACGAGTTGATGGCGTACAGTCGCACACTCCACAACTTCATGCGGGATTACGCAAAGGTTTCTGAGGCTGAGAAACCGCTGCTTGTGTCCGGAATTCTTCTTGGCCTCCGAGACGATGCTTTCCGGAACACCTATCAGAGGTACAGTCCGCGAGACTTGGCAATCCAACTCTACGAAGCGATCAAAAGAGTACTTAGCGCAGACCTTCCGACATCGAGCCTTGCAATTACGCTCCAGCCCTACTACTTCATTAAGACGCATCCGGAACTAGTTCGACCCGTTCGCATCAAGAATGGGCCGACCATAGTTCCCCTGGTTCAGCTCACCCATGAGATCGATGAGCATGTGCGCCCTTTCGCAGACACATACGATGACGTCGACGTAATCGGGCAATTCTACGGCGAGTTCCTTCGCTACAGTGGCGGCGACAAGAAGAGCCTCGGCATCGTCTTGACACCGCGCCACGTAACGGAACTCGCCGCACGGGTTGCCAATGTGAAGCCAACTGACACTGTTGTTGACACCTGCGCAGGCAGTGGCGGCTTCCTCATCTCGGCAATGGCCTACATGGACTCCCGCGTTCCCCAATATGACACGGAAGCACGCCGACAGATTAGAGAGAACCGGCTCGTCGGTGTGGAGCAGCAGCCCCCGATGTTTGCACTTGCGATGTCCAACATGCTTCTCCGAGGTGACGGCAAGAGCAACCTCTATCAAGGCAGCTGTTTCGATCCCGATATCATCTCAAAGCTTACGGATGGGGCCGGCCGGCACAAGCGGCCCACGATTGGCCTGATCAATCCTCCTTTCGCGCAGAAGGGTGAAGGGCTCCAAGAGCTGAACTTCGTCGAAACACTCCTCGACATCCTCGCCCCCGGTGGTACGGCTTTCTGCATTGTGCCTATGTCCTGCGCGATCGGCTCATCCGCAGCAAAAGAAGCGATTCTGGCACGGCACACACTTACGGCCGTGCTGTCCCTCCCGGATGAGCTCTTCTACCCGGTGGGAACGATCACGTGCGCCATGATCTTCAAGGCTCACGAGCCCCACGAGTTCGCTAACACCCCGACCTGGTTTGGTTATTGGAAGCACGACGGATTCGTGAAGGCCAAGGACCGGGGACGAATCGACTTGTATGATCGATGGCCCGAGATCCGTGACGAATGGCTTCGGGATTACCATGGTCGGATCGTTGCGCCAGGCCGCAGTGCAGCGCGGTATGTCACGGCCCAGGACGAATGGTGTGCTGAGGCCTACATGGATACGGATTACAGCAAGGTGGGCCGCCAGGAGTTCAGCGAGGTGGTCCGCGATTTCGCGCTGCACAGAGCCCGCGGAACAACGGCACCAACTGACGAGCTGTCGGGGGAGTGAGGAACCTTTCATGCCTCAAAGGGTTCGCGACTTATTCTTCGCCCGCTACGGGCAAAACCTAGAATTGAACCGGCTTGAAGTGACTGGAGGCTCCGACGCAGTCAACTTCGTCTCGCGTACGGCGCGCAACAACGGCGTCTCGGCACGCGTGAAGCCGGTTGCAAATGTGCCGCCGGCGGATGCCGGATGCCTCACTGTTGCATGCGGCGGCAGCGTGCTAGAGACATTCGTTCAGGCGGCTCCCTTCTACTGCGGGCGAGACGTGTACATTCTTGAGCCTAAGGAGTACATGACCTTGGCCGAGAAGTTGTGGTGGGCCACCTGCATCCGATCCAACAAGTACCGCTACAACTATGGACGCCAAGCAAACAGGACGTTCCAGGATCTGCCACTGCCGGATGCCGTGCCGGGCTGGATATATGAGGAGGCTGAGCGATGTGTCGCTGGCATAGCGTCACGGCTGAGTTCCGTTGCGAGCGATCTGACAAACATCTGACGGTGTAACTGCTCCGCCACAGCTGGCCAGCCGTCGCCTCGACCCGCCCTCCTGCTGTGGGGCCGCCCCCGGCCGCCACGTCATCAAGCGGACCTTGGGACAGGTTCGGACGCTGGCGCCGAGCGGTGGTTTGCTTGTCGACTGAAGCCCTGGTCGATGACATGTGGCTGGCCCACTACAGCTGCCACCTACTGGTCCAGGCCGTGAGCCTCCGGCCATCCTGGAGCCGGACCCCTCTTGTAGTTCTTGGGTCCGGCGGCGGCAGTCGCTGCGCCCCTTACTCGTCCGTCTCTAGTTCGTCGTCCTCTTCCTGGTATGCCTCGTCTTCTTGGCGAGCGCGTTCTGCTAGCTCCACCAGCGAGCCCTTGCCCGGCCAATACCACCTGGCCGTGCCCTGGACAGCGCGTGGGGCCGAGCCTGTAGCTAACTCCAGCATCCTCGTGACGAGGCCGGTCGGCGAGTAATACTGGTTGTCAGCGAGCCAGCGCAACGGCGCGCGTCGGTTGCCGGCGCTCCAGGCGGCAAGCCCCCGCTTGGGATCCTCTACGACCCACGGCGCCAAGGCAGCTCGCTCGGTGCGGTTTACGCCTCGGAACTCAAGAAGCGTGCCATCAGGAATGAATCCGGAATCGAACAGGACAGAGACTGCATTCATTCGGCGGCCACTTGTAGTTGACCTATACGGCCGCGGCATCTCTGGAGCCACCGCATCGGGGTTGGCCATCTGAGCAAGGACATCCCTTACAACTGTCCTGCTACGCTCCGAGCTCTTACAGGTAGCGATCACATAGCTGGAAGGTCCAAATTGCTTATCGATCGCTCGCGCCAGCCAAAGGAACGCGGTTTTAGTCAGCTCGGGGATTTGCTCAATGGCATGTTTCCAATCCGGGTCTGCCGCGGTGTCCTCGGCCTTCGAGAGGTCGAGCCCAAGCTTCTGAAACACAATGTGCGCGATAAGGAGGTCTCCATAAAGCGTCACAGCGGCTTTGCGGCCCGTCAGCGTCCTGCCTAGGGCCTCCAACTCGGACCGCACCGCCCGCAGCACAAGGACGCAACGCCAGACACGGTAAGCGTTCGGATGCGTGCCGAAGATCGCATGATATGTACGGTCTTCCCAGAGCAGCTCTTCCTCACGCTTGGCCCGTGCTGCGTATTCGGGGCTCTTGTGTGCGCAGGCGAGGGCAATCGCAGCCTCGTCGATAGAGCACCCTTCATCTGGCTCCGGACGCTGCTCGCCACGTTTGATCACATACTTCTTGCGGAGAGCCCTTGCGAAGTCTTCTCTCAGTCGGTGTTGGCCGTGCTCAAGCGCCCTAAAGTCGCGCGTTTCGACCTTATTCTGCGTGTTAGTCTTTTGGGTAACCTGCTCGCCAAACCCTTCAGGACAGTTCTCAAGCGATATTAAACGCACCAGAACTTGCCCAGGATTGGGGGTCTCGGAGCCCTGCCTCAGCGCTCGGTGGATCGCCGCGACGGTCTGTGCACCATTTACGACACTGGCACCAACGATTTTGAAGTCGCCGGGGCCACCTGGGGACGGAACGAAGCGCGGAGTCTTGGCCACAGAGTCACACAGCACCGTTATTCCATTGTTGAAGTACCAGAACTTCTCGGGGTTATTGCGAAGCGTATCGACTATGGAGACGTTGACGTCTGTAAGATCCAGGGAATCTCTAATGTTCTTACTAAACAGTGCGCGACCATGTTCGTCATACCAGCTCGCAATGTCAGCCACGGCCATCGAGCCGTAATAGGCTTCATACGGCTCTTTTTGAATGTTCCAACCCTCCAAGCGAGCATCTAGATCGATCTGCGGTTGCGCGGCGTCTCCGAGGATTGCCTGGTAGAAGTGCTTCAGTCCCAAGACGCGGAGATCGACCATAGGCTTGGCGAAGTTCAGCTTGTCGCACTCTTCTTGTAGCACGGACATTACGTCGTCATGCAACTTAGTGTTACCCAAGAGAGCCACGACTAGCGTGATTTGGACCCCTCTAATTCCGAGAACCCGATCCACATCAGGAGCGATTGCCTGGAACTTATTGTTGAATATCTCGTACTCGCTGTTGAGAATCTTCTGCATTCCGCGAATGAATTGAAGCGCCTCATCTTGCTTCAAGCTCGCATTACCACTCTCAGCCCACTTCGTTTGAACGAGCCAGAGGCGTGGGGCCTTCTCTGGAGCCGAGATTGCCACCGCATCAATGCCTTGGTCCTGGCCGCCGTCGATCACTGCGGCGGCAGCCTCTTCGTCTGTGCAACCGGTTTCAACCTGAACGGCGAGGGCGGTTAGCGCTCGGCTTCGGAAGATTGGGCGTCGCCGATCCTCAGCGGCATTCGCCCAGTCCGACATGTCGATCAGTCGCTCAAACTTCTCAATGATGGCTTCCCGGATGTGCCGGACTTGAATCGGGTTCAACTTGGACTCCCCAGCCCTCGTTCACATCAGCGCCTTAGGCTGATCACCTAGACGACTCATGCTCTTTGGCGAGAATGTCTGTGTCAACCGTCGTTCGTCCTGACTAGACCAACCGCCATCCCGGCTGCCATCGACCCGCCCTCCAGGGGAGCGGGCCGCCGCCCGGCCCGCCACGTCAAGCGGACCTTGACGGCTCGTACGGACGCTGGCGGGTCGGGCGGTGGTCTGCTCGGCTTGCCCGGGTTGATGGCAGGCGGGATGCCTACCGTAACCACCCACGGACCGCGACCCGCCGACCCAGCCCTGGCCATCCCGGAGCCGGAGCGCCCCCGCCGGAGGCGCACTAACCGCAACCCGCGACCGCCGCCAGCTCGCCGACGCGGCCGGCGTGCGCTCCCCTACGCCGCGCGGGCTCGTGGCCGCGCGGCCCGGCCGGCTGCTGGCCCAACATACAACCGTCAACGGCCTGTCGTTCTGCGGCGGCCCACCGGGTTCCCCGCTGTCCGCGCCAGCCGCCGGGCATCCGGCGTGACGGCCGCAGAGCGACAGCGGCAGCGGCCGGCGCGCGCCCAGGCGGCGGCGCGTGCGGCCCGTCAAGGGCCGCCTTGAAGACGTACAGAAAGTTTGAACCAACTCTGCCGGCAGCCGACCGGATAGGGAGTATTGCGCGGTGGTAGCCGGCGCTATGGTCTGTGCATGTCGCTCGTCCCATGGGCCTATGAGATCTCCCGGCAGAACCTTTCTGCCACGTTGCCTCGTCGATGGGCTCACGTTCAAGGCGTCGCCCTAAAGGCACGCACCCTCTCTGCGGCCGTCGGCGATGATGCACCCCTGCTGGAAGCCGCCGCGATTCTTCACGATGTCGGCTACGCACCTCACCTCGCTACGACCGGCTTCCATCCGCTAGACGGCGCGGTTTACCTGCAAGGCTTGGCTGCGCCGGACCGCCTGGTCCACCTAGTAGCGCACCACTCCTGTGCGGTCAGGGAGGCTCGTCTACGGGGCCTGGAAAAAGAGCTCGCGCCCTTCCATGACGAGGAGGGGCCAGTGAGGGATGCGCTGTGGATGTGTGACCTTACAACGACGCCTGACGGAGAGCCTACGGACTTCGCCAGCAGGGTTGCCGAGATCAAGGAACGGTACGGTCCCGGTGACCTGGTCACAGCCTTTATCGACAGTGCCCAGCAGGATCTGTCAGACGCGATAGCTAGAACGAACAGCCGACTTCAAGCAATCGCCGGCTAACCGATGTAAGGAGCGTCGCTCGTTAGGCCATGGCGGATTCGCAAGAGCATGGACGGGTGGATCGGCAGACGCTCAATGGCATCTGGTTCAACCCACCTCACCTCCGACGACTCGTCGCTCGACCGAATGGTCCCGCCAATGGATTTCGCACGTAGGCATACTGAGAACTCCTGTCGGACCTCGCCGTTGTCATACGCAATCACGTGAGCGGGGTCCGAGTAGATGCCAGAGATGCCGGTGAGTTCAACGCGTAGACCCGTCTCCTCCTCGACCTCGCGGCGGGCTGCTTGGGCGGTGGATTCGCCGACATCTTGCGCTCCCCCTGGTAGCGCCCAGAGGCTGTTGTCTGATCGCTTGATGAGGAGAACGCGCCCGGCGTCGTCTTGCACGAAGACGGTCACAGCCACCACAAGGGAGTTGGCCATGGGTGCATTGGGATCGTTCAGGTAGTCAGTCTTGGGCACGTGCTAGGCCCTGCCTTCCTGCTGCGTCGACGCATCCCAGACCGCCTCGAAGCTGCCAGCGTAGGTGTCGAAGAGACCGTAAGACCCTGTCTTCCGGAGGTGCATCGCCGGCGCCATCGGTGCTGTCTTGCCGTAGACGTGCGGGTTCACGAGCATCTCGTTGTCAAAACGGTAGATCGAGTTGTAGAGCACAGTGGAGTGGCTTCTTACCTCGACGTTCTGCACGGCACGGAGCGGCCGAAAGAAGGCGTTGGCGTGGTCAATCTTCGCTGAGATCGTCTCTTGCCCGATCCCTTCGTCAATGCTCCGCTGTTTCACAACGTCGCTGTCGCGGTCGCCGAGCAGGAGGCGAACCCTGGTACCGGCGCTTGCCTTCCTGCGGAGTCGGTCCAGGAGATCGGGCTTCTCGGTGAGGAACATCCCAACGTACACAAGGATGCCGATCTCCGCTGTCGCCCCATCTAGTAGCCGGTCCCAAAGGTACGGCGGAACCGATCCTCTGGTGGGGTAGAACTGCACCATGCCGGTCGAGTCCGTCGCGTCGGTAGCAGCTCTGCCTGCTCCTGGCCAAAGGTAGTCCTCGTCTTCCTTCAGCCTCTTGGCGATTTTGAAGCGTGTACGAGGATGTGGGACTCTGCCGCCGAGCCAGCGACTCACGGTCTTGACATCGCACTCCGTCAGCAACGCCAGCTCGGCCGGCGAAACGCGGGCGCGTTCAAGGGCATCTCGTAGGCGCTCGTTCGCCATCGTCGCTCCCCGATTCGCTGGGACGTTTTTACCACTATAAACGTCCCAAGCGTCACCGCAAGGCCGTTCCGGCGTCACCTTCCTCGATGTGTGCTTGAGGTGCGAGCGAGAAGCCCGCAGGAGCAGTCGTCCAACAGGGGACGCGCTCAAGACACAGGAGGTCTGTTGTGAAGCTGTACGTGGACACCACGCGCAAGCAGGTGACGGCGTCGAAGGACCCGGAGCCGAAGAACGACCAGAACGGCAACCAGAAGTCCGAGAAGAACACGGGCCGGCCGATGTGGTCCACCCAGGTCTTCGTTCTCGACGAGACGGGTGGCGAGGTCATCACCATCACCACGGCGGGTGAGAAGCCGAGCGTGAAGGTGGGTGACTTCGTCGAGGTCGAGCAGTTGGAGGCCATTCCGTGGGCGACCAACGGGCGTAACGGCGTCGCGTTCCGGGCGGTGTCTCTGAAGCCGAAGACTGGCAGCTCGGCGGCCAAGTAGGTCGCTTCGCACGTCGTGCTGTGTGAGCCGCTGGGTGTCCGTGGCTCGCTGAAGCGGCTGATGGTCGCTGACCCAACTGAGATGCGGTTTCCGGGAGTGTTCCTGACTCCTACGTTCCCGGTCCGGTCGCCACCTGCGGGTGGCGGCAACAGAAGGAAATTGGCCCGGGGTCGGTACTGACTCCTACATCTGCCGACCCCGGTGCCGTCCACTCATCCGATCCCAACTGGCATTGGGAGGACTCGTCGTGTCCAAGTCTAGCCCTCGCCGGTTCGCCGGCAAGTCAACCGGAATGGTGACGGTCATCGAGGCCAGGGTTCACCGTTCCTCGGCACGCCGCGCGAAGCTGGCGTTCATCCTCACTGCGGTCATCGTCGGCGTCCTCGCCGCTGTGGTGGCGGCCTCGTACTGGCACCCGATCGTGGCTCTGATCGTCGGTGCCCTCGTCGGCGTCCCCTGCGGTGCCGCCGTCTGGCTGCTCGTGCGTGTCTGGCCGGTCCTGCGGCTGCTGTGGTGGTGGGCCACCGAAATCCTGCTCACGGTCCTCCTGCTGACCGCGTGGGTGCAGCTGGCCAATCACACCTCGACCGTGGTGATGCTGATCGTCGTCGCCCTGGTCGTCGGCGTCCCCGCCGCCATCGGCAAGGTTCGCCGCCAGGTCAAGGCGTGGGCGTGGTGCCTGATCGTCCGGCATCGGCTGCGCGTGTGTTTCGCGCAGTTCATCATCGCCAACCAGTCCGGCAGCCTGCCGCTGATCCTGTGGGCCCGTCCGACCCCGGTCGGTGAGCGGGTCTGGGTGTACCTGCGTCCCGGCCTGTCAGCCAAGGACCTGGAATCCCGCCTCGACAAGATCGCCGTGACCTGTCACGCCTCCACCGTGCTCATCGAGCGCGCCTCGGAGACCAACGCCGCGTACCTGCGGTTCGACATCAAGCGCCGTGAGGTGCTCACCGCCAACGTCAACTCCCCGTTGGTCGACCAGATCGACCGAACGGCACCCGTCTCGGCATCGCCGCTGACGGTCCCGACCGCCCTGGACCTGCCGGACGTCGACGCCCCGACGATCACCCTCCCGGCGCAGGGCAAGCCCGCCACTAAGAAGCCGCCGGCCGCGACGGCCAACGGCAGCAAGCCCGGGGCTTCCTCGTCGTCGACGCCCGAGGACGACGTTTCCGACTGGATCTGACCCCACCCAACCGGGACGCGAGGAGCCATAGCGGCTCGTTCGTGTGGCTTCTCGCGCCCACCAACCCGCCCGAAGGAGGGCAGTCATGACCACCACGACTCCCGCCCCCGCCGCTGGGGTGCCGGTGGGTCCTGGCCTGTCGATGTTCGACCCGATCTTCATCGGCATCGACGAGTTCGGCCAGCCCGTCTACATCGACGTCATCTACCGCAACATCCTCATCGCCGGGGAACCCGGCGGCGGTAAGTCCGGCCTGGTCAACAACATCTGCGGCCACGGCGCGCTGTGCGACAACACCCGGCTCGTGCTCTTCGACGCCAAACTCGTCGAACTCGGCCCCTGGCGCGACCTGGCCGACGCCTTCATCGGCCCCGACATCGACCAGGGCATCGACGTGCTGCGCCGCCTCCTGGTCGTCGCCACCAACCGCTACACCTGGCTACTGGCCAACCGGCGCCGCAAGCTCGCCGAAGGCGACGGCATGTCGGTCATCGTCACCATCATCGACGAACTCGCCATGTACTCCACCGTCCTGGGCACCAAGGCCCAGCAGGAAGAGTTCTCGTCCCTGCTCCGGGGCCTGGTGTCGCTTGGCCGGGCCTGCGGGATGCCCGTCGTCGCGGCCACCCAGCGGCCGTCGTGGGACATCATTCCGGCCTCGCTGCGGGACCTGTTCGGCTACCGGGCCGCGTTCCGCTGCACCAGCCTGAACAGCTCGAACATCATCCTCGGTCAGGGCTGGGCCGAGCAGGGTTACACCGCCTCCGACATCTCGCCCACCAACCAGGGAGCGGCCTACCTCCTGGCCGAAGGCGGCGTACCCCGCCGCATCAAGGCCGCCTACCTCACCGACACCGACATCTACAACATCGCCGACTACGCGGCGTGGATTCGTCGGCCCGGCGGCAACACGGTCCCGACCGGCAACCCGACCGACTGGGAGGCCGTGGCATGACCACCCGGGAACGCTCCTACGCCAAGGCCAACAACCAGAAGGCCGCGCAGTACGTCGAGCTGTGGATCGTCGCTGCGCCGTCCGAGATCGCGGCCATGGTCCAGGTCGCCTCGGCCAGCGGCCGGCTCGTCTTCGCCTCTGCGCCGTCCCCGATGGGCGGCGACGACACCCGCCACCGCCGCTACCTGCGGCTGCGCACCCGATAGCCGGTCGACAGGACCAGTGAACCGCCTGCCAGCAGAGCTGGTCCTGCCGACCACCCGCCAACAGCCCTCGAAAGGACGTGGCTGCCATGAAGGCTACCCAGAAACCACCCACCACCGCGCCGGTCAACACTCCTGCTGACCTGCTGCGGATGGCTGCCCTCTACCTGCGCCGGCACGGCTGGCACCAGGGCACCTACTACGACACCAGCACCGACACCGTCACTCCGCCGGCCTGTGCCGCCGGGGCTATCGGCATTGCCTGCGCCGGCCACCGGGTGGAGCACTTCTCCCAGCTCGCCCCGGACACCCTGGCCGACTACCTCGCCACGCTCGGCGCGTTGGTCGACTACCTCGACGCTTCGTACCCGCTGTTCCTCGTCGACGAGGACGGCTTCGTCATCGACGAGCACACCTCCCCCTACTCCTGGAACGACGACCCGCTGTGCACCGCAGAACTCGTCATCGCCGCCCTGGAGGACGCGGCGAAGGAGTGGGACCGCCTCCACACCGAGGGAGGCGAGCAGTGATGTTCACCGTCAAGGCGTCCTTGACGCACACCCCACAACGCAAGCGCCGCACCGTCGTCGAGAACGACGAGTTCGCCGCGTTCGCCCGGCGCATCATCCGCGCCCACGGCCGCCGCGTCGCCGCCGGCGACGTGGAAGCGCTGCGCGACCTGGTCGCCCTGTCAGCCCAACTCGACGACGCGATCGGTGAGGCCGTGATCGGCCTTCGCGCCTTCGGCTACTCGTGGGCCGAAATCGGCTCTCGGCTCGGCATCAGCAAGCAGGCCGCCCAGCAGCGCTGGGGTGGTGAGAAGCCGTGACCGACTTCGACCGCGAGCAAGCCACCTACTGGTTCGACCAGTCCTGCCGCTACGCCCGACTCATCGGCGGCATCACCTCCTGGGCTGACGCCCCACTCAGCTCTCCCTTCGACATCACGCCTGAGCTGGCGCTGGCCGCCATCCGCCGGCTCCTCGCTGAGCACCGAGAGGCGGTGACCTCCCGTGACTGACCTGCGCAGCCCTGACCTCGACCAGTTGGCCGACCGCACCGGAATCCGGGTCGAGTTCTACGACCCTGCCGGTACCCGCTACGGGTTCCCCACCTTCCCCTACGAGTCGGCCCCTTCAGGGCTGGCTACCCGCCGGCAACTGCGTGCCGCCGGCCTCCGTCCGGGAGGCCACGACCCGGTGGCCCAGATCCTGTGGCGGCACCGGTCACAGCGCCGCGTCGCCTACCTCTACCGCCTCGACCTCGCCGCCCCGAAGCGGACCGCCACCCCGGCTCAGCGCGAGGCGATCGCGAAGGCGCTTCGGGCTCGCCGTACCTGCCGCACCTGCGGCGTCGTGCGGCCCTACTACATCCCCCGCCGTACCGGCTGCTGCCTCGACTGCCACGAAGGGAGCCCCTCGTGAGCTTCAACCTTGCCGACCCCTGCGTGTGGTGCATCGAGGGCAGCACCCCCGCCGGCATCCACGACGTCCTCGGCCCGGTCTACAAGCCCTGCCCGGTATGCCTCGGCCGCTGCCTGCTCTGCGAAGGGAAGGGCCTGTTCCCGGCCGACTTCACCTGCCTGCCCTGCTTCCGCCAGCAACTCGCCGCCCGAGGACTGGCCCCGATCATGTGCGCCCCCTGCTCCGGCGTGGTCGACCTCATCCCCCTCGACACGATCCCCACGGCGGAGGTGACTCCCCATGCCCACTGACCCGCACACCGTCACCGAACAGTTCGCCGCCGAGTACACCCGCAACGCCGTACCCACCATGCTCAAGGCAATCGCGTCCATCAAGCGATACAACCGGTTCACTCTGCTCGGCGCACTCGCCACCAGCTACCTGCACCAGGCCCACTACCTGTGGACCCAGAACGCCGGCTACTTCGCCTACCTGGTACCGCTGATCTTCGACGCCGCCATGGTGTCCATGCTGACCGTCGTCCGCACCTCCGGCATCGCCCGCGATGCCAAACGCGGAGCACTCGTCGTGTTCTCCGGCGCCGCCCTGCTGTCGGCCACCATCAACTTCGCCTCCCCCGGCAGCCTCGGCCTGCGCCTGGTCTTCGCCCTGGTCGTCGTCCTCGTCATCGGCGTCGAACTCGTCGCCGGACGCATCCGCCCCGACTTCGCCGCCATCGAAGCCGAAGCCTCAGCGCTGCTGACCGCCGCCCGCGACCTCGCGGCAAAGAACGAGCAACCAGCCGAATCCACCGACACCACCGCTGGAGTCGCCCAGCTCGTCGACGAACCGCCGGCTGCCGACACCTTGCCGGCTTCGACTCCGACCGTTGACACCCAGCCGGCCCCCGCGCCGGTCGTTGACGCCCAGCCGCCGGCGGTCATCGAGGCACCCGTCAACCCGGTGCCGATCACCAAGCCGGAAGTGCCGGCGCACCTGGTCCCCACCGCCCGCTTCGTCATCGGCCGCCACCAGCAGAGCACCGGCCGACCCATAACCACCGACGAACTCGCCGGCCTGCTCTCAGTCGGCCCGGACATCGCCCGGGAACTGCTGCACACCCTCGGCGAACCCGCCCCCGCCGTCAACGGCACCCCCGTGACCGGTGGTGCCCGATGACCATCCACGTCGTCGACATCGAACACACCACCCACACCTGCCCGGCCTGGCCCGGCGAGCCGCACATCTACGACACCCGACGCACCGTCATCCACGTCATCCCCGGCGGACCCTGCCGGACTCCGGTCACCATCCGCTGCGGCAGCGTGACCACCACCGTTCCCTGCTACCGGCACGAACCGGCCGACCGCCAGTGCGGCGCCTGCCGGCTCATCGTCACCCAGCACACCATCACCACCCGGCACCTCGACGAGGTAGCCGCCTGATGGCGTCGACGCTGGACCTCACCCCCCGGACTTCGGCCCGGGGGGTGGGCTCGAACGCCGACACCATGCCCGTCTACGGCTACACCGCCGCCGGCTCCGCCTTCCAACGCGCCACCCAACCGGACTACTTCGGCTGGCTGGAACACGTCCGCGCCGCCGCCGGCTGCACCCGACCGATCCGGCTCGCCGGGCACCTCTACACCCTGGAGTCCGGTACCGGCCGCATCCTCGATGCCCGGCACACCGACGCGATGCCCGACGCCGCGATCTACAAGGCGTGCGGCAACCGCCGGTCCCGCGTGTGTCCGACCTGCGCACAGACGTACCAGCGCGACGCCTTCCAACTCCTGCGCGCCGGCCTGGTCGGCGGCAAGGGCGTCCCCGAGACGGTCGCCTCGCATCCGGCGGTGTTCGCCACCTTCACCGCGCCGTCCTTCGGGACGGTTCACGCCCGGGTGGTCAAGCGGCACACCTGCGGCAACCGCCGCCGCTGCGACTGCCGCGCCGAACCCTGCCACGCCCGCCGCAACCTCGGCCTATGTCCTCACGGCCGGCCCGCCGTCTGTTGGGCCCGGCACGAGTCCGGGGACGCCGTGCTCGGGCAGCCGTTGTGCCTGGACTGCTACGACCACGACCACCAGGTCGTGTGGAACATCTTCTCCGGCGAGCTGTGGCACCGCACCAAACAAGCCGCGGAACGCCACTTGGCCAAGCTCGCCCGCCAACGCGGCATCCCCCGCGTCGAGGTCGTCACCGAATCCGGGCGCATCCGCAAAGTCCCTCCGGTACGGCTCTCGCCCGGCAAAGTCGCCGAACTCCAAGCACGGGGAGCGGTTCACTTCCACGCCATCGCCCGTTTCGACGGCGTCGACGGCCAGGACCCCGATGCGATCGTGCCCCCGCCGGCCGGGTTCACCGTCGACGACCTCATCGACGCGCTCCGGCACGCCGCCGGCCAGATCGCCTTCTACAGCCCATCGCATCCGGACCGGCCCGAGGGCTGGCCGGTCGCCTGGGGCGAGCAGGTCGACCTTGAGCCGATCGCCACCGACGGCACCGGTGAGGTCACCGATGGCATGGTCGCCGGCTACCTTGCCAAGTACGCCACCAAGAGCACCGAGGCCACCGGGCACACCAGCACCCGCCTGACCGCCGACACCATCGGCGACTACGCCGACCCCGACGGCGACCACACCGCCCGCCTCATCGACGCCTGCTGGCGCATCGGCCAACCCACCGGCACACCCGTGCCCCTGTCCCAGCGGCCCCGCGACCCACGCCCCCGGCCCGGCTTCGTCGAACGCTGGCAGTGTCCCGACTGCGGCACCCACACCCGATACGCCGCCTGCCCGGTCTGCGTCGCCGACCGTCAAGCCGCCCTTGACGCCGAACCGACGAAACCGGCCCCCGGCAGTCCATACGCCCGGCTGCGGCGGTGGGCACACATGCTCGGCTACGGCGGCCACTTCCTCACCAAAGGCCGCCGCTACTCGGTGACGTTCCAGCTTCTGCGCGATACCCGCGCCACCTACAGGCGGCACGAGCACCACCACCAGGGCGACGAGCACAGCGGCGAACTGCGGGCCGTCGAGCACCTCGACGACGACACCACCGCCCTCGTCGTCGGCGCGCTCACCTTCGCCGGCGTCGGCTGGCACACCACCGGAGACGCCCTCCTCGCCAACACCGCCGCCGCCATGGCACGCGAGCGACGAACCGCCGGCCGCGAAGAACTCGCACACGAACTCAGCACCACCCCCGCCGGCACCGCACCGGTCGCTGCCTGACCCTGTCCCGCCGCACGAGGAAGGCCACCAGTTGGACAACACCTCCACCCCGATTACTCCTCGCGTGCTGCGCGTGGAGGAAGCCGCCCGAGCGCTCGGCATCGGCCGCTCGCTCGTCTACGACCTGATCCGCTCCGGCCGGCTGCGTTCCTTCAAGGTCGGCAGCCGCCGCCTCATCCCCGCCGCCGCCATCGACGAAACGATCGCCACCCTCACGGAAGAAGCCGCCTGATGCCCAAACAGCCCAAGCAGCGCCAGTCCACCGCCCGCCGCAACCCCAACGGCGAAGGCTCCATCTACCAGCGCTCCAGCGACGGCCGCTGGGTCGGACAGGCATACGTCCTCACCACCGACGGCACCCGCAAACGCAAGTTCGTCTACGGGGCCACCTGGGAGGAAGCCCACGCCAAGCTCGTCGAGCTCAAATCACGATCACAACGAGGCATACCCGTCCCCGACCGTGCCTGGAAACTCGCCGACTACCTGCCCTACTGGCTGGCCGCCTACGTCACCGACCTCAAGCCCACCACCGCACGCGGCTACGAAAGCGCCGTCCGGCTCCACCTGGTCCCGGCCCTCGGCAGCAAGCGCCTCGACGGCTTGCAGGTCCAGCACGTCAAGGCGTTCATGGACGACTTCCGCCGCAAGTGCCTGTGCTGCACCAACGGTCTCGACCAGATCCGTCCGGCCGACCGTCGGTGCTGCTCCGTCGGCCGATGCTGCGAGCGTTACCCGAGCGCTCGACAGATTCAGTTCGTCCACGCCGTGCTCCGCAACGCGCTTCAACACGCCATGCGCGAGGAGCTGGTGTCGCGTAACGTCGCCAAGCTCGTCCGGGTTCCTTCGCCTCGGTACAAGGTCGGCAAGGGTCTGTCGGTCGACCAGGTGCGCAAGCTCCTCGCCGCCTCCGCTGGCCACCGGCTCCATGCTCTCTACGTCGTGGCGGCCACGATGGGTCTCCGGCGCGGCGAGATGGTCGGGCTCCGCTGGTCGGACGTCGACCTGGACGAAGGCACCCTGCGAGTCCAGCAGACCGTCCAGCGGGTGGCGGGGAAGCTCCACGTCCTGGACGCCAAGACCGAGGACTCCGAAGCGGTGTTGCCGCTGCCCGAGGTGACCTGGCTGACCCTGCTTGAGCATCAGGAGCGCCAGCAGGCCGAGCGGGCGGCGCTGGCCGAGGTCTGGCAGGACCACGACCTGGTCTTCCCCTCCGAGCGGGGCACCCCGATGGAGCCGACCAACCTCAGCCGCTCGTTCGCTCGGCTTCGGCACGTCGCCGGCCTGCCCGGTGTGCGCCTGCACGACTTACGGCACACCGTCGTGTCCCTGCTCATGGAGCTGGGCGTTCCTCCGCACGTCGTCCAGGCCATCGCCCGGCACGCCGACGTCAAGGTCACACTGAAGGTCTACGCTCACGCCAACCTCGACGCGATGCGTCAGGCCCTCGGCAAGCTCGACGGGCGGCTGTCGTGAGCGCGGTTGCTGTCAGCGTTGCTGTCAACCGGCCCTCGCTCACGGATGCCCGCCGCGAATTGCCTGGTGGAATTGGAGCCCCCGGCCGGGATCGAACCGGCGACATCTCGCTTACAAGGCGAGTGCTCTGGCCAGCTGAGCTACAGGGGCGCGTGTGTCGACGCCAGCATAGCGACTGGCGCCCGGATTTCCCGTGCGCCAGGCCTTGCGAGCACGGGAAACGTCGGCATCCCGACGTGCCGGCCCGGGCCGGCCTCGGCGTTTCCTGCCCACCGCGACCCGCTTGACCGGAATGCGTATGCCGTCCGTCCCACCCGCGGCTTCCGTTCTTGGCAGGTGAGGAAAACCCGTTTACCGTGCAGTGACACGGATGACGGTTGTCGTCCGTGGGCCGGCGCGCCACGCGCCGGTCGCTCCTTCACTCGGATCGTCCGGCACGTTCCTGCCGGTGAAAGGAAGCATCCCCCATGGCTACGGTCACCTACAGCAAGGCGTCCCGGATCTATCCGGGCACCGAGCGGCCCGCCGTCAACAAGCTCGACCTGGAGATCGGCGACGGCGAGTTCCTGGTCCTGGTCGGCCCTTCGGGTTGCGGCAAGTCCACCAGCCTGCGCATGCTCGCCGGCCTCGAGGACGTCGACGAGGGCTCGATCTACATCGACGACCGGGACGTCACGCACCTGCCGCCGAAGGCCCGCGACATCGCGATGGTCTTCCAGAACTACGCCCTCTACCCGCACATGACGGTGTACGAGAACATGGCGTTCGCGCTCAAGCTGCGCAAGACCCCGAAGTCGGAGATCGACCGGCGGGTCAAGGAGGCGGCGGCGCTGCTGCAGCTGGAGGAGTACCTCAGCCGCAAGCCGAAGGCGCTCTCCGGCGGTCAGCGCCAGCGGGTGGCCATGGGCCGGGCGATCGTCCGCGAGCCGCAGGTCTTCCTCATGGACGAGCCCCTGTCGAACCTCGACGCCAAGCTGCGGGTCCAGACCCGTACGCAGATCGCGTCGCTCCAGGCCAAGCTCGGCGTCACCACCGTCTACGTCACCCACGACCAGGTCGAGGCCATGACCATGGGTCACCGGGTGGCCGTCCTGCTCGACGGTGAGCTGCAGCAGGTGGACACCCCGCGGGCGCTCTACGACACCCCGGCCAACGTCTTCGTCGCCGGGTTCATGGGCTCCCCGGCCATGAACATCAAGACCGTGCCGCTGAACGAGCATGGCGCCGAGTTCGCCGAGATGTCCGTCCCGCTCACCCGCGAGCAGGTCGAGGCGGCCCGCGCCGAGGGCGGCGACGGCAAGGTGACCGTGGGCTTCCGGCCGGAGGACTGCGACCTGGTCAGCCCGACCGAGGGCGGCATGCCGGTCGTGGTCGAGCTGGTCGAGGACCTGGGCTCGGACGCCAACGTCTACGGCCACGCGGCCCTGGGCGGCGCCAACGAGCGGTTCGTCGTCCGCACCGACCGCCGTCACATGCCGAACATGGGCGACACGGTGTTCGTGAAGCCGCGTGCCGGCCGCAGCCACGTCTTCCACGCGACGACCGGCGTCCGGATCTGACGTACGACACTGAGCTGACGTAAGCGAAGGGGCGGCCCGCCGAAGCGGGCCGCCCCTTTTCCTGCTATGTAGGGGCTCAGTCCTCGACGGACCGGCGGCGCGCCACCTCGGCGAGGGTCACCGCAGCGGCGACGCTGGCGTTCAGCGACTCGACGTCGGAGATCATCGGGATGCTCACGGTCAGGTCGCAGGTCTCGCCGACCAGCCGGGACAGGCCCCGCCCCTCGGAGCCGACCACCACGACCAGCGGGCCGACGGCGGCCTCCAGGTCGTACAGGTCGGTCTCGCCGTCGGCGTCCAGGCCGACCACCACGAAGCCGGCGTCCTTGCACGCCTTGAGCGAGCGGGTCAGGTTGGTGACCTGGGCGACCGGCACCCGCGCGGCCGCGCCGGCGCTGGTCCGCCAAGCGGTCGCGGTGATCCCGGCGGCCCGCCGCTCCGGTACGAACACACCCTGTGCGCCGAACGCGGCGGCGGACCGGATGACCGCGCCCAGGTTACGCGGGTCGGTGACCCCGTCCAGCGCCACCAGCAGCGGGGCGACCTGCTCCAGCGAGGCCGCCAGCAGGTCCTCGAACGGCTCGTACGCGAACGGCGGCACCTGGAGGCCGACGCCCTGGTGCAGCACCCCGCCGGTCATCCGGTCCAGCTCGGCGCGGCTGACCTCCAGGAGCGCGATGCCCCGGTCGGCGGCCGTCCGGACGATCTCGTTGACCCGGTCGTCGATGTCGATGCCCTGCGCCAGGTAGAGGGCGGTCGCCGGCACGTTGGCGCGCAGCGACTCGAGCACCGGGTTACGGCCGACCAGCAGCTCCGGGGCGTCCTTCGCCGGGTTCGCCTTGCGGCCCGGGGCGACCCGGGGACCGCCGCGGCCGGCCGGCTTGCCCCGGCCGCCCTTGGCGGTGGGCACACCGCGACCGCCGCCCTTGCCCCAGGTGGTGTCCTTCGTGCCGGGCTTGCCGATCTTGGGGGCGCGCCCCTCCTCGGCGGCGGCCCGCTTCTCCTTCTCCTGCTTCCAGGCGGTGCGCTGGGGCAGCTTCTCGGTGCCCGAGTACGCCTTGTGCCAGGGCCGTTCGTCGGCGGGCAGGGTGCGGCCCCGCCCGGCCAGGGAGTCCTTGTTCTTGCCGCCCGAGCCCTTGGGGGCTCCGGCCTTCGGCGTCAACCGCCGGCCACGGCGCTGCGAGTTGCCGGCCATCAGCTCTGCTCTCCAATAGTCCAACGGGGGCCCTGGGGGGTGTCCTCGACCACCACGCCGGCCTGCTTGAGCTGGTCGCGTACCGCGTCGGCGGCGGCCCAGTCCTTGCGGCTGCGCGCCTGCGCGCGCTGCTCCAGGGCCAGGGCCACCAGGGAGTCCACCACGCCGCGCAGATCGTCGGCGCCGTCACCGGCGGTCCACGCCGGGTCGAGGGGGTCGACACCGAGGATATCCAGCATCGCGCGGACCTGGCCGAGCGCGGTGCGCACGGTCACATCGTCGCCGCCGGTCAGGGCCGTGTTGCCGTCCCGGACGACCTCGTGCACGACGGCGAGCGCGGCCGAGGTGTTGAGGTCGTCGTCCATGGCGGCGGCGAACGCCACCGGCACCTCGCCGGGCTGGCCCGCTCCGACCCGCTCGGCCGCGCGCTGCACGAAGCCCTCGATCCGCCGGTACGCCACGGCCGCCTCGCGCAGCGCGTCCTCGGAGTAGTCGATCACCGAGCGGTAGTGGGCGGCCGCGTAGTAGTAGCGCAGCTCGACGGGACGGACCCCGAGCGAGTCGACGTACGTCAGGTCGAGCGTGTTGCCGGCGGACTTGCCCATCTTGGCGCCGCCGATGTTGAGCAGGCCGTGGTGCACCCAGTACCGCGCGAATCCCAGGCCCGCCGCCTGCGACTGGGCCAGTTCGTTCTCGTGGTGCGGGAACGTCAGGTCCAGCCCGCCGCCGTGGATGTCGAACTCGTCGCCGAGGTAGCGCCAGCACATCGCCGAGCACTCGATGTGCCAGCCGGGCCGGCCCCGGCCCCAGGGCGAGGGCCAGTACGCGTCGGCGGGCTCGTCCGGCTTGGCGCCCTTCCACAGCGCGAAGTCCCGCGGGTCGCGCTTGCCCCGGTCCGGGGCGTCGCCCGCGGACTGCATGTCGGCCGGGGACTGGTTGGACAGCGACCCGTACGCCGGCCAGGACAGCACGTCGAAGTAGACGTCGCCGGAGCCGTCGGTGGCCGGGTAGGCGTGCCCGGTGTCGATGAGCTTCCCGATGAGCTGGTGCATCTCCGGGATGTGGCCGGTGGCCCGCGGCTCGTAGGTCGGCGGCAGCACGTTCAATGCCCGGTAGGCGGCGGCCAGCTTCAGCTCGTTGCCGTACGCGATCGACCAGTACGGCCGGCTCTGCTCCTGCGCCTTGACGAGGATCTTGTCGTCGATGTCGGTGAGATTCCGGATGAACCGGACCTCAAGGCCGTGCGCGAGCAGCCACCGGCGCAGCACGTCGTAGTTGACGCCGGAACGAAGGTGCCCGATGTGCGGCGGCGCCTGGAGGGTGAGACCACACAGGTAGACCCCCACCTTGCCGGCTTCCCGCGGGACGAAGTCCCGCACCGATCGGGTGGCGGTGTCATACAGGCGTAGCGTCACCGTACAAGGGTATCGGTCCGTGCTTTTCCGGGTCGGCCGGAGCCGGGTCGTACGCTGCTGGTCGTGGACACCACCGCGCGACCCGGCAGCGACCCGGCGGCCCGAGCCGGCACCGAGCCGCAGCCCGGGCCGGACGCGGGCGCGGCAGCGGGTGCCGGCCCGGCCGTGCGATCCGGTGCGGGCGGCGAGCCCGAGGTGCGTGGCGGGGAGAGCGCCCAGACCCTCGACCGCGGGCTGCGGCTGCTGCACCTGGTCGCCGACGCTGCGGGCGGGCTGACCGTCACCGAGGCGGCGGCCCGGCTGGGGATCGGCCGCGCCGCGGTGTACCGGCTGGTCGCGCCCCTCACCGCCCACGGCCTGCTGCGCCGGGACGCGGACGGCCGGCTGCGCCTGGGCGCGGGAGTGCTGAACCTGGCCCGGCGCGCCCAGCCGCTGCTCGCCGAGGGCGCGCTGCCGGCGCTGCGCCGCCTCGCCGAGCAGGCCGGTGCGACCGCCCACCTGACCGTGGTGGAGGGCGGTGAGGGGGTCGCGCTGGCCGTGGTCGAGCCGAGTTGGACGTCGTTCCACGTGGCGTACCGGACCGGGGCGCGGCACCCGCTGGAGCGCGGGGCCGCGGGGCGGGCCATCCTCGCCGGCCGGTCCGGCGCCGCCGGCCCGGTGAGCACCGCCGGTGAGCTGCAGTCCGGGGCGTACGGGGTGGCCGCGCCGGTGCTGGGCGTACCCGGCCTGGAGGCCAGTGTCGGCGTGGTGTCACTGGCTCCTCTGGACACCGCGACGGTGGGCGCCCAGGTGCTCGCGGCGGCGACGGCCGTCGCCGCCGCCCTGCACTGACCGGCCTTGATCCACTCCACTTCCTGGAAGCCGGCGTATCGCGACCGCTGGGATGCCCCGGCTTGCAGGAAGGCGAGTCGCGCCATATCACATCCGACCGGCCCGATTCGCTTGTCCACAGGCGACGGCCGGGAGCGGCGCCACGGCTGTCCACAGGGCGCTCCCGGCGCGGTCGGGTGCCCGCACGCTGTTCCCCATGCCACCTCGACCACATCGACCCGCGGCTCTCGCCTGGGCGGTCTTCCGCGGCTCGGAAGCCGCCGAGCAGGGGCTCCTCACCGAGCACCAGCTCCGCAGCTCCGCCTGGGTCCGGCTGCGTCACGACGTCTACGCCGACGCGCGTCTGGACCGGGACCACGGGCTGGCTTGCCGTGCTGCGGCACTACGCCTACCGCCCGGCGTGCTGTTCGCCGGGCCCTCGGCGGCGTACCTTCATGGTGTCGAGCACGCAGCCACGTTCTCCGACGACGTCCATGTCCTGGTCCCACACCCCATCCGGGTGGGCTCGCAGAAGGGCCTGCGGGTGCACGTAGCCGGGCCGGGCAACTGGTCGCCCGCATCGGAGCCAGCGGGAGACTGCGCCCGCACGAGCCCGGACCAGGCCGCGTGGGAGAGCGCTGTCTGGCTCGAACCGCTCCGGTCGGTCGCCATCGTCGACGGCCTCCTCAGGCAAGGGCTCGCCACGCCGGCGACGCTGGCGGCGGAAGCCGATCGACACGCGGCGCGGCCGGGCGGGCGACGTGCCCGCTGGGTCTTCGACCTCGCTGATCCGG
This sequence comes from Micromonospora sp. NPDC126480, assembly GCF_040302465.1. NCBI lineage: Bacteria > Bacillati > Actinomycetota > Actinomycetes > Micromonosporales > Micromonosporaceae > Micromonospora > Micromonospora sp. NPDC126480. The sequence goes on from NZ_JBEORU010000044.1 coordinate 22,803, forward strand.
GCGCGCAATCACCACCGGAGTCCCAGCTGCGGGTGCGGCTGGTCCTGGCGGGTCTGCCTCGGCCGGTCACTCAGCATCCGGTCCGCCTGCCGTCCGGCCTGGTCCTGCATCCGGATCTGGCCTGGCCCGACTACCGCGTCGCGGTCGAGTACGACGGGCACTGGCATCATGACCAGGACCGTCTCCACCTCGACCGACAACGGCTGAACCAGTTGGTGGCTGCGGGCTGGCTGGTGTTGCACGTGACCAGCCGCCGTCTGCACCGGGAGTTCCCGAAGGTGGCTGCCGAGGTGCGCGCGGCCCTTGCCGCACGCGGCTGGCGCCCTTGATCCACTCGGTATTCAGGGAACCGGAGCCTCCATAGACCCACGACAGCCCGACCTCCATGAAGTGGAGTCGATCAACGGGGAGGGCCCGGTCGACCTGATGGTCGACCGGGCCCCGCTGGTCCGTCCGGCCCTTACTACGGGCGGGCGTTCGGCTTGAGCGGGGTGGTCACCGCCGCGTAGGCGTCGACGATCCCGTACCCGTAGAAGCCGTTGAAGTTGCGCCCACCGGCGCAGTACGCGTCGTAGGTCTCGTCGAGTCCCTCGTCGCGGTACTGCTGGAGCCGCGGCTCCGGGCAGGCGTGCTCGGCGGCCGTACGGTACAGGTGCTGCTCGACCAGCGTCGGGTTCATCCCGAAGCCGGACCGGCCCTGCTGCTTGCCGTAGCGGCTGACGATCAGCGCCGCCACGCCCGCAGCGTGCGGAGCCGCCATCGAGGTGCCCTGCAGATAGCGGTAGTAACCGCACTCGCCGTTGGCCTTGCAGTCCTTGAAGACCCGATCCGCGACCCGCGGATCGACGTCGCCGTTCGCGTCGACCATCGGGTCCGGAACGGTGGCCGAGATCGGCGACTGCTGGAGCACGTGCTTGGGGTAGGTCGAGAGGATCCGGTTGGACTGGGCGCCGAACGTCGGCGTACCGAAGCCGTCCAGCGAGAAGCCGCCCGGCGCGGCGACCGAGATCTGCTCGGTGCCGTAGTTGGAGAAGTGCGCCTTGCGGCCCGACGGCCCCACCGAGGAGACGCCGATCACGTGCGGGCCCTCCGACGGGAGGCTCCAGCAGCTGTCGTTGTCGATCTCCCGCGGGTACGCCGGCACGGGCCCGTAGTCCGGGCTGGACGTGTCGGTCCGCGGTGCCCCGAGGTCCTCGTGGTTGTTGCCCAGCGCGCCGACGAGCGTGACCCCCCGGTGGTGGGCGAAGGTGAGCGCACGCTTCATCGCCTTGATGATGGCCCGCTGCTCGGCCTGGGCCTCAGGCGAGTCGGCCGGGTTGGCCGTGCAGTTGTAGAGCCACGGGTCGACGTAGAAGGACATGTTCACCACGTCGAGGCCCGCCTTGCCCGCGTGCAGCAGGGACCTGACCACCGGCTCCAGGAAGAAGTACCCGGAGTCCTGCCCGCCCTTCAGCTGGACGATCGAGACCTTCGGGGCCACCCCCGAGACACCGAGGCCGTTCGCCGCCGCACCGATCGTGCCCGCGACGTGGGTGCCGTGCCCGTTGTCGTCGGTACCGACCGGGTCGAGGCAGCTGGGCACCTCGCAGGGGCCGTCGACGTCGGTCATGTCCGGCGCGAAGTTCCGCGACAGGCGCCAGTCGAAGTTCGGTGCGAGGTCCGGATGGCTGGCGTCGACGCCGGTGTCCAGCACACCGACGAGCACCCGCCGGTCGCCCGGCTCGACCTTGCGGGAATCGTCGGCCCGGATCATGTCCAGGCCCCACAGCTTCTCGTCGAGCGGGTCCATCTTCTTGCCTCGGGCACGGGCCGTCGCACGGGCACCAGCCGCCGAGGCGGAGGCGGAAGCCCGGGCGGCGGCGGCCTGGACAGCCTCTTCCTGCTCGACCGGGTCCAGCTTGGGCTTCCGGCCGATGGCCCGCTGCTCGGCGGCGCCGACGAGCGGGCCGGCGGCCAGCACCCTGCGGGCGAAGTCGGCCCGGTCGCCGACCACCTGGTAGACGCCGACCTCGTCGGCCCGTGAAACCACCGTGCCGCCCGCGGCGCGGATGGCCGCCAGCGCGGCGTCGGCGGTGACGCCGTCCTCCGCCACGACCGTGAAGGTCGCTGTCGCTGCCGTTCCGGCGCTCGCCGGGACTCCGAGGACGGTCACCGTCAGTGCCAGGGCCGTTGCGGTAGCGACGGCACCGGCGGTGAAGCGTTTGCTCACCACATCGATTCCTCTCGTTGAGAGATGTGGCGTCATCGAACAACACCGCAACGGTTTCCGCCAGACACCTACCCGATAACGCCCGAGAGATCGGCTTCGTCCGTAAGCGCAGCGATAACGGCGGGCAGGTCCGTCAAGGTGGACACTTCGGCGTCCGGCCGGACCGTGGGCGGGCAGCACCGGCCGGTGCGGTTGAGCCACACCCCGCGCAGCCCGGCGTCCTGCGGCCCCACCACGTCGTGGGCGATCGAGTCGCCGACATGCACCACCTGCCCGGGCAGCGCCCCGGCTGCCGCGACCACCGCCGAGTAGAACTCCGGAGCCGGCTTCTTGGGCACGCCGTCCTCGTGCGCGTACACCTCGAAGGCGAACTCGCCGGCGAGGCCGCAGCGTTCGGCGCGGCTGTTGCCGTTGGTGGCGAAGCCCAGCGTCCAGCGTTGGCGCAGCACGGCGAGGGCGGGCGGCACGTCCGGGAACGGCCGGGTCAGCGCGAACCGTCGCGCGAAGAAGAGCTCCGCCGCGTCGTCCAGGTACGCCTCGAGCCCGGCACGAGCCAGCGAACGGGCGAGCGCGGCCCGCCGGATCTCCCGCACCGGCGCCGCGGCGTGCACGCCGAAGACCGCGTCCCAGTCGGACTCCAGGTCCGCCAGGGACACCTCCGCCGCCGCCGGGGTCAGCCGCCGCATCTCCTCGAGTACGGCCACCAGCCCGCCGGTCACCGCCGGGCGAAGGTCGAGCAGCGTCTCGTCGGCGTCGAACACGACAGTGGTGAGCACCCGGCCATCGTCCCAGACGGTGCCGGCCGCCCCACCGCAGCACGCGTTGGCAACCGTTTGCATCGACTGAACGTGTCATTGTCATTGCATCGTGCAACTTCTATGGTTGCGGAAGCTTGAGTTCTCCTTGGACACGGGGGTGGAGGACAAGTGACAGCTGCTCGTTCCGGATGGCCGGACATCAGGCGGGCGTGGTGAGATTTCGGCTGCTCGGCCCACTCACCGTGCACAGCGACCGGGGTGCGAGAAGGCCCACCGGGCGGGTGCGATCACTGCTGGCGCTGCTGCTGCTCCGCGCCAACGCGCTGGTCCCGTCGCACCAGATCGTCGACGAGATCTGGGGCACCGACCCACCGCGTACCGTCCGCACCCAGGTGCACGGACAGGTCTCCCTCCTTCGCCGCCTGCTGCGGGACGTGCCCGGCGTCGAGCTGCGCACGCTCGCGACCGGTTACCTGCTCCGGGTCGATCCGGCCGACCTCGACGTGACGGAGTTCCGGCACCGCGGGCGACGCGGTCGGGCGCTGCTCGCCGCCGGGCGGCGGCAGGCGGCGGCAGAGGCGTTCCGCGCGGCGTTACGGCTGCACACCGGGCCGCCCCTCGGTGACGTCGACGCGCCGTTCGTGCCTGCGGCCGCAGCGCTGCTCGAGGAGGAGCGGTTCACGGTGCTGACCGAGTTGATCGGGCTGGAACTGCACGAGGGACGGCATCAGCAGCTGATCCCGACCCTCACCGCGCTCGTCGAACAGCACCCACTGCACGAGTCCATGTGGCGGCACCTGGTGATCGCCCTCCACGGTGCCGGCCGGCGCAGCGAGGCGATCGCCGCCTTCCACCGCGCCCGTGCGCTCCTGCGCGAGGAACTGGGCGTGGAGCCGGGAGCGGAGCTGACCTCGGCGTATCAGACCCTGCTGCGCGCGGATCCCGGCGCCGGCCGGCAGAGCGGTGACCTGTGGGACGCCCTGGTCCGGCTCGACGAGGTCGAGCAGGCGCTCCGCGACATCCGTCGCCTGCTGCTGGGCTCGACGGTGCCGGTGGTGCGGTCGAAGGACCCGACCACACCACCGGCACCCCGTCTCAGATCAGACGGTGGAGCACCGAACCCCGAGATCGCGGCGTGAGCCGTCGCGGAGCAGCACGGTGAAGGTCCAGGTCTGTCCCGCGCAGGACTTCGGTACGGAGACCGCGATGTCGTACCGGCCGTTGGCGAAGGTCACCGTGCCCGCCGTCGCGGGCCGCCCGTTCCACGACGCCCCGACGACCGCCCCCGGATCGGTGACCGCGGTGCCGCCCGCGGTCAGCTTGAACCCGACGGTGAAGGATGACGGCGCCGCGGCGTCCGGGATGGAGGTGCCCACCTTCACGCCGTTCTCGTAGAAACCGTCGAAGGTGTACGACGCGGTGGGCCGCAGGACGTTGGCGGTGACGTGGTTCGCCAGTGCGGTCCCGGAGGAGAGCCCGCTGTCCGCGTCGAACTGATAGTGCACACCCAGCCAGATGCGGCTGCGCGCGTTCTCCGTCGCCGCCGCGCTGAACGTGGCGAAGTTGCGGACGACGCCGACCGCGTGCGGGTCCTCGGTGGTGGCGGCGAAGTTGAACGTGTCCGAGCCGAAGAAGCCTCTCATCGCGCCCGCCCAGGCGGCGCCGAAGGTGGCGTGCCCGGACGAGTACGCCGGAAACGGCGGCGAGAACCGGACGTTGTTCCGGTCGGCCGAGAGCGGCTTCCAGCCGGCGTCGACGGTCGTGTCGCTGCGTGCGTCCTCGTTGGCCCGCTGGATCGCGGTCTCCGGCCGCCACAGGTCGATCGTGGTCTGGTACTTCGCGTCCCAGGACACGATCGCCGCGTCGCCCATCGCGATCCCGACCAGAGCGAACAGCCGCGCGTTACCGGCCTGCGTGAGCTTGGCCGCCTTGGCCACGATCTGGGTGTGGGCGAACAGCTGCCCCGGAGGCTTGTATGTCCCGTCGAGGTCGTTCGCCCAGAACCAGGCAGCCTGGGTCTGATCGGCGGTACGGGTGGTGCTGTCGTACCGGCCCAGCCCCTTCACCTCGTTGAGCTGGTCCGCGTACGCCTGGCTGGCGAGCAGCGAGGCGTAGCTGGAGTGTCCGGCCGGAGGCCCCGGACGGAACTGGGTGTTCGAGGTCATCGCGAACGGCCTGACCAGTCCCCATTCCGGCGTCGCGGGTTCGCCGGAGCCGGTGCGGCGCCACTGCCCCGGTACGGTTCCGTCGGCGTAGGTCGAGGTGTCCGGAGCGCCGTCGCCGGCACGGAAGGAGATCATCGCCTGGGCCGCGGCCGAACCCATCCGCTGCCCGTCGGTCCGGGCGGGCGAGTTGGGGATGCCATCCTGAGCCGCGGTCAGATCGGCACTGAAGTTCCGCTGCGGATAGATGCTGCGCAGCGTGTCGTACGCCGCGTAGTCGATGGCGGTTGCCAGGTCGGGGGTCACGCCCGGGGTGGGCGCCACCTTGGTCCGGTACTGCTGGCCGAGGCACCGGTCCGCACCGGTGGCGCAGAGGGCGGAGTTCGCGGCGTCGTAGATGGCGCCGTGCAGCATCGCGCCGGCCCGAGCCAGCGGCCCGGGCGCACCACCCTCCTGCCGGTAGGTCCGCAGGAGGACGTCGTTCCAGTAGAGGACGTGGTCGGAGGGACCGGCGGCCGACGCGGGGGCGGATGGCGCCACCGCGGCGACGGTGCCGAGACTGACAGCCGCGAGCGCGAACGCGCTCCATCGGCGAGGGGAGGTACGCAGCCAGCCCATGGAACTCCTCGGAGAGAGACTCTGATCGACCGGCCTGAATGGCCACGGTCACCGAGATCCTGGGCTGGCCCGCTACGAACCGGCTACGGTGCCGCTACCGCAGCCGGGGTGGTCCGGTAGCCGCGACGCCGACGGCGGAGCCGGATGTCAGCGGTCGGCGGCGAGCACCGGCTCCTGCGCGTCGGTTGCCGCGGGGGTCTCGCGCGGCTCATCGAGGCGGACCAGGGCGACCCCGGCGACGATCAGCGCGCCGCCGAGCAGCTGGACCAGCGTGGGCAGCTCGTCGAGGACCAGCCATGCGATGAGCACCGCGAACATCACCTCGGTCAGGCCGACGAACGAGGCCAGCCGGGCACCCAGGACGCGGGTCGCGGCGATCCCGGCGAGGTACGCGATCACCGCCGCCACCAGTACCAGCCCGGCCACCGGCAGGAGCCAGCTGGTGCGCTGCCCGGCGAAGTCGACCGCACCGAAGGCGGCCCGCAGTGGCAGTGCCCCGACGAGGCCGAGCAGGAGCAGCACGCCGGCGCCGACCGCCATCCCGCCGGAGGCCAGGACCACCGACGGCAGGTTCGCGTCCATCCGGCCGGCGAGCACGAAGTAGCCGGCCAGCCCGACCGCCGCGCCGAGGCCCCAGAGGACACCGACCGGGTCGAGGCGGCCGGCGCCGGTCAGGTCGAGCACGAGGCCGAGCCCGGCCAGGGCGGCGACCGAGCCGGCGACGGTCAGCCGGCGGGGGCGTTGCCCGTGCGCCAGCCACATCCAGCCGACGACCACCACGATGCCCAGGTACTCCAGCATGAGGGCCACGCCGACCGGCAGGTACCGCACCGCGTTGAAGAAGCAGACCTGCGCGAGGGCGACCCCGAGCAGCCCGAAGACGCCGATCGAGCCGAGGTTGCGCCGGAGCACGGACCAGCGTCCGCGCAGGGCCAGCGCCGCGGGCAGCGCGAGCACCACGGCGGCGAGGCCGACACGGACGATCACCACGGCCTCGGCCGACCAGTCGGCGTCGATGAGCGACCGCGCGAACGTCCCGGACGTGGCAAAGGTCAGCGCCGAGAACACGGCCAGGGCGAGGCCGGCACCGCCGACGGATGGTTGGCGCATGGGGCTCTCCTTGGCGACCGCGCCCGGTCATGGGCAAACTATGGGTATGCCGATGACGCTAGGCCGGCGCCCTGACAGGAGTCAAGTTGCTTTTTGCCCATGACACCGAATGTTCGCTGATCGCGGCCGCCGCCCTTGTCAACACCGACAGCAGCGACGGCGAGGGTCTACCGGACGTCGCCGCGCTTGACGAGTTCTTCGTGGCGCACGCCTACAGCGGCCGGCACGAACACACCGAGGCCGAGCTGCGGGCGGTCCGCGCGCTGCGCCCGCGGCTACGCCGGATCTGGCACTCCGACACCGACGGGATCGTGACGATCGTCAACGGGCTGCTCCGGGAGTACCACGCCCTGCCGCAGCTCATCACGCATGACGACGAGCCGTACCACCTCCACGCCGTGCCCCGCGACGCGCCGCTGGCAGTCCGGATGGCGGTGGAGGCCGCGATGGCAATCGCCGACCTGGTCCGCAGCGGGGAGCTGAGCCGGCTGCGGACCTGCGACCACCCCGACTGCGACAACGTGCTCGTCGACCTGTCGAGGAACCGCTCCCGCCGGTTCTGCGAGGCGGGCTGCGGCAACCGGGCCGCCGTCACCGCCTACCGCGCCCGCAAGGCCGCCGCCCGGCGCTGACGGCTCGCCGACGGAGGGCCCAGGATTCCGCCAGGATCTTGTGCCAACCGCGTAACCAGACCTGAGCATGCGGGCATAGAGGCCGCCGGTGTCGAGGGCTTTGGCGAACTGTTCGAGGTACTTGCAGGTCGGCGGCTGCTGCCCGAGTTCCACCGCGATGCCCACCGCTCAGTTTCCGAGCGCGGCATCGCGGTGGGCCCGCTCGCTCCCCGGCCGGGCGGTCCCGCCGCCGGGGCGATGACGCGAACGAGTCAGCTCCAAAGGAGGCCGCACCATGTCTCGGTCCGCCTGGCGGATTCGGTTACCCCGCAGTGGATCGGGCCCGGTCAGGGGTGGGTCATCCGGAGCAGGTCCAGCGCCTCCGCCAACTGCTCCTCGGTGAGCTTCCCGGAGTCCACGTGGCCCCGCGCGATCACCACCTCCTTGATGGAGATCTGCTTCGCGAGCGCCTCCTTGGCGATCGAGGCCGCCTCGTCGTACCCGAGGTGACGGTTGAGCGGGGTGACGATCGACGGTGACCCCTCCGCGTACGCCAGGCAGACCTCGGCGTCCGCGACCAGGCCGACCACGCAGCGGTCCGCGAGCAGGCGGCTGGACTCGGCCAGCAGTTTGATCGACTCCAGGATGTTGCGGGCCATCACCGGCAGCATGACGTTCAGCTCGAAGTCGCCCTGGGACCCGGCGAAGGCCACCGCCGCGTCGTTGCCGATCACCTGGGCGCAGACCTGGCGGACGGCCTCGCAGACGACCGGATTGACCTTGCCGGGCATGATCGACGAACCCGGCTGGAGGTCCGGGATCCGCAGCTCCCGCAGGCCGGCGCGCGGGCCGGAGCCCATCCAGCGGATGTCGTTGGCCATCTTGTAGAGGCCGACCGCGACGGTACGCAGCTGCCCGGAGGTCTCCACCAGCGCGTCCCGGGCGCCCTGCGCCTCGAAGTGGTTGCGCGCCTCGGTCAACGGCAGCCCGGTCGACGCGCGCAGCTTCTCGATGACCTTGGCGGCGAACCCGAGCGGGGTGTTGATGCCGGTACCCACGGCGGTGCCACCGAGCGGCAGCTCGGCGAGCCGGGGCAGTGCCCCCTCCAGCCGTTCGATGCCGTAGCGGACCTGCGCGGCGTACCCGCCGAACTCCTGCCCGAGGGTGACCGGCGTGGCGTCCATCAGGTGGGTACGCCCGGCCTTGACCACGGTCTCGAACTCGGCGGACTTCGCCTCCAGGGCCTGCGCGAGGTGCGCCAGGGACGGCAGCAGGTCGCGCGCCACGGCCTCGGTGGCGGCCAGGTGGATGGAGGACGGGAAGACGTCGTTGCTCGACTGCGACGCGTTGACGTCATCGTTCGGATGCACGTCACTCCCCAGCTCCCGGCTGGCCAGCGTGGCGATCACCTCGTTGGTGTTCATGTTCGACGAGGTGCCGGAGCCGGTCTGGAAGACGTCCACCGGGAACTGGTCGTCGTACCCGCCGTCGGCCACGTGCGCGGCGGCGGCCGCGATCGCCGCCGCCACGTTGGCGTCGATGACGCCCAGCTCGCCGTTGACCTCCGCGGCGGCCCCCTTGATCTGGGCCAGCGCCCGGATCTGGGCCGGCTCGATCCCCCGGCCGGAGATCGGGAAGTTCTGCACGGCGCGCTGCGTCTGTGCCCGCCACAGCGCCTCGGCCGGCACCTCCACCTCGCCCATCGAGTCGCGTTCGATCCGGTAGCCCGTCGCCTCTGGAGTCGTCACGCGTACCATCCTGCCGCGCACCGCGACTGCGTGCAGATGTTCGCGGCGAGCCGCTCAGCCCAGCTCGGCGAGCAGCCGCTCCACCTCCAGCCGCTCCGGCACGTCGAGCTCGCGGAAGAGGGCGAGCGCCCGGGTCCAGTGCGAGCGGGCCGCGGCCGGGTCGGTGGTACGCAGACAGCGGGCGATACCGTCGAGCGCCCGGGCCTGCTCGTACCGGGTGCTGATCTTGGTCGCATCGCTCAGCACCCGACGGAACAGGTCCAGCGCGCTCGACACGTCGCCCTGTTCGAGGATCGCCCGCGCGAGCAGGTTGCGCGAAGCACACTGCGCGATCCGGTCGCCCGAGTCGATCATCGCGGCCAGCGCATCCCGGTGCAGGGCCGCGGCCACCTCCGGCCGGCCCGCCTCGCGCTCCAAGGCACCGAGTTCAACCCCCAGGGGCGGGCGCACCGACGTCGGACGCGCCGGCGGGACGTCAGCGCCGGCCGACGGTGAGGACCGGCTTGGTCACCTCGGCGAAGAAGTCGTTGCCCTTGTCGTCGACCACGATGAAGGCGGGGAAGTCCGCCACCTCGATCTTCCAGACCGCCTCCATGCCCAGCTCCGCGTACTCCAGCACCTCGACATGCTTGATGCAGTCCTGGGCGAGCCGGGCGGCCGGGCCGCCGATGGAACCGAGGTAGAAGCCGCCGTGCTGGTGGCAGGAGCGGGTGACCTGGGCGGAGCGGTTGCCCTTGGCCAGCATCACCATCGAGCCGCCGGCGGCCTGGAACTTCTCCACGTACGCGTCCATCCGGCCGGCGGTGGTCGGGCCGAACGAGCCGGAGGCGTACCCCTCGGGGGTCTTGGCCGGGCCGGCGTAGTAGACGGCGTGGTCGCGCAGGTACGCCGGCATCGGCTCGCCGGCGTCCAACCGCTCGGCGATCTTCGCGTGGGCGATGTCCCGGGCGACGACAAGCGGGCCGCTGAGCGACAGCCGGGTCTTCACCGGGTACTTCGACAGCTCGGCGCGGATCTCGTCCATCGGCCGGTTCAGGTCGACGCGGACGACCTCGGAGCTGTCCAGCTGCGCGTCGGTGACGTCGGGCAGGAAGCGCGCCGGGTCGGTCTCGAGTCGTTCCAGCCACACGCCCGACGGGGTGATCTTCGCGACCGCCTGCCGGTCCGCCGAGCAGGAGACGGCGATCGCCACCGGGCACGACGCGCCGTGCCGGGGCAGCCGGACCACCCGCACGTCGTGGCAGAAGTACCGGCCGCCGAACTGCGCGCCGATGCCGAAGTTGCGGGTCAGCTCCAGCACCTCCGCCTCCAGCTCGAGGTCCCGGAAGCCGTGCCCGGTCATCGAACCGGAGGTGGGCAGCGCGTCCAGGTACTTCGCGGAGGCGTACTTGGCGGTCTTCAGCGCATACTCCGCGGAGGTGCCGCCGATGACGATGGCCAGGTGGTACGGCGGGCAGGCCGCGGTGCCGATCAGCCGCAGCTTCTCCTCCAGGAACTGCATCATCCGCGTCGGGTTCAGCAGCGCCTTGGTTTCCTGGTACAGGTACGACTTGTTGGCCGAGCCGCCGCCCTTGGCCATGAACAGGAACTTGTACGCGTCCGGCTGCCCGTCCGGGTCCTCGCCGTAGATCTCCACCTGCGCCGGCAGGTTGCTACCGGTGTTGCGCTCCTCCCACATGGTCAGCGGCGCCAACTGGGAGTAGCGCAGGTTCAGCCTGGTGTACGCCTGCCAGACGCCCCGGGAGATCGCCTCGGCGTCCGTCCCGTCGGTGAGCACGTGCCGGCCGCGCTTGCCCATCACGATCGCGGTGCCGGTGTCCTGGCACATGGGCAGCACCCCACCGGCGGCGATGTTGGCGTTGCGCAGCAGGTCCAGCGCGACGAACCGGTCGTTCGGCGAGGCCATCGGGTCGTCGATGATCGACCGGAGCTGCGCCAGGTGCGCCGGGCGCAGGAAGTGCGCGATGTCGTGCATCGCCTCGGCGGTCAACGCGGTGAGCGCGGCCGGCTCCACGGTGAGGAACCGGCGACCGCCCGGACCGTCGACGACGTCGACGCCCTCGTCGGTGATCAGGCGGTACTCCGTCTGGTCCGGACCGGTCGGCAGCAGGGGGGCGTACGAGAAGGCGGCGGCACTGCTCATGAGCGGAAAGCCTAGGGCAGGAGGGCCGCTCGGTCCCACCCGCCGGGTAGGTCCTGGGACACCGCTCTCATCGGCGCCGGTCAGGGACGGCAGGTCACCCCTCGTCCGGGCACAGCTCCCCCTTCGGGCCGCAGCTGTCGGCCGGCGCCGGCGCGTCTCCGGTGCCCGCCGGGCGGGGCCCGTCGCCGCCGCCCGGGGGCGGGGCCACCGCGGCGCCGCGGAAGCGGACGTACCCGATCTCCCGGCCCTCGCCGATGATCATGCCGTTGGCACCGACCGCGAGCGCGTTGGCCGCCGTGCGCAGGACCGCCAGCTCCGCGCCGGAGCGCGGGTCGAGTGCCACGAGCCGGGAGGGCTTGTCGTCGACCAGCACCGCCGCGTACGGGGTGAGCGCCGCACCCGCCTTCGCGCCGGCGGGGCGGCTCCAGCGGACCCGGCCGCCGCCCAGGTCCCGGGCGGAGACCGAGCGTTTGTCGGCGGCGCGCACCAGGGCGTACCGGTCGTCGACGGCGACGATCTTCTCGCCGGGGCCGGCGAGAAGGAGCAGGCGGCCGTCGTACCCGTCGAGGACCGCCTCCCGGCCGTCCGGCGCGACCCCGATCAGCACGCTGCGCGCGCCCTGCGGATCCTCCCGCTGCGCGCAGCCCACGGCCTCGGCCGTCCGCAGGTTGACGCCGTTCTGCTGCCACGCCTCCTGGCCGGTGACCGGGTCCCGCCCGGAGATGCTGAACAGGCAACTGCCCTCCTCCGACCGGGCGGTGATCCGCAGCAGGCGGCCACCGACCACCGACAGCCGCTCGTCCCGGCCGGGCTCGATGTCGGTGAGGACCCGGCCGGTGGCGGTGTCCAGCACGTGCACGCGACCGTCGACCGGGAACCCGAGCAGCGCCGGCACCGGCTCCGGGCCGGCCGCCTCCTCGTCGATCCGTACGGCGTCGAGCCGGCGGGTGTCGAGCAGGTCCGGGTTGTCGCCGAGCAGGCCGCTGCGGACCCCCGGCATGAAGGCCGTCCACAGGGGAGCGGTGCCGCGCGGGTCCCAGGCGCTGAGGGTGCAGTCGGTGGGTGCCGCGCAGCGGGCGTCGAGCAGCAGGTTCCGCCACGTCCAGACGGCCACCGCGTCGCCGTCGCGCCGCCGCGTGACGCCGGTCGTCGGGTCGAGCACCTCGTACCCCTTGACCAGGAGCTTGCCCACGACGACGACGGCGTCCCGGTCGCCGCCCGCGACCGCCGACCAGTCGGCCTTGCGCTCCCACAGCTGGCTGCCGTCGGTGAGCCGCCGCGCCTCGACCCGGGTGCGCTGCTCGACGACGATGGCGTCGCCGGCGAAGGTGACGCTGCGCGGCGTCCCACCGATGCGCTGCTGCCAGACCACGTCCGGCTCGGAGATGGGGTCGCTGCGGTCCACCCAGTTCCACAGGCCGGGAAACGGGTTCCAGACTCCGGTCGCCGAGAGCACGACGACGGTCACCAGCCCGAGCAGCAGCCAACCCCGCACGCCAAGGCCGCTCCCCTTCGCCACCGGAACACGGTAGCCACTCGCACCCGCCCCACAACGTCCCGGCGCGCCGTCGGTGTAAGGAAGGGCCCCTTATTAACGCCTGCGGTAGCGGAAGGGCCCCCTGTTAACACCAGCTCACCGGGGCGGCCGGAGGATCCGCCACAGCGCCGACGTCGCGACGAGCGACGCCACGCCGGCCAGCGCCATCACCGTGCCGGGCGCCACCACCTCGCTCAGCGCCCCGCCGGCCGCGGCGGCCAGCCCCTGCACCGCCATCAGACCGGTGCTCACCAGCCCGAACGCCTGCCCCCGCCGGGCCTCCGGCACCGCGTCGAGGAACCGTCGGGCCAGGCCGAGCTGGTAGGCGAAGCCCGCGGTCGCGACCGCGAAGAGCACAGCCGCCGGCCACAGACCCGGCCGGGCCACGAAGGCCAGCATCGGTACGCCGAGCAGCAGCGCGAGCCACGGCGTCCACGCCTCCCGGCGGGCCGGCGCGACGAATCGCCCGACCAGCAGGTCGCCGACGAGCATCCCGAACGCGGCGGCCATCAGCAGCACGCCGGCGCTGGCCTCGGCGCCGAGCCCGGCGGCGTACGGCACGGCGACGCCCTCCGCCCCGACCAGCACCGAGCCGGGGATCCACTGCGCCAGCAGCAGGCCCCGGACCCGCCGGTCGGCCAGCAGCGCACGGTTGACCCGCAGGGTCTCGCGGACCGCGTTCCCACCCCCCGGCCGCGAGCGGCTCGGTCGCCGCGCCAGCCCGACCCGGACGAACAGGGCGGAGAGTACGCAGGTGGCGGCGGTCAGCCAGAGCGCGCCGTACGGCCCGACCAGCCCGAGCAGCAGGCCACCGAGGGCGAACCCGGCCACCTGGGTGCCGCCCGACGCGACGGTGAGCAGGGACCGCCCGAGCACGTACGCGTCGCCGTGCAGCACGTCCGGCAGCAGCGCGCTGCGGGCGGCGCCGCTCAGCGGGGCGAACAGGCTCACGACCGCGACCAGGCCGAGCATGGCCGCCGGGGAGAGCACGCCGAGGGCCAGCACCACCACCATGGCGAACCGGAGCAGGTCGTACCCGACGATGATCGCGCGGGGCGGCCACCGGTCGGCGAGCGCGAGCAGGAACACGCCGCCGAGGGCGTGCGGGAGGAACCCGGTCACGTACGCCAGGGCGGCGAGCAGCCCTGAGCCGGTGCGCTCGTAGACAAGCACCGACAGGGCGAGCATCTTCACCGTCTCGCCGATCAGGAACACGCCGTAGCTGCCGAAGAGGACCCGGAACTCGGCGACGCCGAAGACGTCCCGGTAGGTGGCGGGCCCGCTGTCGGCGTCCGCGTCGGCGCGGGTCGTGGTGGTCACCGGGCCAGCGTGCCAACGGTCCGCGGATCGCACTATCCTTTCGCTGACCACCGAAAGGTCCAGCATGCGCATCGAGGTGACCCCGTCCGACATCGCCGCCAGCCGGTACGCCGTCTCCCCGCTCGGCGAGGCGGTCTCGGCGCTGCGGCTCTGCGCCGGACACCGCTCCGTCCCGGCCCTCACCTCCTGGGTGGCCCGGGCGCGACCGGCGTTCGACCGGCTGCGCCGGGAACTGCCGGCGGTCGGTGCGCTGCTGGCGTTGCAGCGACGGGGCGGGTACAACGCCGACTTCATCCAGCCGCCACCGGACGGCACCGGGCGGGACTTCGCCGACGAGCTGGCCGTGGTGCGGGCGACCCCGCTGGCCCAGGCACGCGAGGAACTGGCCCGCAACCTCGCCGGGCACCGGACACCCCCGGCGTACGCCCACCAGATCTACGAGTCCCCGGACGTGGTCGACCGGCTCGCGGACGGGATCGAGGCGGCCTGGGCGACGCTTGTCGAGCCGGACTGGCCGCGCCTGCGGGCGGTACTGGAACGGGACCTGCTGCACCGGGCGGGTCGGCTGCTCGCGTACGGCTGGGGAGCCGCCGTCGCGGACCTGGACCCCCGGCTGCGCTGGGTGCCCGGCGGGGCGGTGGGGGTACCTGGAGGTGTCCGACCGGGACCCGGCGACGTACACCCTGGACGGGCAGGGCCTGCTCTTCGTGCCGACCGTCTTCGGCACCCTGATCAGCTACGTCGAGCAGCCCTGGCCGTACGCGATCGTCTACCCGGCCTCGGGAGTGGCCGAACTGCTCGGTCCGCCCGACCCGGCCCGCCCCGAGGACGCGCTGGACCGCCTGGTCGGCCGGGGCCGGGCGGGTCTGCTGCGGGCGCTGGCCGCACCGGCCACCACCAGTCAACTGGTCGCGCAACTCGGGCTCAGCCTCGGCGGCGTCGGCGATCATCTCGCGGTGCTCCGCGACGCGGGCCTGGTCGCCCGCACGAGAACCGGCCGCACCGTCCTCTACCGCCGCACCCCCCTCGGCGACGCCTTGACCGCAACCCCACCCCGCTGACCCCCTCCCCGGCGATCTTGCACTTTTGGCCATTGGTATGCCCCTTATGAGTGGAAAGCCGGGGCACAAAGTGCAAGATCGCGGGAGGTGAGGGTCAGCGGGGGGCTGTTGCCGCGTTGCGGACCAAAGGGAGGACGCGGTAGGGGATCTGCTCGGCCAGGGCGATGATCGTCGAGGCGCGGCGGATGCCCTCGTACCGCACGATCTGGTCGATCACCCGCTGCAGGTCGGCGTTCGACCTGGCCACGATGCGGCAGAGCAGGTCGCCGGAGCCGGTGATGGTGTGCGCCTCCAGCACCTCCGGGATGGCCGAAAGGTGTGCGGTGACCGGGTCGTGGCCGTGCCGCTGGCTGATCTCCAGCGTGACGAAGCTGGTCACCCCGAACCCGATGGCGGCGGGCGACACCTCGGGCCCGAACCCGCCGATGACGCCCCGGTCGACCAGCTTGTCGAGGCGGGCCTGCACGGTGCCGCGGGCCACCCCGAGGCGGCGGGAGCACTCCAGCACCCCGATCCGAGGCTCCTCGGCGAGCAGCGCGATCAGGCGGGCGTCGAGGGCATCGAGCTGTACATCCTGACCAGTGTTCATGGGTCCTGACCCTACTCCTTGCGCAACCTGACCAGCCAGAACGCGAACAGTTGCCCAGTGGACGCGCTCACGGTGATATTCGCGGGAGGAGCACAGCGTCGGCCTACGAGGCCGGCCGGTACGCGAGGGAGGCCACCATGACCCAGGCGATCGACCGACCCCAGTCGACCGAGGAGGTCGACGTCGACCAGCTGGTCGGCGCCGTCGACCACGACATCAGCCGCGACCCCTTCCCGGTCAAGGGCCTCGACCACGTGCACTTCCTGGTGGGCAACGCCAAGCAGGCGGCGCACTACTACTCGACCGCTTTCGGGATGACCTGCGTGGCGTACCGGGGGCCGGAGCAGGGCTACCGGGACCACGCCCAGTACGTGCTGACCAGCGGCTCGGCCCGGTTCGTCCTCACCGGTGTGGTCCGCCCGGGCGCCGACGGCGCCGAGCACGTCGCCGCGCACAGCGACGGCGTCTCCGACATCGCGCTGGAGGTTCCGGACGTCGACGCCGCGTACGCCCACGCCACCGCGCAGGGCGCGACCGGCCTGGTCGAGCCGCACGACGTCAGCGACGAGCACGGCACCGTGCGCGTGGCCGCCATCGCCACGTACGGCGAGACCCGGCACACCCTGATCGACCGCTCCCGCTACAGCGGTCCGTTCCTGCCCGGCTTCGTGGCGCGCGGCCCGATCGTGGACCGGCAGCCGATGATCGACGCCGGGATCCAGCCGAAGCGCTTCTTCCAGGCCGTCGACCACATCGTCGGCAACGTGGAGCTGGGCCGGATGGACGAGTGGGTCGAGTTCTACAAGCGGGTCATGGGCTTCACCAACATGGCGGAGTTCATCGGCGACGACATCGCCACCGACTACTCGGCGCTGATGAGCAAGGTGGTCGCCAACGGCACCCGCAAGGTGAAGTTCCCGCTCAACGAGCCGGCGATCGCCCGCAAGAAGTCGCAGATCGACGAGTACCTCGAGTTCTACCAGGGCCCGGGCGCCCAGCACATCGCGGTCGCCACCAACGACATCCTGGCCAGCGTGGACGCCATGCGCGCCGCCGGTGTCGAGTTCCTGGAGACGCCGGACTCGTACTACGACGACCCGGAGCTGCGCGCCCGCATCGGCGAGGTGCGGGTACCGATCGGGGAGCTGAAGGCCCGCAAGATCCTCGTCGACCGGGACGAGGACGGCTACCTGCTGCAGATCTTCACCAAGCCGGTGCAGGACCGCCCGACCGTCTTCTTCGAGCTGATCGAGCGGCACGGCTCGCTCGGCTTCGGCAAGGGCAACTTCAAGGCCCTCTTCGAGGCGATCGAGCGGGAGCAGGAGAAGCGAGGCAACCTTTGACTTCCTCCGGGCCTTAAGGGCCGGAGTTCCCCTCAGCCTCGCGGCTGAGCCGCAGGTTCGCTGGCGGCTCGGCCGCGAGGCTGAGCCGCACGCGAGCGTGCGGTTGGGACCACTTCCTGTTTCACAGGCGACAGCACCCGAGCGGAGCCGGAATGTCTGACGTCACCTCCGCAGGCAGACACGGCAAGACCTGCCGCCAAAATGTTCCTCGCCGCGTTGATGTCCCGATCATGTCGGGTACGGCAGCCCGGGCACGTCCATGCCCGGGAGGAGAGAGGCAGCTGCGCGAGCAGGTAACCGCAGGACGAGCACGTCTTCGTGCTGGGGTACCAGCGGTCGATCACGATGAGGGTGCGCCCGTACCACTGACACTTGTACTCCAACTGCCGGCGGAACTCACCCCAACCGACGTCGGAAATCGCCTTGGACAGGCGACGGTTACGGACCATGTTCGCCACGGCGAGGTCTTCGATCACAATCGTGTCCGCCGACCGGACCAGTCGCGCGCTCGCCCGGTGGATGAAGTCCAGGCGGGCATTGCGAACCTTGCGGTACGCGCGCGCAAGCTTCGTCTTCGCCTTGAGCCGATTGGCCGAACCCTTGACGCAGCGGGCCATTCGCCGCTGGTACCGGGCAAGGTTACGCGCCTTGCGCTCCAGATGCCGCGGGTTGGCGATGCGCTGGCCGTCGCCGGTGGTCGCGAAATCCGTCAAACCCAGATCAACACCGATGGCGCGGCCGGTTGGCGGCAGTGGGGCCGGGGCGTGGGTGTCCACGGCGAAGGTCACGTACCAGCGGCCATCCGACTCTCGAGACAAAACCACCATGGTCGGGTCCAAACGGCCAGGGCCGATGTCATCCCATGTCCACACGAACGTCAGCGGCGCGCTGGTCTTCGCCAGCCACAGTTGGCCGTCGCGCATCCGAAAAGCGGCGCGCGTGTAGTGGGCGGACTGCCGGCCGGTGCGGGACTTGAATCGTGGGTAGCGGGCCCGGCCGGCGAAGAAATTTGCGAACGCCGCATGCTGATGCCGCAGGCTCTGCTGGAGCGGCACCGACGAGACTTCAGACAGAAACGCCAGTTCCTCGGTCTTCTTCCACCTGGTCAATGCCGCGTCGGTTGCACGGTAGGAGGTGGACTCGCCGGCGTTGAGCCAGCGAGCGTTACGCTCAGCCAAGGTTCTGTTCCACACGAGGCGCACGCACCCGAAGGTTCGGTTGAACGTTGCGGCTTGGTTCAGATCCGGATAGGCCCGACACTTGTACGCCATCCTCACGACCCGCAGGTTACGGCAGGGGTATGACATGGGTGGTCACGTCCGCGCTGGTGGTGTAGGAGACGGCCATCGCGGGATCCGGTTTGATGTTATGCGGCGATCGGTGCCGGGTCGGTCTGGTCGGTGTCG
>NZ_JBEORU010000045.1:0-40309 GCF_040302465.1 Micromonospora sp. NPDC126480
CAACCACACAGACCTACAGCTTCCACGCCGACATCACAATCTTCGAAAAAGGGCTTGCCTCCCGGTCACGGCGCTAAACGCAACGGTGTTGACTTCGCAGATGCAGCGCGATCTTGGAGCGCGTGTGGGGCGACCGGCGCGGGCACGCCGAGCGTACGGCGCAGGCGGGCCCGGGCCGTGGCGGCCGGGTGGCCGGCGGTGACACCGGGCCGGGGGCCGGCGGGCCGCGACGGTAGCATCTGGAGGTCCACCTGACGTCCGGACGGAGGCGTACGGAGCAGCATGCTCGACATGGAGTTGATCCGGAAGGATCGCGACGCGGTGGCGTCCGCGCTGGCCAAGCGACTGGACCCGGCGGAGGTGACCCGCGCGCTGGACGAGATCCAGCAGCTCGACCAGCAGCGGCGCGGCCTGATCACGGCGATCGACGGTGAGCGCCAGCGCCGCAAGGCCGAGGCCCGGGCGTACGCGGAGGCGAAGCGCGCCGGACGCGAGCCGGAGGTCGCCGCCCCGGAGGCCGGCCGCAAGCAGCTCTCCGAGCTGGAGGCCGAGCTGGACGAGGTGCAGGCCCGGTTGCGCGACCGGATGAGCGAGCTGCCGAACCTGCCCGCCGACGACGTGGTGCCCGGCGGCAAGGAGGCCAACCGGGTCGTGAAGACCTTCGGCGAGCCGCCGGCGATCGACAAGGTACGCGACCACGTCGAGCTGAGCCGGATGCTGGGCCTGGTCGACCACGAGCGGGGTGTGAAGCTCGGCGGCTCCGGCTTCTGGATGTACACCGGCCTGGGCGCCCAGCTGGAGTGGGCGCTGATCAACTGGTTGATCGAGCAGAACATCGAGGCCGGGTACGAGTTCCTGCTCCCGCCGCACCTGCTGCTGGAGAGCGCCGGCTTCGCGGCCGGCCAGTTCCCGAAGTTCGCCGAGGACGTCTACCACCTGGACCGGGCGTCCGCGCCACGCGGGCAGTTCCTGCTGCCGACCGCCGAGACGGCGATCCTCGGCGCCTTCCAGGACGAGATCATGGACCCGGCGAAGCTGCCGCTGAAGGCCTTCGCGTACACGCCCTGCTACCGGCGCGAGGCGGGCGGATCGCACTCGGACGAGCGCGGCACGGTGCGCGGGCACCAGTTCAACAAGGTGGAGATCTTCCAGTTCACGCTGCCCGAGCAGGCCGAGGCGGCGCACGAGGAGATGGTCACCCACGCGGAGAGCCTGGTCGAGAAGCTGGGCCTGCACTACCAGCGCAGCCTCCTCGCGGCCGGGGACGCCAGCGCCGCGATGCGCAAGACCCTCGACATCGAGGTGTGGATGCCGAGCACCGGCAAGTACAAGGAGGTCTCGTCGGTCTCCTGGGGCGGTGACTACCAGGCGCGCCGGGCGGCGATCCGCTACCGCGAGCCGGGCGGCAAGCAGACCCGCTTCGTACACACGCTCAACGGCTCGGCGCTGGCGACCAGCCGGCTGTTCCCGGCGATCCTGGAGCAGTTCCAGCAGCCGGACGGCTCGGTCCTGGTCCCGGAGGTCCTCCAGCCGCGGCTGGGCACCGACCGCCTGACCCCGCGCTGACGCCCCGCCCCGCGCTGCGCCGCGCTGCCCTGCGCTGGGCTGCGCTGCGCCGCGCGGGTTTCCGGTGTTAAGAAGGGACCCTTCCTCTACCGGAGGCGTTAATAAGGGGCCCTTCCTTACACCTGGGCGAGGGTGGCGAGGCGGCGGGTCAGGTCTTCGCCGTCGAGGAAGCCCCGGTGGATCACCTTGCCGCCGCGGTCGAGGATGACGAAGGTGCTCTGCTCGACGACCTCGAAGCGCCGCCACACCGCGCCCGCCCGGTCGTCGAGCTGCGGCACACCGCCCAGTTCGAACTCGGTGACGAAGTCCTTCATGGCCTTCTGCTGGCCGAGGCCGGCGACACCGATCACCGGCACCCGGTCCCGGTACGCCGGCGCCACCTCGGCCACCGTCCACGCCTGACTCGCGCAGGTGGCGCACCACGGCGCCCAGAACCACAGCACCACCGGCCTGCCGGCCAGCGCGGCGGTGTCGAAGGCCCTGCCGTCGAGCGTCTTCGCGGCGAACTTCAGGGTCTCCGGCACGGTGGCCGGCGGCCCGGACGGGCTCGGTGCGGCAGCCGGCGCGCCGGTCGCGGAGACCGCGGCGGCGGGCGGTGTCTCCGCGCCGTCCGGGGACGCGCCGGCCCCGCCGCAGGCGGCCGCGCCGAGCAGGGCCGACGCGGTCACGGCCGCCAGCACGGCCCGCCGCAGCGGCCCCCTCCGGTACGCGGTCACGACTCGACCTTCGTCAGTCGCAGCGCCAGTTCGGGGCAGACCTTGACGGCCTTGAGCGCCCCCTCGCGCAGCCAGGTCGGCACGGGCGTGGTGGGGAAGGCCGGGTACCCGTTGGCGTCCAGGCGGATGAAGTCCGGCACCACGTGCGCGCAGAGCCCGTGCCCGTCGCAGCGGGACCAGTCGAGCATCAGTTTCTGCGGGTTCGGGTCCGGTGCGCCGGGCAGCCCCATCAGGCCCCTGACCCGCCGGCCGCACCCCTCGCCGGTGCTGTGCGCCCGCAGGTCGTCGGCGAACACCTCCATCGCGGAGAGCGCGAAGCGCGCCGTACCGTCGGGGTGACTGCACGCGCCCCGGCCCTTGACGTCGCCGGCGGCGGCCCGGACGACCTCCACCGGCGCGCTGCCGGACACCGCGAGGTCGACCGAGCGGGCCAGTTCCGGCAGGCCCCGCTTGCAGGGCCCGCACTGGCCGGCGGACTCGCCGGCCAGGTAGCGGACGACCTGGGCGGCCTCGCCGAGCGGACAGGTGTCCGGGCCGAGCGGCAGGATGATGCCGGCGCCGAGCGTGCCGCCGACCGCCGCCAGCCCCTTGCGGGAGACCTCGGCACGGTCGGCCGCCTCCTGCGTGATCCACTTGCCGTGGTAGCCGCCCACGAGGATGCCCGGCCCGTCCGGCGCCTCGCACAGCTCGAGGATGTCCCGCAGCGGGGTGCCGGCGGCGCACTCCACCACGGCCGGCCGCTTCGCCGCGCCGGTGACGGTGAGCAGCACGGTCCCCGGCTCGTCGTCGGTGCCGAGCGCCGCGTACTCGTACGGTCCGAGCCGGGCGGCGATCGCGACCTGGGCGTACGTCTCGGCGTTCGACAGCAGGGTCGGCAGCCCGCCGACGCCGGAGTCGCTGGAGCGCTTCTTCGTGCCGGGCGGGATGTGCGGCAGGCCGTTGATCCCGTTGACCAGGGCACCGCCCTCACCCGAGATGAACCGGTGCGGGACGGTGACGACGCTGGTCGGCATGGGCATCCGCCGCTCCGCCAGCGCCTCCATCAGGGATTCCTGGCCGACGCCGTCGTCGGCCACCCCGATGACGATCTCGTCGGCGTCCAGCGCGTACGCGGCCAGCGCCGCCCCGTCGAGGACGAGGTGCGGGGCCCGGGTGAGTAGCACCTTGTCCTTCCAGCTGGCCGGCTCGCCCTCGGTCGCGTTGACGACGACGATCGCGGTGGCGTCCTGCCGTTCGCAGGACTCCAGCACCGCCCGCAGCTTCTTCGCGAACGGGAAGCCGGCCCCGCCCTTGCCCTTGAGCTGGATGCCCTCGACCAGCCGCAGCAGGTTCGCCGGTTCCATCGGCCCGATCGGGCCGTGCACCTCCTCGTGGGCCATCAGGTCGAGCCGGCCGAACTCGGCGAAGCCGGCGGTCAGCCGGGGCTCGCCCACGCATGCGACCGGCGGCACGGCCCGCGTCACTTCGCCTCACCCCGCAGCTCGGTGAGGTAGGCGATGTCGACGGAGTCCGCGTCGGCCCGGCGGCGGCGCCGCTTGCTCTCGGCCCGGCGGGCCCGGCGGGAGGCGAGGTCCACCAGGGTCGGCGTGTCGTCCGGCGGCAACGGGGCCTCCTCGGGGGCGTACCGGGCCGGCGGCCGCCAGTAGTCCGGCTCCTCCGGCACGTCGTCCTCTGCGCTGTGCCGGCCGCCACCGCTGCGCGGCGCGGACGAGATGGGCGTGCCGGACACCGGTCCGGCCGACACGGGGCCCGCCGAGATCGGGCCGGCGGAGATCGGCGCGCTCGCCCAGCGGCGCGGGCTGGTCCACGGCTCCTCCGGCTCGTCGTCGCGCCGCCGGGGCGGGGCCGGGTACCGGCTGCCGGCGTCCGTCTCGTCGCGGGACCGGCGGGAGCCGTAGGAGTCGGCGTCGTCCCGGCGACGCCGCCCGGCCGGGGCCGCCTCCTCGTCGCGGCGTCGGGACGGCCGCTCGTCGCGGCGGACCACCTCGGCCTCGTACTCCTCCTCGCGGCGTCGGGACGGCCGCTCGTCGCGGCGGACCACCTCGGCCTCGTACTCCTCCTCGCGCCGCCGGGATGGCCGCTCGTCGCGGCGGGCCGCCACGGTCTCGTACTCCTGGGTGCGGCGGCGGGACCGGGCGGGCGCGGCGTCCTCGGTACGGCGGCGGGCCGGCCGCTCCCGGCGGGCCGGTTCCAGCGCGGGCTCGTCGCGGCGGCGGCGGGGCGCCGGCTCGCGCAGGGAGCCCGGCTCGGGCACGACGGGGACGGTGAACCGCTCGGGGTCGCGGCGGCGGCTGCCGGGGGCGCTCCACGTGCCGGCGAGGGTGGTCTCCGACCAGGTCGAGTCCCGCCGGCTCTCGCGCCGGTCGTCGCCGTCGCGCTTGCGGGCGACGCCGCCGAGCAGCGCGCGGCCCTTGCCGTCGTCGGTCACCCGCGCGGTCATCGCCTTGTTCATGGCGGCGGCCTGGTGCTGCTCGCGGCTGCGTCGCTGCAGGGTCACCGAGAGCCGGACCAGCAGCGCCAGGACGACCAGCAGCACGCAGGCCAGGTAGCTGAAGATCACCCAGGGCGCTGCGGGCCGGCCGGCGTTGAGACCGTGCAGGATCGCGAACGGCCAGGAGAGGTACGCGGCGGAGTGCAGCGTGCGCCACAGCCACTTCGGACCGACGCCGGCGAACCGGGCACGGATGATGCCGGTCCACAGCACGCTCACCATCAGCAGCCCGGCCACCGTGCCGAGGCCGACGTACAGGCCGCGCCCGCTGACGAACGGGATCAGCGCGTCGGTGCTCCCGGCCCGACCGGTGGCGATCTTCGTGATGGCGTGGAAGACGAGTCCGGCGACGCCGAGGATGCCGGTCGCGCGGTGCGCGGACTGCAGCAGCACGCGGTGCCGGATCATCAGCACGAGGCGGTCGGTGGCGAGCAGCCCCAGCATCACCGTGAGGCTGAGCGCCACCAGGGCGATCACCCCGGCGAAGAACTCGGTGAAGAAGAAGCCGTACGCGTACACGGACGAGCCGACGCCGGTCAGCATGGTCGCGGCCCAGAGCGCGGCCAGCACGGAGACGGTCAACAGGACGATCGCCGACCTCGACGGGGCGCGGACGCCCCGGCTGCTGGTGCTGGTCCGGACGGACGTCGCCTTCGGTTTCTGCTGTGCCCGGGCCATCTGCTCCTCGATCGTCTCGCGGTGGCGCGCCACCGGCCGACCCTGCTCCCTCCTCCAGTACGGACCGACCGCGCCGCCGGATCACCGGTCGGCCAAAAATTTGTCAGCGACCCGTCGAACCGGGTGACCGCCCGGCGCGTGTAGGTGCGTTTCGCGCAGATAGCAGTGACGGACATCCATGCATTGACAGCTCTTGCAACAAGCTCGTAAAGTTTCGGAAACTTTCAGCCCCGGGTGCAAGATCCCGGCAGCTGGAGGCCCTCCCACGGCTCCACCACCACCCTGTCCCCCGAACCCCCGTAGGGAGATTCCGATGCATCGACGTCGATGCCTGTCGGCGATCGTCGCCCTTGGCGTGATCGCGAGCCTCCTCGTCCCGACCGCCGTGGCGGCACCCCCGGCCGCCGCGGCTCCGTCCGGATCCAAGAAGGTCATCGCCAACCTCTTCGAGTGGAACTGGAACTCCGTGGCCAACGAGTGCCGCACCACGCTCGGCCCGAAGGGCTACGGCTGGGTCCAGGTCTCGCCGCCCCAGGAACACGTCCGCGGTTCCCAGTGGTGGGTGGCGTACCAGCCGGTCAGCTACCGGATCGAGTCCCGCAAGGGCACCCGCGCCCAGTTCAAGTCCATGGTGGACGCCTGCCACGCCGCCGGGGTCAAGGTGATCGTCGACGCGGTCGTCAACCACATGTCCGGCCAGGACAACCCCGGCACCGGCTGGGCCGGCTCGTCCTACAGCCACTACGAGTACCCGGGGATCTACCAGCCCCAGGACTTCCACTACTGCGGCCGCAACAGCGGACACGAGATCACCAACTACAACGACCGCTGGGAGGTGCAGAACTGCGAGCTGGTCAACCTGGCCGACCTGAAGACCGAGTCGGAGTACGTGCGGTCGCGGCTCGCCGCGTACCTCAACGACCTGCTCTCCCTGGGCGTCGACGGGTTCCGGATGGACGCCAGCAAGCACATGCCCGCCGCCGACATCGCGGCGATCAAGGCCAAGCTGTCCCGGTCGGCGTACCTCGTGCAGGAGGTCATCCACGGCGCCGGTGAGCCGATCCAGCCGGGCGAGTACACCGGCAACGGGGACGTGCACGAGTTCCGCTACGGCAAGGACCTCGCCCGGGTCTTCCGCTCCGAACGGCTCGCGTACCTGCGGAACTTCGGCGAGGGATGGGGCCACCTGCCCAGTTCCGTCTCGGCGGTCTTCGTCGACAACCACGACACCCAGCGCGACTCCGGCGGCGTGCTGACCTACCGCGACCGGGGCATCTACGCCCTGGCGAACGCGTTCATGCTGGCCTGGCCGTACGGCTCGCCGACGGTGATGTCCAGCTACACCTTCAGCCAGCGCGACCAGGGCCCGCCCTCGGACTCCGGCGGCCGCAACCTCGACGTCACCTGCTACTCCGGTTGGGAGTGCGAGCACCGCTGGCCGGTCATCGCCAACATGGTGGGCTTCCGCAACGCCACCGAGGGCGCCGGGGTCGCCAACTGGTACGACAACGGCTGGCAGCACATCGCCTTCAGCCGCGCCGGCAAGGGCTACCTCACCATCAACGACGAGGACTTCGCGATCAACGGCCGGTCCTACTACACCGGTCTGCCCGCCGGCCGGTACTGCGACGTCATCCACGGCACCTTCTCCGGCGGCAGCTGTAGCGGCCCGGTGATCACCGTGGACGGCAGCGGCTGGTTCGCCGCGAACATCCCCGCCCACGACGCGATCGCCATCCACATCGGCGCCCGCCTGAGCTGAGCGGAAAGGAAGGGCCCCTTGTTATCGCCTTTCGCATAGCAAGGGGCCCTTCTTAACACGACCACCCGTTAGAGTGTTTTGGTGCTGTTTGACAGGATCAGTCCGCGCCTCCGCTGGACCGCCGCCGCGGTGGGCGTACCCCTGCTGCTGGCCACCGCCGGTGTCACCGGCTGGGCCCTGACCCCGCAGCCGGCGCCCGACCCCGCGCCCGTCGCCGCCCCGACGGTCGTCGAGCAGCCGGCGCCGCAGGGCGAGGCGCCCGCGCCGGAGCAGCCCGCGGAGACCGTGCCGGCAGCGGCGCCCGCGCCGGACGACCTGCCGGTGGTCGACTACGACCCGGCACCCGCCGGCTTCCCGGCCGACCCGGACCCCCTGGACACCACGCCGCTCACCGAAGGACTGCACCCGACCCGCCGCCTCGCCGCCTACACCGCCCCCGGCGGGAAGCCGGTGGCGTTCCTCGCGCCGACCATCAGGGGCGTCGAGGTGACCATGCCGATCGTCGAGCGGCGCAGCGGCTGGACGGCCGTGCTGCTGCCCTCGGCCAACCGCACCCTGGCCTGGCTCCCGCCGGGCGGCTTCGAGACCGTGCCGCTGCCCGACCAGATCGTCATCGAGCGCCGGCACCACCGGCTGACCTGGTACCGCGGCGGCGAGGCCGTCCGCTCCTGGCAGGTCAGTCTCGGGCAGCGCGGCCAGGAGACGCCGCTGGGGCGCACCTTCATCCTCGGCCGCACCGAGCCCCCCACCTCGGTGTACGGCGGGGTGGACATCTTCGCGCTCGGCTCGGTGCCCGACGACCCGGGCTCGGTGCCGGCCGGGCTGCGCGGCGCGCACATCGGCATCCACAGCTGGTACCACGACGGTGAGCTGGGCCGGAACACCACGAACGGGTGCGTCCGCCTGACCAGGAGCGGGCAACGCGAGCTGCTGGCGAAGGTACGCCCCGGCAGCGAGGTCGTCGTGGTCGACGCACTGCCGGCGCCGCCGCCCACGGCCTGAGCCCGGCCGGATGCGGGGACCGTTCGTCACGCCCGCCGCGAAGCGTGCCCATCCGGGGACCTTCGCCCCTGGCATGAGGGCGACCGCGCGGGGTATGACCGGAACATGAGGGCGAGTTTCCGGCTTGGCCGGGTCGCGGGCGTACCCGTCGGGGTCAACTGGAGCGTCCTGGTCATCTTCCTGCTCATCGCCTGGGGGCTGTCGGCCAACCAGTTCCCCCGCGCGTACCCGGACCGGCCGTGGATCGGGTACGCGCTGGCCGGCCTCGCGGCGGCGGTGGTCTTCTTTCTCGGCCTGCTCGCGCACGAGGTCTCCCACGCGGTGGTCGCCAAACGCAACGGGATCGAGGTCCAGGGCATCACGCTGTGGCTCTTCGGCGGGGTCGCGGAGCTGAAGGGCGAGGCGCCGAACCCGGGCGCCGAGCTGCGCATCAGCGGGGTCGGACCGCTGGTCAGCCTGCTGATCGGGGTGTTCTTCGGAGCCATCGCGGTGGCGGTCGCGATGACCGGGTACGACGGACTGTGGCTCGGCGCGCTGGCGTGGCTGGCCGGCATCAACGTACTGCTGGCGGTCTTCAACGTGCTTCCGGCCGCGCCGCTGGACGGTGGGCGACTGCTGCGGGCGGCCGTGTGGAAGGCCACCGGTGACCGCACGAAGGCGTCGGTGGTGGCCGCCCGGGCCGGGTGGGTGCTCGGTGCGCTGCTGATCGGTCTGGGCTTCTGGCAGTTCTTCGCCGGCGCCGGGTTCGGCGGGCTGTGGTTGATCCTGATCGGCTGGTTCCTCATCGGCGCCGCCGGGATGGAGGAGCGCCAGGCCCGGATGGGCAGCGCGCTGCGCGGCCTGCGGGTCGCCGACGTGATGACGCCGCAGCCGCAGACCGCCTCCGGCGAGCTGACCGTGGCCGATTTCATCGACAACTACCTGTTCGCGTACCGGCACTCGGCGCTGCCGCTGACCGAGGAGGGACGGCCGGTCGGGCTGGTCACCCTCGACCGGGTCCGCGACGTGCCGGCCGACCGCCGGTCGGCGACCACGCTCGCCGAGGTCTCCTGCCGGGCCGACGAGCTGGTGCTGGCCTCCCCCGACGAGTCGCTGAACGACCTCCTGCCCCGGCTCAGCGAGTGCGCCGACGGGCGGGCGCTGGTGGTGGTCGACGGCCGGCTGATCGGGATCATCTCCCCCAGCGACATCAGCCGGGCGGTGCAGCGCGGCAGCATGCGCGAGCAGTTGACCGGCCGCCCGACCGGCTGACGGCGGCTACCGGGTGGCCAGCAGCCCGCGCAGCCAGGCGCGGGTCCAGGCGGCGATGGTGAACGAGTCGGTCACCACACCGTCGCGGATCAGCCGGCCGACCTCCTCGGCCGGGTACCGGCGCGCCGACCGGATCCCCTCCCCCGTCCCGAGGTCGCCCAGCCCGGCGATCTCGGCGAGGTAGAGCTGCACCCGATCGGTCGCGGTGCCGGTGTCCGGGTGCAGGACGCCGAGGTCGACCAGGCGGACCGGCTCCACCCCGATCTCCTCGCGCAACTCCCGCGCCGCCTGCTCGGCGGCGGGCACCCCGGCCTCCCCGAACCCGCGCGGCGCCTCCAGGTGCCAGTCCCGCGTCGCGTGCCGGAAGTGCTCCACCAGGACCACGGCGCCGTCGAGCACCGGCAGCAGGACCACACCGTCGCCGCCGGTCCCGGGCATCGAGCGGATGTACGTCCCGAGCCCACCTCCCGGGAAGCGGACCGGGTCGCGGACGAGGACCACGTACTCGTCCCGGAACACCACCCCGGTCCGGCTCCACTCCGTCGGCAGCCCACGGGCGCGCAACGCGTCCGCCTTGGCCTGTTCGGCGGCGGTCACCTGCTCCGGCTCGTCGAGGATCTCCACCGCCGCCCCGGACGGGTTGACGAAGCGCTCCGGCAGCAGCCTGCGCAGATCCGCGTAGTCGCTCCAGTCACTGGTCACCGTCGTCCCCCTGCGGTCGGTCGATGTTCGGGTCGTCGTCCCGGCCGGAGTCCCCCTCGGCGAACGGGAAGCCCAGCTCGTCGAGCCGGCGGAGCAGCTCCCGCCAATCCTCCCTGGCCCGCTCCAGGTGAACGCGCATGACGTCGACGCCGGTGCCGAGCTCCCGCGCGGCCCGGCGCTGGTCCCGACCGACGACGGCGAAGCGGACCACCGCGGTCGCCCCGCGACCGGCCACCTCGGTCGCCACGTCCCCGACCAGCTCCACCCGCGGGTCGCCGTCGAAGACCAGCGAGATGGTGCTGCCGAGCACCTCGACGGTCACCCGGATGACCGGCTGCCAGACGGCCATCGCCTCCAGCCGCCGATCACCCACCATCCCCGCCAGCCGCCCGGCCAGGGCGACGTACCGGCGGTAGACCTCCGTCGCCCGGTCCACGAAGTCGAACGGCTCGTCGAGCAGCGCCTGGAGGCTGGTGACGTAGTCGCGCCACTCGTCGGTGCGCCGGGCCTCACGTACGTGGTGCAGCTCGAGGCCGGTCAGGTCGATCCGCAGCGGAAGCTGGGCCAGGTCGAACGCGTACGGCCGCAGCGTCTGGAGGACGGTGAGCAGGTCGCTCATCCCCAGCTCCGGCCGGCGCTCCTTCCGGTACTCCTGCAACGCGCTCCGGCGCAGCGAGTCCGCCGGGACCAGCGCGTACCTGTCGACGGCGTCCGGCAGCGTGGTGTTGTAGCGCAGGTCGACGAGCTGCTTGAGCTCGGCGACCAGGGGGGCCGAACGGAACTTCCCCTCGGCGGGATTGGTGTCGGGCTCGGTGAGGAAATGCCGGTAGAAAGCGTCCCGGGTCGGGTGTTCGAGGTCCGTCGCCCAGCGCGTCGCTTCCAGCAGCCGTTGCTTGATCACCGGCCGGGCGTCCTCCGGCAGCCGCAGGTCCCGCCGGAGTTCCTCGATGTTCATCGTCTTCATCTGGAGGACGAAGTTCTCGAACTCCCTGATCATGCTCCGTTGCGTGAGCTTCTCGTTCTCCGCGTCGTCCCACGACAGCCGCAGGCAACGGAGGGCGTCGACCTCGCCGAGCACGCGCAGCCATCCCGACCAGCCGGCCGGGTCGACCCCGAACGCGGGCTCCTCCGCCGGATCCCGCTCGCCCAGCAGGAACGGCACGAGCACACCCTCGTCCAGCAGGGCGCGGACCGCCTCCCGCGGCCGCCCGTCGGAGGTGAAGTCCCGGTTGACGACCGGGTTGTTGACGAAGTAGGCGCGGTTCACCACCACCTGCTCGGCGTTGAGGATCGAGCGCAGGTACTCGGCGCGCGCGTCAGACCGCCGGCGCCGTTCCACGTCCGCGTACGACTGCCGCCGGGCGACCATCCGCGTGAGCAGATCCTCGGTCACCCATTGGTTGTCCAGGCACTGCGCGGCGACCGTGATCGGGGCGAGGTGCCGGTTGTCCAGCCGGATGATCCGGTCGCCGGTGGTGGAGGGCTCGCCGGTGGTGAAGGATTCACTCATTCCGCTCCTCAGTGGAGGCTGGGGCCGGGTGCACCAACTAATCACGGAGGCGAGCCGTAAGGAAGCCGCTCGGCCCCGAAGCGGCGGCTATCCGACAGCACCGCTCCGGGTCGTCGGGACGTACCGGTCGAAGAGGTCGGTGCGGAACTTGCCGGCCGGGTCGAGCCGGGCCGCCAGCGCGGCGAAGTCCGCGTGCCGGGGCCAGACCGCGGCGACGGCCGCCGGAGCGATCCCGAAGATCTTGCCCCAGTGCGGGCGCGGCGCGAGCGGGGCCAGCCGCTCCTCCACGGCCGCCACCACCGGCGCCACCGCGTCGGCGTCCGCGATCCAGGTGAAGTGGATCGCGAAGCTGTCCCGCTCGTGGTTGGGGCTCAGCCAGAGGCGGTCCGCGGCGACCGTCCGCAGCTCGCAGACCTGGAGCACCGGGGCGATCCGGTCGGCCAGCCCGTCCAGTGCGGCCAGCGCCGACACGGCCGCCGCCCGCGGCACGTGGTACTCCGACTGGAGTTCCGCACCGCTGCTGGGGGTGAAGCCGAGCCGGAAGTGCGGCAGCCGCTCGTACCACGGGCCGGGCACCCCGAGCTGCGGCGTGCAGTGCTCGGCGGGCATCCCGGCGACCGGATGCCGGGGCCGGTCGGCCACCGTCGTACCGAGCCAGTCGGCCGGCGGTGGCGGCAGCTCCGCCCGCTGCTTGATCCAGACCTCGCGCAGCAGCGGGGATCGCCAGTCGGTGAAGACGCTGACGCTGTACGCCGCACCGAGCGCCGGCTCCAGCGCCTCACGGGGCAGGCCGAGCCGAACCTCCTGGCGCAGCGTGAACGCCGGCACGACGTCGAGGGTGACGCGGGTGACCACGCCGAGCGCGCCCAGGGACACCACCATCCCGTCGAAAGTGTCACCGTCCGCGGTCCGGTCGACGGTGAGCAGGTCGCCGTCGGCGGTGACCAGTTCCAGCGCGGCCACCGCCGTGGCCAGGTTGCCGTTCCGCTCGCCCGAGCCGTGGGTGCCGGTGGCGACGGCGCCCGCCACCGAGATGTGCGGCAGGGAGGCGAGGTTCGCCAGGGCGTACCCCTCAGCGTGCAGGCGGGTGGCGAGGTCGCCGTACCGCATGGCCGCCGGGACGGTCACCGTCGACCGGTCCCGGTCCAGCGTCACCTCCTGCGGCAGACCCGCGAGCGACACCAGGTCGCCCGTGGTGTCGCCGAACCGGTTGAATGAGTGGCCGCTGCCGACGGCGCGTACCCGGTCGCTGCCGGCCACCACCCGGCGCAGCTCGTCGACGGATTCGGGGCGGTGGTGGCGGCGGGCCGAGTAGGTGACGTTCCCCGCCCAGTTTCGCCGCGTCATCATCCGCCGACCGTACGCCGGAACCGCCCCTCCCGTCGATCATGGAGTTATGGTGCCCGACTCGACCCGTTCCACGGCATCCGTCCCCAGCACGACTCCATGATCGACGCGAGCGGGCGGTTATGCGCGTCCGCGAGCGGGGAAATCACCGGGGATGAGCAGCTACCGTGATCCGGCACCGCGGGGGGACGTGTTTCCCTCGGAGGAGGAGATGGACCCGACCGGCGTGGGCGTGCTGCCGGCGAGCGGGCCGCCCGACACCACTCCCCCGACCAGGGTGGGCGTGGCGCCGGGCACCACTCCCGGGCCTCGGCCGACCCCGGCGCCGCCGCCGGCCCCGAACCCGGTGCCCCATCCGGGGCCGGCTCCCCGGGGCCGGTCGATCGTCACCCACCACCTCGACGGTTCGGTGCAGGTGGTCACCGATCTGGACGGCGACGGCGTGGCCGACGTGGTGCAGGTCGACCTCGACGGTGACGGGGTGCCCGACCTCACGTACATCGACAGCGACCGCGACGGCCGCCTCGACACGGTGCTCCGCGACCCCGCCGCAACCGGACGCTGAGCCCTGAACCCCGGCGCCGGCGCCGCACGCCGGGGGCCGGGGGCGGTGCCGCGGGCCGGTGCCGGTGCCGTTGCCGGTGGCCGCCGGCTGCGGCGCCGGGGGCCAGGTGTTAACAGGGGGCCCTTCCTCTACCGCAGGCGTTAAGAGGGGGCCCTTCCTTACACCTGGGGCAGGACCTTGGCGGCGACCAGGTCGAGGTGGTCCAGGTCGGCGAGGTCGAGCACCTGCAGGTAGATCCGCTGGCTGCCGGTCTCGGCGTACCGGCCGATCCGGTCGACGATCTCCGCCGGGGTGCCGGCGAGGCCGTTGGCGCGCAGTTCGTCGGGCTCCCGGCCGATCGCCGCCGCCCGCCGCGCCACCTCGGCGTCGTCCCGTCCGCAGCACAGCACGAGTGCGTTGGACCAGGTCATCGTGGCCGGGTCCCGCCCGATGCCGGCGCAGGCGGCGCGGACCCGCTCGAACTGGGCGACGGTGTCCTCGATCGAGACGAACGGCAGGTTGAACTCGTCGGCGTACCGGGCGGCGAGGCGCGGGGTGCGCTTCGGCCCCATGCCGCCGAGCAGGATCGGCGGGCGCGGGGACTGCACCGGCTTGGGAAGCGCCGGCGAGTCGCTGACCGGGTAGTAGCGCCCGGCGAAGTCGTACGTCTTGCCCAGCGGGGTCTCCCACAGGCCGGTGATGATCGCGAGCTGCTCCTCGAGCCGGTCGAACCGCTCGGCGAGCGGCGGGAACGGGATCCCGTACGCGGTGTGCTCGTCGTCGTACCAGCCGGTGCCGATGCCCAGCTCGACCCGGCCGCCGCTCATCTGGTCGACCTGGGCGACGGTGATCGCCAGCGGTCCGGGCAGCCGGAAGGTGGCGGCGGTCATCAGCGTGCCGAGCCGGATCGACCGGGTGTCCCGGGCCAGCCCGGCGAGGGTGGTCCAGGCGTCGGTCGGTCCTGGCTCGCCGCTCACCGAGCCCATCTTCAGGTAGTGGTCGGAGCGGAAGAAGGCGGCGAAGCCGGTCTCCTCCGCGCGGCGGGCCACGGCGAGCAGGTCGTCGTAGGTGGCGCCCTGCTGGGGTTCAGTGAAGATCCGCAGTTCCATTCTCCCGAGCATACGAAGGCCGCCCGGCGGACGCCCGGCGACCACATATGTCTTGACAGGCATATACCTGGAAAGGAATATGAAACGGTGGCCGTTGACGCCTTCACCGTTCTCGCCGAGCCGACCCGGCGTCGCATCCTCGACCGGCTCTGCTCGGCCGAGTGCAGCGTCGGCGAGCTGGTCGCCACGCTCGGCGTAAGCCAGCCGACCGTCTCGAAGCACCTGCGGGTCCTCCGCGAGGCCGGGCTCGTCACCTGCCGCACTGCCGCGCAGCAGCGCATCTACCGGATCGACGTCCGACCGCTGCAGGCCGTCGACGGCTGGCTGGCCCCGTACCGGCGGCTCTGGACCACCCACCTGGACGCGCTGGAACGCCACCTCGACAGTCAGGAGCCCTGATGGACCGCGACGACTTCCGCCCGACGCCACCGGCCGACGTCTCCGTGCAGACCGCTGCGGGGCGTACCACCCTCGTGTTCGTCCGCGACCTGCGCCATCCCCCGGCGGCGGTGTGGTCGGCGCTGACCGAGCCCGGCCGGCTCGCCGAGTGGGCCCCGTTCCTCGCCGACCGCGACCTGGGCTCGCCCGGCGACGTCACGCTCACCCTCGTCGACGGTGAGAGCCGCGAGCGGCAGGGTGCCGTCGTGCGGCGCGCGGAGCCACCTCACCTGCTCGAGTACGCGTGGGAGGACGACCTGCTGCGCTGGGAGCTGGTGCCGACCGCCACGGGTACGCGGCTGACCCTGCGCCACACCCTCGCCCACGGTGGCGGCATGGCGCCGATGGTCGCGGCCGGCTGGCACATCTGCCTCGACGTCGCCGCGCACCTGCTCGACGGCGACCCGGTCGGGCCGATCCGCGGCGGCGAGGCGAAGAACTTCGGCTGGCCGGAGCTGCGCGACGCGTACGCCCGGCGGCTGGCCGGGGACTGACCAGCCGCGCGGACGCCGCAGGGTGTTAAGAAGGGGCCCTTCCTCTACCGCAGGCGTTAACAGGGGGCCCTTCCTTACACGTAGGGGCGGGTGGCGTAGGCCGTCCGCAGGGCGGCGAGGCCGGTGCTCTTGGGCGACAGCGTGCCCCAGCCGGAGTTGAAATAGTTCGTCCGGACGATCCGGGGGCCGCGTTCGGCGTTGAGCGCGGCGATGGCGGCCGGCACGGTGCGGATCCACCCCGCCTGGTCGGGGATCTCCGCCGACCGCACTCCCCACTCGGCGATCAGGACCGGGCGGGAGAGCGCGACCGGGCCGAGGTCGGCGACCGCCCAGTCCTTGGTACGGCGGAACCGGGCCAGCGCGGTGTGGCCCGGGTCGGTGGCGTAGACGTTCCACTGGAGGAAGTCGAGCCGGGACATCAGCGCCTCCGGGTGGGTGCGCTGGTAGCAGGCCCGGTCGAAGCCGCCAAGCCCCACCGTGAAGGTGGTGCCGGCGGGCAGGCTGCGGGCCTTGAACCAGTTGACGATGTACGTCACGGCCTGCACGGCGCGGGCGTCGGACTCCGCCCACGTGTACGCCTTGCCCGCCTCGGTGGTGCCGAACTCGTGATCGGTGTCCAGTTCGGAGGCGAGTTGGATGTTCACCCCGAAGCCCATCGTCCGGTACTGCGACAACGCCCGGGCGAACAGCCCGTCGCACTGCCCGGCGAGGACCTGGCTGTAGCCGTACGCCTTCGGCCAGGTCGTGCCCGGTCGCTGTTGGATGGTCATGGCGGGCGCCGGGACGGTGTACCGGGTGCCGTCGACCGTGAAGGTCTGCGGCCCGGCGGGGGCACCGTAGTGCTTCAACTCCAGCACCATGTTGATCTTGATGCCGGCCTTGCCGAGGTCCACCAGCCAGGGCCTGTTGTAGCCGGGGAAGGTGTAGCCGTCGGCGAAGCTGCGGTACTGGGTGAGCGAGCGGAAGTTCCCGCCCACCATGTCGGCGGTCGGGTCGGCACCCCCGGACAGGTAGTAGCCACCCAGCACCGGCGGGGCGATCGTGTAGTCGGCGGTGGCGGCCACGCTGCGCCCGCCCGAGTCGCGCACCGTGACCGTTACCCGCGGCATCACGCCACCGCCCGGTACACGGCCACCGCACCGTTGTCGGACAGCCTGGTCCAGGTGCGGCCGGAGTCGTCGGTCACGGTGAGGGTGAGCGGGTCGATGACGGCGGTGATCCGCGCCGGGGCGCTGCTGTTGCCCTGGGCGTCGGTGACCACCACGGTGACGGTGACCGGCCGGGTGTCGGGGTCGCCGTACCGCACGGTCAGTGTCATGGGGTCGCCGGGTGAGTAGACCGCCGCGTTCAGGGAGGCGGTCGCGGTGGGAGCGGCCATGGCCCTCTCCTCTCGTGCTCGCTGGGCCGCCCGGCGGGCGTCCGCCCGGCCGGTCCGGCCGCGGTTGGTCCCCGCCGGCCGTCCGCGCCGGCTCCCGGAGGGACGGCGGACGACCCGGGGTACGCCGGGCCGCCCGGCCGCCGCCCGCGGCGGGAGCGCGCGGGGTGCGTGCCGGTGGGGTCAGGATCTGCCCGGGGCCGCGAAACGGCGGCGGCCACCCGGCGGCGCCGGCGCGGCCGGGTCGGGCTGTCGAAGGCGGTGACGTCGGTGTCCGGAGGCGGCACCGGGCCGGTTGGCGGACCGGTGCCGTCGGAGCACGACCCGTGGACGAAGGCGGTGCGCTACGCCGGGTCCGCGGAGCCGGGCTCGGTGGCGGCGGTGTCGGCGGGGACGCTGCTGTCCCCGCCGGGCCCGAGGATCGGGATGTGGCCCGCCATCCTTACGCCTCTCACCTGCTACAACAGTGCTTCGGTGAGGTGCCCGGCGTCCTGTCCGTTACCCGACGTCGTACTGTCGCCCACCCGGTTGCGGCATGCTGCCCAGTGTGCCCGGAAGGAGACCCTGGTGAAGTACCTGATGCTGATCTACGGCAACGAGCAGATCTGGAACAGCCTGCCGGCCGGCGACCTGAGCACGCTGATCGGCGAGGTCGACGCGTTCAACGAGGCGCTGCGCGCCTCCGGCGAGCTGGTGGAGAGCCAGGGGCTCGTCTCCCGACCCCGGTCGGTCCGGATGGTGGGCGACGCGCCGGTGGTCACCGACGGGCCGTACCTGGAGGCCAAGGAGTACGTCGGTTCGTACTTCGTGGTGGACGTGGACAGCGAGGAGCGGGCGCTGGAGATCGCCCGGTCGTACCCGGCCCTGCGCTTCGGCAGCGGCCCCAGCGGGGGCGGCCTGGAGGTCTGGCCGCTGATGACCGGCACCGGCGGTGACCTCTGACCGGCGACGAGATCGGTGACCTGCTGCGCGACCTCGCGCCGCAGGTCCTCGGCACCCTGGTGCGCCGCTACGGCGACTTCACCCGCGCCGAGGACGCGGTGCAGGAGGCCATGATCACCGCGGTCGAGGCGTGGCGCGCCGACGGCGTACCGGAGCACCCGGCCGGCTGGCTGCGGACGGTGGCCGCCCGCCGCTACGTCGACCAGGTCCGCGCCGACGCGGCCCGGCAGCGCCGGGAGCACGCCGTGCTGGACGCGACGCCCCGGGACGCGCTCATCGCTCCGCCGCCGGACGCCGAGCCGCCCCGCGACGACCTGCTGGAGCTGCTGTTCCTCTGCTGCCACCCGGCGCTCGGGCCGTCCGCGCAGGTGGCGCTCACCCTGCGAGCGGTGGGCGGGCTCACCACACCGGAGATCGCCGCCGCCTTCCTGGTGCCGGAGAAGACGATGGGCCAGCGCATCGTCCGGGCCAAGCAGCGCCTGCGGGAGGCGGGCGCCCGGTTCGACCTGCCACCGGAACCGGAGCGGGGGCCCCGGCTCGCCGCCGTCCGGCACGTGCTCTACCTGATCTTCAATGAGGGGTACGCGGCCAGCAGCGGCCCCGCGCTGCGCCGGGTCGACCTGACCGGGCAGGCGATCCGCCTGACCCGGCGCCTGCACCGCCGCCTGCCCGGCGACGGCGAGGTGGCCGGGCTGCTCGCGCTGATGCTGCTGACCGAGGCACGGGGGCCGGCGCGTACCGGCCCGGAGGGGGACCTGGTGCCGCTGGCCGAGCAGGACCGGACCCGCTGGGACCGGACGGCGATCGCCGAGGGCGTCGCGCTGGTCACCCGCGCGCTGTCCACCGCGCCGGTCGGCCCGTACCAGGTGCAGGCCGCCATCGCCGCCGTGCACGCGGAGGCCTCGTCCACCGAGGACACCGACTGGCCGCAGGTCCTGGCGCTGTACGAGCTGCTGGAGCGGCTGGCGCCCGGGCCGGCGGTCACCCTCAACCGCGCGGTCGCGCTGGGGATGGTGCGCGGGCCCCGGGCCGGCCTGGACCTGCTCCACGAGCTGGCGGACGGCCCCCTCGCCGGGCATCACCGGCTGCTGGCGGTCCGGGCCCACCTGCTGGAACGGGCGGGCGAGCCGGCGGCCGCGGCACGGGCGTGGCGGGAGGCGGCCCGCCTCGCCGGCAGCCTCCCGGAGCGGCGCTTCCTCGTCCGGCAGGCTGCCCGACTGTCGTGACCCAGGTCACATGGGAGCCCTGTCGAACCGGCCTCGCCGGCACCGATCCCCTGACGAACGGGCACCACGGCGGTGCCCCGGAGGATGGGATTCGCGATGACCAAGGTGACCGCACAGCTGTCCGTCTCGCTGGACGGGTTCTACGCCGGCCCGCGCCACACCGGCGACGGTGACTGGATGGAGTCGGCGGAGGCGGCCGGCTTCTTCCGGGTCACCCGGTGGGCGACCGACGCGATGGCGTGGCGCGAGCGGCAGGGGTTCGGCGGTGGTGTGCACGACACCAACTCGGAGATCATCGCCGAGACGTTCGAGGCGGCCGGCGCGTACGTCATGGGGCGGCGGATGGCCGACGGCGGCGAGGTGCCGTGGGGTGACGAACCGCCGTTCCGGGCGCCGGTCTTCGTCGTCACCCACCGTCCGCGGGAGACCCTGGTCCGGGGCGGCGGCACCAGCTTCACGTACGTCACCGACGGTGTCGCCAGCGCCGTCGAGCAGGCCCGTGCCGCCGCCGGTGGCCGGAACGTGGCGATCGCGGGCGGGGGCAGCCTGGTCCGGCAGGTCCTCGCCGCCGGCCTCCTCGACGAGTTGGAGCTGCACATCGTGCCGGTGGTGCTGGGCACCGGCCTGCGGCTGCTCGACGCCGACCTCGGCCTGGCCGACAAGGAAGGCATCGAACTGACCCCGACCCGAGTGGTGCACGACCCCGCGGTCACCCACATCCGCTACACCGTCACCGGCCGCGCCCCCCTGCTCCTCGACGACCGCGGCAGCTCCG
Organism: Micromonospora sp. NPDC126480; assembly: GCF_040302465.1. Taxonomy (NCBI): domain Bacteria; kingdom Bacillati; phylum Actinomycetota; class Actinomycetes; order Micromonosporales; family Micromonosporaceae; genus Micromonospora; species Micromonospora sp. NPDC126480. The sequence continues at coordinate 19,929 of NZ_JBEORU010000045.1, forward strand.
GCACCCCCACCAAAACCCTGCCCTGACCGCCCCCCGCTCCCGCCGATCATGGAGTTGTGGTGGCCGTTCCACACTATTTCACGGCTTTTGTCCACCACCACAACTCCATGATCGACGGCGTGGGGGTGGGGTGGGGGTTACCAGGGTTCGGGGATGTTCAGGGGGAGGCAGCGGCTCGTGCCCAGGGTGGGTTGGTAGCAGGCGTTGGCTTCCAGGTTGTTCGTGTGGTCGAACCGGGAGAACGACGCGCTGCCGCCGTTGACGCAGGTGCTGCCGCTGGTGACCGTACCGCCGGTGACCCGGCCGCTCGCGCAGCCCAGGGTGGTCGCGGTCTTCTGCACGGTGTTCAGCGACGACCGCTGGTCGAAGGACTGGTGCGAGCCGTAGCCGACCAGCCGCACACCGGGCCGGGTGATCGAGTACTGGAACGCGGTCGAGGTGTAGTACGACCAGCTCGCACCGGTACCGACGGTCCGCAACTGGGCGTCGTTCAGTGAGGGCGGAATGAAGAGGTGGAAGCCCTTGTCGTGGGTGTTCGTGCCCTGGACCATCCGGTAGACGATCACCAGCAGGCCCTGCTGGTAGCTGCCCGTGGTGTAGCTCACCTCGGAGCCACCGCCGCAGGTGGTCCGGTCGGCGAGGTAGCCCACCCCGTTGGCGTAGAGCAGCACGCGGGCGCACCGGCTGTCGTTGGCCGTGTCCCGGATCGTGCCGAGGGTGCTGGAGACGCCGGAGTTGTCGGTGGCGTACCCGATCAACTCGACGCCGGGCAGCGTGCCCGCGTACTGGTAGGCGGCGGGGTGGTAGTAGCTCCACGACGCCGACCAGCCGCTGCCGGAGGGCAGGGCGAGCGCCGGCGAGGCGGGCAGCAGGGCGGCGGCCAGGGTGGCCACCAGGGCCACGACCAGCGTGGCGGCGGTCGACCGCCAGCGGGGTTGGGTCGTCATCGGTCCTCCGATTCGGGTGCGGTGTTCCGGTCAGGGTCCCGCGGGAGGTGAGGACCGCTCAGTCCCGAAGTGGACGGTGACCGGTTCCGGTCACGGCGGCCGACCTCCGAACCGGGGCAGCGGACGGGGCGGTCGGGCCGTACAGTGTGCCCACCATTGATCAAGGAGTGTGCCGTGACCCAGTCCCCACCGGCGCCCCGACCGCCCGCCGACGACGCCGACGGCGGCAGCAAGCCGCCGTATCTGCTGGCGATGCCGGCCGGCGACGGCGCGCCCGGTGCCATCGCCTGGCCCGACGGCCAGCCGGCGTGGGCGATCCCGGTCAACCTCTCACCGGGCACCCGGGGGTACGCGATCTTCCTCCCCCTGGTGCCGGTCGCTGAGACGGGCAGCGTGGCCACACCCGATCCGGCGGGCGCAGTCCCGGCGGGCGCATCCGGCACCCCGGCGACCACCGCGGCATCCGCCGGTCCCGCCGGCACTCCTGCCACCGTCGAAGTGGCGGGCGGCGCCTCCCCCGCCGACGTCACCTCCCCGACCAACGGCGCCGGCCCGGCCAACGGCACCGCCGGCACGACCTCCCCGACCAACGGCACCAGCCCGGCCAACGCCGCCACCTCCCCGGCCAACGGCACCAGCCCCGCCGCCGCCACCTCCCCCGCCGGCACCTCCCCCGCCGACGCCACCTCCCCGGCCAACGGCACCGACCCGGCCGCCGTCGCGTCGACCGCTGCCCGACCCGGGCCGCCCGCACCGGGTGCCCCGCTGGCGCCCGCCGGCATGCCCGGGCGGCCGGGCTACCCGCCGTACCCCGGTGGTTTCTACCGGCCGACACCACCCGGACCGTCGTTCTTCCAGCGGCACTGGCCGGGGCCGAAGCCCGCGCGGGGCCGGGCGGTGCCCGCCGCGGTCCTGGCCGGCGCTCTCGGGTTGGCCTTCTTCGTGCCGCTGGGCCGCACCGGGATCGGGTGGTTCCTCGGCTGGCTGGTCCTGACGGCGGGTGTGGTGTTCGCGGTCCGCCGGTCGGCGGCGAAGCTGCCGCGTGCGGAGCGCTGGGTACGCGGCGGCTGGGCGGTGTCGGCGCTGGCGCTGCTGTCCGTGTTGACGTTCCGCAACGCGTGGTGGCTGGTGACGTTCTGCGTCCTCGGCGCGCTCGGCTGCGCCACCCTCGCGGTGGTCGGTGGCCGGCGCATCCGGTCCATCCTGTTCAGCCTGGTCGCGGGCCCGATCGCGGCGTTCCGGGGTCTGCCCTGGGTACGCGACCACTTCCGGTCGGACGCCGATCCGGGGCTGATCCGTCGGGTGGTGGGCTCGGTCGCGGCCACCGTCGCCGCGCTGCTCATCTTCGGCAGCCTGCTCGCCTCGGCCGACGGGGCCTTCAACGTGGTGCTCGGCGCGGTCGTGCCCGAGGTGGACGGCGGCGCGGTGTTCCGCTGGGTCTTCCTCGCCGTCGTCGGCGCGCTGTGCGCGGTGGCCGCCGTCTGGACGCTGGCCGCCCCGCCGGACCTGTCGGCCGTGGACAAGCCGGCCGGCCGCAGTCTCGGCATGTTCGAGTGGGCGCCGGCCATCGCCGCGCTCACGCTGCTGTTCGGTGGCTTCGTCGCGGTGCAGTTCACCGTGCTGTTCGGCGGTCAGCGGCACGTGCTGCGCACGGCGGGGCTCAACTACGCGGAGTACGCCCGCAGCGGCTTCTGGCAGCTCGCCGCCGTCACCGTGCTGACGCTGGCGGTGCTGGCCGCCGTGGGTCGCTGGGCACGGCGGGAGAGCCGGGCCGAACGGATCGCGCTCCGCCTCCTGCTCGGCACGCTGAGCGCCCTCAGCGTCGTCATCGTGATCTCGGCACTGTCGCGGATGTACACGTACCAGAAGGTCTACAGCTTCACCGGGGAGCGCATCTTCGTGATGGCGTTCGAGCTGCTGCTCGGCACCGTCTTCCTGATGATCCTGGTCGCCGGGCTCCGCCTGAGGGGCGGCTGGATCCCCGGCGGGACGGTGGCGCTGACCGTGGTGATGCTGCTCGGCCTGGCCATCCTCAACCCCGAGGGGTACGCCGCCGGCCGCAACATCGACCGGTACGAGCAGACCGGCAGGATCGACGCCTGGTACCTGCGCGCCCTGTCGGCCGACGCGACGCCGGCCTTGACCGGCCTGCCCGACCCGGCCCGCCGCTGCACGCTGAGCTGGATCGCCGAGGACCTCAGGGAGCCGGATCCGTGGTACGCCTGGAACCTCGGCCGGGTCCGCGCCCGGCAGGCCCTGGAGCGGGTCGGGCCGGCCGCCGTCGGCGGGCCGAAGGACTGCCGGACCGCCGACAAGCTGGACCTGCCCAAGACCCGCCAACCCCGCTGACGCTGCCGGCAGCTACCGGGACGCCGGGCGGCGCCGGCGACCGGTGAGGTCGAGCAGGCGCCGCACCTGGTACGACAGCACCCGCCCCTGCTTCAGCGACAGCGACAGTTCGTGGTCGTCGGGGCCGACGACGGCCAGGGTGAGCACGGGTTCCAGCCCGGCCGTGAGCCCCTGCGACAGCGCGAGCTCGGCAACGGCACCCTCCGGCTGCCCGGCGCTCACCGGCAGCCGGAGGGAGCGGTGCCGCCGGCGGTCGAGGCAGCCGCTCCGGTCACACCAGTGCGGATGTGCGAGGTCCGCGAGACGTCCGGTCGGATAGCGGTACGCGTACCCGCACGGCCGGGGCGCGAGCGGGCCGACCGCGGCCGGTTCCGCCCGCCAGCCGTACGCGTGCAGGGCCGCTACACCCGACGTCAGGTGCCGCCGGCACACGTAGACGGACGCGTCGAGGCTGTAGCCGCCGTACACCTCGATCCGCGCCTCGGCGGCGCTCCCGCAACTCGCGAGGCTGGGCAGATGTTGAAGATGAGGGGATCCGGGCATGCCCGTAATGCTAACTGCACCTGGCCAACAACTAAAGCTATTGCTGGCCAGTTATCCGGCTCAGAGTTGGCCAAGATCGGGTATGTGTCACGCTGACGCCGTGGCACACGACCTGGCTTCGGCGACCGCCGCCTACCGCGCAGCGCAGGGCGCCGTGGACAGCGCGAAGGAACAGGTGCGCACGAGCCAGGACGTTCTCCGGCAGGCCCGGCGGGACCTCGCCGCCGCGATCGTCGCCGAGGCCAGGCGCGGAACCCGGATGCGGGACCTGGTCGCCACGACCGGTCTGTCCCGTGAGTGGATCCGCACCCTGTTGCGGCAGGCCGGCGTCGAGCCCGACTGATCCCGGCCGTGTTCAGCGGGCGGTTCCGCGTACCGCCCAGGCACGGGCGGTGAGGCGGATCGACCCGTCCGGCTCGACCGGCAGGCGCTCGCGTAGCAGGTCCCGCAGCGCGTCGCGGTGCTCCCCGGTCAGGGTCGCTACGTACGTCGGCGCGGCACCCTGTCCACCCAGGAACGGCCGCCAGTAGTCGTCGAAGTCGCCGAACACCGTGGGCACCTCGATGCCCCGGACGGACACGTCGGCGAACCCGGCGTCCGTCCACACGGCACCCAGCCGGTCACGCCGGCACACCGGGAAGCGTGGCCCCTCGTCCGCTTCGGCCGCAGCCGGGTCGAGCGCGATGGCCGCGTCCCAGAAGTGCCGCATCATCGCCATCCCGTCGGCGTAGTCCCAGACGTACGCGGCGGCCAGCCCACCGGGTCGGAGCACGCGGGCGAACTCGTCCACGGCGCGCTCCGGCTCGGGCACGAAGTTGAGCGCCAGCCCGCTGACCACGACGTCGGCGTCGCCGTCGGGCACCGGCAGGGAGCGGGCGTCCCCCACCTGGAAGGCGGTCCGCCCGTCCGTGACGGTCGCGCGGGCGTGCGCGACGAACCCTTCGGACCGGTCGATCCCGGTGACCTGCGCGGGATCCGCCATCGCCAGCACGGTCGAGGTCAGCGCCCCGGTGCCGCAGCCCACATCCAGCCACCGCCCGCCGGGAGGCGCGTCCAGCCAGCGCAGGAACTCCTCGGCGACGCGCCGGCTCCACCGGCCCACGTACGCCTCGTACGCTGCACCGTCCGCCCAGTTCGGCCCCGCCATGCGCGAACCGTACTCCGGCAGGACCCTCCTAGCGAGGAATGGCCAACCGGATCTCGCACCGGATTCCGCTGGCCTTGGTCAGGCGAGCGTCACCGGTGACCAGCGGGCAGGCCAGCCACTCGGCGGCTGCGACGTAGGCCGCGTCGTAGGCCGAGACGTTGGCCCGCAACTGCCAGATCCGGTCGAGGAGCGGCACGATCTCCACGACGTCGATGACCAGCGACGACAACGCGTCCACCGCCTCGCGGGCCCGCGGCGGCGCGAGCTTCCCACCCAGCGTCTTCCCGCTGATCACGGACACGACCTCGACCAGCAGATGGCCGGGCGCAGCCCATTGCACATCCCTCATCAGTTCGGCCCGGCTCGCCGCACCGACCGGTCCATCGTCGATGAGGGCGTCCGCCACAACGGACGCGTCGACGACGATCACGCTGCTTCCCCGCGGCCGCGATGGGCCTTTCGATCCTCTCGCTCCTGCCGCTGATCCGCGAGTTCCGCCGAGGTCTCCCCGGGGATCGACAGCGTGCCGTCCGACCGGCCCGAGAACCGGTCGAGCACCGACATGTTGTTCAGGCGCTTGGCCTGGGCCTGCACCAACTCCAGCAGATAGGCCTGAAGCGACTGGCCGCGCGCCTTGGCGGCTGCGGCCAGGGCATCCCGAACGTCCTCGGGCACATCCCTGATCTGGATAGCAACCATGCATTCATTATGCATGCATCATCCCTGGGCGCGACCCCCTTTCGGGGCGTCTACGGGCGCGCAGGACGGTGTCGCGCAGCGTCAGCTCGCGCCCGTGGTGGCTGGTCGTCCGGGTGCGGGCCTCGGCCACCACGATCTCCCACCGCTGCGGGTCGAGGCACGCCGCGGCCTGCTCGGCGGTGACGCCCGCCTCGGCGGGGGCGTGCGCGGCCGAGTGGGCGTCGGCCGGGTCGTGGTTGACGAGAAGCAGCGTGCCGCCCGGCGCGACGGCCGCCGCCAACCGCCGCACCAGCGCCTCGGGCGGTCCCGTCGGGTGCACGTACTGCGCCGTCACCAGGTCGTACCGCTCCGGCGGTGGCGTCCACTCGGTCAGGTCGGCGGCCCGCCACTCGATCCGGTCGTCGACGCCGGCGGCCAGCGCGCGTTCCCGCCCGCGGTCCAGCGCGGTGGGCGCGATGTCCACCGCGGTCACCCGCCAACCGCGCTCCGCGAGCCAGACCGCGTCGGCGCCCTCGCCGCACCCGGCGTCGAGCGCGGCACCCGGCGCGAGATCCGCGACCTCCGCGACCAGTTGCGGGCTCGGCGGGCGGGTGCCGGCCGCGCCGTGGGCGCGGTAGCGCTGCTCCCAGTACGCCGCGTCGAACGCCTCCGGCACCGCTCCCCCGCTCACAGTCCGTGGCGGCGGTCGCCCGCCACCAGCTCGGCTACCCGCGCCTCCGCCTCGTTCGGGAACGAGTCCCGCCGGGCGGCGACGGCCTGCCGGGTCTCCTCGGCGATCAGGTCCGCGTTGATCATGGCGCCGGCGAGCGCGCCGCCCGCGGCAGCGGCGCCCACCTGGGCCGCCAGGTCGGTGACGTTGCCGGCCACCCACACGCCGGCCACCTCGGTCCGCCCGCTCGGGTCGACGGCGGGGATGTGCTCGCCCATCCCGCTCGGGTGCTCGACCGGCCGCAGCCCCAGCCCGTCCAGGAACCCGGCGCGCGCCACCATCCGCGACCCGACCGCCAGAGCGTCCCGCTCGACCAGGGTGCCGTCGGCGAGCCGTACCCCGACGAGCCGGTCGCCGGCGACGTCCAGGCCCGTCACCGCGCCGGTGACCACGCGTACGTCCCGGGCCGCGAGCTGCTCCGCCTGCTCCTCGTCCGGGCCGGCGGTCAGGTGCGTGAAGTACGTGACGTCCGGGCTCAGCTGGCGGAACAGCAGCGCCTGGTGCACCGACATGGGGCCGGTCGCGAGCACGCCGATGGCGCGGCCACGGACCTCCCACCCGTGGCAGTACGGGCAGTGGATCACGTCGCGGCCCCAGCGTTCCCGCAGCCCGGGGATCGCCGGTAGCACGTCGACCAGTCCGGTGGTCACCAGCAGGCGCCACGCCCGGACCGCACGGCCGTCGGCCAGCGCCACGGTGAAGCCGTCGCCGTCCCGGGCGGCCGTCGCGACCTCGCCGGTCACCACCTGGCCGCCGTACCCGCGCACCTCGGCCCGGCCGCGTTCGAGCAGCTCGGCCGGTGGCATGCCCTCCCGGCCCAGCAGCCCGTGCACGCCCTCGGCCGGCGCGTTGCGCGGGGCGCCGGCGTCGATCACCACCACGGACCGCAGCGCGCGGGCGAGCATCAGCGCCCCGTTCAGGCCGGCGGCGCCGCCACCTACCACCACCACGTCGTAGGAGTCCCTCAGTTGATCGATCACTCTGACCACCTCCCGCGACCACCATGCGGCGGCAGCCAGCGTACTGGCAAACCTTGTTGCCGTTCTGGCAAACTGGCGGGATGGACGGCGATCTGGACCAGGCACTCGACGCGGTCGGGCCCCGGCTGCGCGCGCTGCGCCGGCAGCGCGAGACGACCCTCACCGACCTGTCGGCGGAGACCGGCATCTCGGTGAGCACCCTCTCCCGGTTGGAGTCCGGCGCCCGCCGGCCGACGCTGGAGCTGCTGCTCCCCCTGGCCCGCGCCTTCGGCGTCACGCTCGACGAGCTGGTCGGGGCGCCGCCGACCGGCGACCCGCGCGTCCACCTGCGCCCGGTCACCCGGCACGGCATGACCATGCTGCCGCTGTCCCGGCGGGCCGGGGGCATCCAGGCGTACAAGCTGATCATTCCGGTCAGCAAGCGCGACCCGACCCCGCAGACCCACGAGGGGTACGAGTGGCTCTACGTGCTGAACGGGCGGCTGCGGGTCGTCCTCGGTGAGCACGACCTGGAGCTGGCGCCGGGCGAGGCGGCCGAGTTCGACACCCGCGTCCCGCACTGGTTCGGCGCCGTCGGGGACGAGCCGGTCGAGATCCTCAGCCTCTTCGGCCGCCAGGGCGAACGCGCTCACCTGCGCGCCCGCCCGGCGTCCCGCGCGCAGCCGGCATAGGGGGCGGCCGGCGCCGCTGCCGGCCGCCCCCGGTTGCTCAGCGACGGCCCCAGCGGGCCTGGGCCACCTTTCAGCCTCTGCTGCCGGGCCGGTTGCGGGCACCGCCAGCGACGGGACTCGCCTAGACTCCGCCGGGTGATCGTGCGGAGGGCCATCGCGGCAGACGTGGCGGTACTCGCGGAACTACGCGGCATCGACGGGGACAATCTCAGCTCGTACGCCGGCTGGGTGGCCTCCCACACGGACACGCATCTGCCGTTCGTCGCCGACATCGACGGGCAGGTCGTCGGTGCCGCCTGGCTCCTCGTCGCGCAACGAGTGCCCAGTAATGATTCGCTGGACCGCTGGTACGGCGACATCCAGTCAGTCGAGGTCCGCGAGGAGTACCGCAACCGCGGCATCGGCAGTGCGCTCATGGCCGCGATCCTGACCGAGGCCCGTGCGCGAAGGCTGCTGCACGTAACCGTCCACTCCGGCCGCCGCGCGATCGACTTCTACCTGCGCAACGGCTTCAGCCACCACCGCCAGATCCTGCTCTGGAAGCCGACCGTTTCCTGATCAGACCCGTCGACCGGTACGGTCACGACCGCCAGACCGGGGCGGCCAGTCCGCCCGCAGCCAACCGACTGCCCTGGCGAGACAGACGTCGCCTTTCAACCTCTGTATCGTCCTCCGCGGTCAGGCCGAGGGCACCGGAGCCGGTGCCGCTTCCCGTGCCACGCCGGGCAGCGCCTGCTGGCGGACGCCGCGGATGAGCAGGTAGCCGACGATCCAGAACTCGCCGATGGTCGCGGGCACCGTCAGGATGTCGGCGACCGCCCCCGCTCCGGGCGCCAGGTAGCGGACGAAGGCGCTGAGCACGTAGCCGACGCCGCCCACGACGAGGACCCAGCCCAGGGGCCGCGGCATCCATCCGGAGCGCAGCACGCACCAACCCATCGGGACGAGCCAGCAGCCGAAGAACAGCGCCCCCACCGTCCACAGGTTGCCGCTGACGAGGTAGAGGAGCTGCACGGTGGCGGCCCCCTCCCCGACCGGGTCGACCGCGACCTCGAGGGCGGTCGCGAGGACAGCCGCACTTCCGAGGATCACGATGGCGTTGACGAGGCCGAACGCGGCGATGCCGGCGGCAGCGGTGGCGTCCACCCGGCGGAACAGGCGGTAGAACCAGGCGGCCGTCAGCGTCTGGGTGAGGACGATGAGCAGTTCCAGGGCGATCCCGACGCGGGCGAGGAGCTCGTGTTCCACCAGGTGGGCGAGGGTGGCGTCGGCGTCGCCGGGCGCGAAGAGCCGGGGGCGGAGGATGAGGAAGCCGAGCGCCCCCGTGATGGCGAGGCCCAGATAGAACAGACCGGTCGCGCGGGCGGTGCGGATCAGCGGATGCATGATGCTCCTTCGCGGGTACGTGGGCGCCGGTGGGCGGGTTCGTCGATGCCGGCCGGACCGGGTCAGCTGGCTGCCTTACAGCGTAAGGCAGCCGTACAACGTAAGGTAGGGGCAGGATGGCGTCACGGTCGAAAGCGAAGGGGCCCCGGAAGCCGCTCAGCCGCGAGCGGGCCCTCGCCGCGGCGATCGGGATCGCGGACACCGAGGGCCTTCCGGCGCTGACGATGCGCCGCCTCGCCGCCGAACTCGGCGTCGAGGCGATGTCGCTCTACCACCACCTACCCGGCAAGGAAGGCCTGCTCGACGGGCTCGTCGAAACCGTCGTCGGTCAGCTCGACAGCGCCGTACGGCACTCCGGGTCGGAACACGGCGACTGGCGCACCGCCCTGCGCCGGCGGTTCCTCGCCGCGCGCGAGGTGATGCTGCGGCACCCCTGGGCACCGGCGCTGCTCACCTCGCGCCCCACCATCCCGGCCGGCCTCTACGCCTACTACGACCGCATCGTGGCCACCATGGTCGACGCCGGATTCTCCTACCGCCTCGCCCACCGGGCACTGCACGCGTTCGGCAGTCTGCCGCTCGGCTTCGCCCAGGAGGCGTTCCGGCCCGCGACGGCCGGCGGGACACTCGACGCCGACGCCGCGGAGGCGGAGTTCGCCGCGATGGCCGACGCCCTGCCGCACCTGACCGCGATGGCCGTGGCGGAAGCCCACGACACCGACGACCCCACCCTCGGCTGGTGCGACAGCCAGGTCGAGTTCGAGTTCACGCTCGACCTGCTCCTCGACGGGCTTGAGCGCGCCCGCGGCTGAGCGCCGACGGCTGGGCGGTTTCAAAGCCGACGCGAACGGGTCGTGCATCCGGTGGGACGCACGACCCGGGGTGAAGCGTCCGGGCCGGCCGTCACCGGCCGGCCCGGACCACAGGATCAGGCGAGGTCGAACCGGTCCAGGTTCATCACCTTGACCCACGCCGCGACGAAGTCACGCACGAACTTCTCCCGCGCGTCGTCGCTCGCGTAGACCTCCGCCACCGCCCGCAGCTCCGAGTTCGAGCCGAAGACGAGGTCGGCCCGGCTGCCGGTCCACTTGACCTCGCCGGTGACGGAGTCACGGCCCTCGAAGGTGTTCGCGTCCCCGGAGGTCGGCTTCCACGTCGTACCCAGGTCCAGCAGGTTGACGAAGAAGTCGTTGGTCAGCACCCCCGGCGTCGTGGTGAGGACGCCCAGCGGCGACCGCTTGTGGTTGGCGCCCAGGACGCGGAGACCGCCGACCAGGACCGTCGTCTCGGGCGCGCTCAGGGTCAGCAGGTTCGCCTTGTCGAGCAGGAGGAACTCCGCCGGCAGGGGGTTGCCCTTGCCCAGGTAGTTGCGGAAGCCGTCGGCGGTCGGCTCCATCGCGGCGAAGGACTCCACGTCGGTCTGCTCCTGCGTGGCGTCGGTACGCCCCGGCGTGAACGGAACCTCGATCTCGACGCCGGCGCTCCGCGCGGCCTGCTCGACGGCGGCACCGCCGGCGAGCACGATCAGGTCAGCGAGCGAGATCTTCTTCCCGCCGGTCTGGGACGCGTTGAACGCCTCCTGGATCCCCTCCAGCGTGGGCAGCACCCGCGCCAGCTCGTCGGGGTCGTTGATCTCCCAGGAGTTCTGCGGCTCGAGGCGGATGCGCGCACCGTTGGCGCCGCCGCGCTTGTCGCTGCCCCGGAACGTCGACGCCGACGCCCACGCGGTGGAGACCAGCTGCGACACCGACAACCCGGAGGCGAGGACCTGGGCCTTGAGCGCCGCGACGTCCGCGGCGTCGACCAGCTCGTGATCCACCGGCGGCAGCGGGTCCTGCCAGATCAGCGTCTCGGCCGGCACCTCCGGGCCGAGGTAGCGGGCCTTCGGACCCATGTCGCGGTGGGTCAGCTTGAACCACGCCCGGGCGAACGCGTCCGCGAACTCCTCCGGGCGTTCGTGGAAGCGCCGCGAGATCTGCTCGTAGACGGGGTCGAACCGGAGCGCGAGGTCGCTGGTCAGCATCCGCGGCTCGCGGCGCTTCGTCGCGTCGTGCGCCTCCGGCACCATGTCGCTGCCCGCGCCGTTCTTCGGACGCCACTGGTGCGCGCCGGCCGGGGACTGCATCAGCTCCCAGTCGTACGCGAACAGGATGTGGAAGAACTCGTTGTCCCACCGGGTCGGGTGGTAGGTCCACGTCACCTCGAGACCGCTGGTGATCGTGTCCCCGCCCTTGCCGCTACGGAAGCTGCTCGTCCAGCCCAGCCCCTGCTCCTCGATCGCAGCGGCCTCGGGCTCGGGACCGACGTGGTCGGCGGGGCCCGCACCGTGGGTCTTGCCGAAGGTGTGGCCGCCGGCGATCAGCGCGACGGTCTCCTCGTCGTTCATCCCCATCCGGCGGAACGTCTCGCGGATGTCCCGCGCCGAGGCGATCGGGTCCGGGTTGCCGTTCGGACCCTCCGGGTTGACGTAGATGAGGCCCATCTGGACCGCGGCGAGCGGGTTCTCCAGCTCCCGGTCGCCGCTGTAGCGCGCGTCACCGAGCCACTCGGTCTCCGGACCCCAGTAGACGTCCTCGTCGGGTTCCCACACGTCCGGCCGGCCACCGGCGAAGCCGAAGGTCTTGAAGCCCATCGACTCCAGGGCGACGTTGCCGGCCAGGATCATGAGGTCGGCCCAGGAGATTTTCTGGCCGTACTTCTTCTTGACCGGCCACAGCAGGCGGCGGGCCTTGTCGAGGTTCCCGTTGTCCGGCCAGCTGTTCAGCGGCGCGAAGCGCTGCTGGCCGGCGCCGGCGCCACCGCGACCGTCGCTGATGCGGTAGGTGCCCGCGCTGTGCCAGGCCATCCGGATCATGAGCGGTCCGTAGTGACCGAAGTCGGCCGGCCACCAGTCCTGCGAGGTGGTCAGCAGCTCGGCGATGTCGCGCTTCACCGCGTCGAGGTCGAGGCTCTTGAACGCCTCGGCGTAGTCGAAATGCGCGCCGAACGGGTCCTTCGCGGGCGGGTTCTTGGCGAGGATGTTGAGGTTGAGCTGGTTCGGCCACCAGCCACGGTTGCCGCCGCCCTGGGTGGGGTGGGGAGCGCGTCCGTGCGCGACCGGGCAGCGGGACTCGCTACCCGCGTCGGCGTCGTGGACGACGGCGTCGTGGTTCTCGGGCATGTGTTTCCTTCCGTGACTCGGCGGATCGGGGATCAGGAACTGCCTGCGGCGGAACACTCCGGGCACAGGCCCCAGTAGGTGACCTCGGCCTCGTCGACGGCGAAGCCGCTGTCGTCGGACGGAGTCAGGCAGGGCGACTCGCCGACGGCGCAGTCGACGTCGGCGATGCGACCGCAGGACCGGCACACCACGTGGTGGTGGTTGTCGCCGACCCGCGCCTCGTAGCGGGCCACGGAGCCGGACGGCTCGATGCGCCGCACCAGGCCCGCGGCGGTCAGTGCCCGCAGCACGTCGTAGACGGCCTGGTGGGACACCTCGGGCAACGCCCGGCGCACGGCACGGATGATCGAGTCCGTGTCGGCGTGGGGGTGCGCGTGGACCGCGTCCAGCACGGCAACCCGCGGACGGGTCACCCGCAACGCCGCCCCGCGCAGCAGTTGCTGGTAGTCCGGGATGCTGGCCACGCCGAGAAGTCTTGCTCGTTTTCTGGAATGAGTCAAGATTATGGGTCGGACGTCACCGATCTCCCGGCCGCTGGGCCGGCACCCGCTCTACCGCCGGTTACGCGGATGGTTCTTCGACGCCCGCTCATTGCCGTGCTTGTAGTTGCCGGTGAGCCGGGCCATCAGCTCTTGCGGATCTTCGGTCTCCACGTCGACCAGGAACCGGGCAGCCGTGGCGCCACGGAGAACACCGGCCGGCCGCCCGTGGTGCAGCAGTTCGACGTCGCCGTTCTTGCGTACCCGGTAGGTGAAACCGTCAGGAGTTCTGGTCACCGCCGCATCCTCGGTCGGTGCGGCGGCGACGACCAGCGATTTACCCTGCCCGCGAGGCGGAAGTGGCCTGCCTCACACGCTGTCAGAACGACCGGTCGCGCGGTGTCTTGAGGCCGAACCCCTGAACCGGAGGAGCCACTATGACGGGAAACAGCGATGTGGTCGTGGTCGGCGGCGGGTACGCCGGCGTCATGGCGGCCAACCGCCTGACGCAGCGCGACGACGTGACCGTGACTCTGATCAACCCGCGTCCGAGCTTCGTCGAACGCATCCGCCTGCATCAACTGGTGGGCGGGTCCGACGACGCGGTCGTCGACTACCGGGACGTCCTGGGCGAGAAGGTCCGACTGAAGATCGACACCGTGACCCGGATCGACGCGGCCGGGCGCAGCGTGGCGTTGGCCGCCGGCGGCACGGTCGGCTACGACTACCTGATCTACGCGGTGGGCAGTGGCAGTGCCGACCCGGGCGTGCCCGGAGCAGCCCGGTTCGCCTACCCGATCGCCACCCTGGAGGAGGCGCAGCGGCTGCGGCCGGTCGTCGACGCCGCTCCCCCGTCGGCCCAGGTGACGATCGTCGGAGCCGGTCCGACCGGCATCGAGACCGCCGCCGAACTGGCGGAGGCGGGCCGTACGGTGACCCTGGCCTGCGGCGTGGTGCTCGGCCCGTATCTGCACGAGCGGGGTCGGCGTTCGGTCGCCCGGCGGCTGGGCCGGCTCGGCGTGACCGTGCTCGACGGCCCCGGCGCGAAGGTGACGGGAGTGACCCGCGACGCCGTGCGGCTCGCCGACGGCCGCGAGTTGCCCAGCACGGTGACCATTTGGACCGCCGGGTTCGGCGTGCCGGACCTGGCCGTCCGCAGCGGGTTGAGCACCGACGCGCTGGGCCGCCTGCTCACCGATGAGACGTTGACGAGCGTGGACGACGTGCGCATCGTCGCGGCCGGAGATGCGGCGGCACCGTCGGACCTGCCGTTCCGGATGAGCTGCCAGGCCGCGACGAGGATCGGGGCGCACGCCGCCGACACGGTGCTCGCCCGGATCGCCGGTGCGCAGCCGACGTCCATCAACCTCGGGTTCTTCGGCCAGTGCATCAGCCTGGGGCGTCGCGCCGGAATCTTCCAGTTCGCCGCCAGGGACGACACCGCGAACGGGTTGTACCTCGGTGGCCGCCCGGGCGCGCGGCTCAAGGAGTTCGTCTGCGAGCACACCGTCAAGCATCTGACGAACGAGGCTCGCAGGCCCGGCTCCCTCACCTGGGTCAAGGATGCCAAGCGCCAGAAGTTGCTGCGGGCCAGGCGCGGCGCGGCACCGGCCGCCCGCTGACCGGGCACCCTGGGCACCAAGGCAAGGAGACCGCATGAACACCGCACTGTGGATCGCCACCGGGCTGCTGGCAGCAGTCTCCCTGACCGGCGGCATCACCAAGACACTCGTACCCAGGGAGAAGTTGGCCGGTATCAAGGGCGGGGAATGGACCGGGCATGCCAGCGCCGGCTTCGTCAGGACGATCGGGGTCCTCGAACTGCTCGCCGCGGTTGGCCTGACCTTGCCCGCCGTGCTCGACATCGCGCCGTTCATGGTGCCGGTGACCGCCATCTGCTGGATCCTGCTCATGGTCGGCGCGGCGATCATCCACATCCGCCTCGGTCAGTTCGCGTTGGTGACGGTCAACGGGGCCTATGTTGCGCTTGCCGCCTTCATCGCGTGGGGTCGGCTGTGAGCCACGCCGCTGACCGGGCGACCGACACCTTCGTCGCCCACCGCAACCTGCTCTTCACCGTCGCGTACGAGATGCTCGGGTCCGCGTCCGACGCCGAGGACGTCCTCCAGGAGACCTGGCTGCGGTGGATCAAGGTCGACGCGGAGCACGTGCGCGACGAGCGCGCCTACCTGATCCGGATCACCACCCGGCAGGCGCTCAACCGGCTGCGCACCATGAAACGCCGCAAGGAGGCCTACGTCGGGCCCTGGCTGCCCGACCCGCTGCTCACCACGCCGGACGTGGCCGAGGACGTCGAGCTCGCCGAGAGCGTGTCGATCGGGCTCATGATCGTTCTGGAGACACTGTCGCCGACCGAACGCGCCGTCTTCGTGCTACGCGAGGTCTTCGACATCGGGTACGACGAGATAGCGACCGCCATCGGCAAGAGCCCCGCGGCCGTCCACCAGATCGCGCACCGCGCTCGCCAGCACGTCGACGCCCGCCGCCCCCGCCAGGTGGTCTCCCCGAGCGAGACCAGAGCGGCTCTCGATGCGTTCCAGCGCGCGATCGAAACCCGGGACCTCCAGGGCCTCCTCGACGTGCTCGCCCCGGACGTCGTCCTGGTCGGCGACGGCGGCGGCGTCAAGCAGGCCGCGCTGCGGCCGGTCACCGGCGCCGAAAGGGTGGCCCGCATGTTCTTCGGTGGCCTGGGCAAGGTCGAGGGCACCCTCACCGGTGAACCGGCCGTGGTCAACGGCAACCCGGCACTCCTCGTACGCCTGGACGGCGAGATCGACGGGATCCTGGCGATCCGTGTCGAGGACGCCCGCATCAACGGCCTCTACTACGTCCGCAACCCGGAGAAGCTGACCCACGTCGGATCCGAGACCGCACTCACCCTGCGCTGAACACCTCGGCCGCCCTGCCTGTTACGTCCGCGACGCTCTGGTCTTCGCGGGCCCGAGAGGAAACACTTGTGGGGTGAGCGAGACATGACGGCACCAGGGCGCGTCCTGCGGGTCACCGTGCTCGCGGACCAAGATGCCGACGACCAGGACCTGGCCGTGCTGGCGGAGGGCCTGCGGGCCGAGGTGCTCGAGTCCGAGTTCGACCTCGTCGGGGAGCCAGCTCCGGCGCCGTTGCCGCCCGGCGCCAAGGCCGCCGACCCGGCCGGCGTCACCTCACTGCTTATCGCGCTCGCCGCGTCGGGTGGTGTGCTGACCGGCCTCATCGGACTGCTCCAGGCCTGGCTCCTGCGCGGCTCCGATCGGACGCTGGTGGTGGAGATCGACGGTGACCGGTTGGAACTCACCGGTGCCACCAGCGAGGAGCGCCGGCGGCTGACAAACGCCTGGTTGAGCCGGCATGAGCAGGTCGCGGGCACGCCTCCGTCGAGCGGGGCCGCGAGCCCGTGACGCCGCGATGACGGGGCGTCCGGCGGCCGGCTCGCGGTCCGCGCTCATCATCGCCAACTCGGCGTACGACGACGCCGGCCTTTCCAGCCTGGTCGCACCCGCCGGCGACGCAGCGGCCCTGGCCCGCGCCCTGGCCAACCCGGAAACCTGCGGTTTCGCCGTCGACACCGTGGTCGAGGGCTCGTCGGTGGACGTTCGGCGGGCCGTGGACGACTTCCTCGCCGACCGGGAGCGGGCCGACCTGGTCCTGCTGTACTTCTCGTGTCACGGCGTGAAGGACGAGCAGGGGCGGCTGTACTTCGCGGCGCGGGACACCCGGCGGAACCGGCTCGCCTCCACCGCGACACCGGCCGCGTTCGTCAACGACCTGCTGCTGGCCTGCCGTTCCCGGCGCAAGGTGCTGATCCTCGACTGCTGCTACAGCGGGGCCTTCGCGGCGGGCCTGCGTGTCAAGGCCGACCCGCAGGTACACACCGCGGCGCAGTTCGACGCCCGCGGCCTTGTCGTGCTGACCGCGACGGACGCGGCGCAGTACGCCTTCGAAGGTGACGCGGTGACCGGGACGGCCGTCCGATCCGCGTTCACCGCGGCGCTCGTCGCGGGGATGGACACCGGTGAGGCCGACGTCGACGGCGACGGCCTGGTATCGGTCGACGACGTGCACGAGTACGTACGGCGGCAGCTTGCCGAGCATGCGTACCGCCAGAGCCCACGCAAGTGGGAGTTCGACGTGCAGGGCCGGATCGTGCTCGCCCGCTCACCACGGTCCGACGCCCCGGCGGCGCCCGTGGTCCTGCCACCGCCGCAACAGCGGCCACCGGCGGAAACCGGGGCGACGCCGGCCGTCCGCCGACCACACTGGTGGCTCGGCGCCGCTCTGGTGGCAGCGGGAGCGGCACTCGTCGCGGCGCTGCTCAACTGGTGGTTGCTCAACCTGATGTACTGGGCGTTCCCCTACGACTACCTGTCGCCCGACACCGCCGCCGGTGTCGGCGTCGCCGCTGCCGCCGGCGCCGGGTGGGGCATGGCCTACGCCGTGGCGGACGCGGTCGACCTCGCCGCGCGCCCCGCATCGAGCCGCTGGTACGAGCCGTACCGCCGCTGGGGTCGCATCCTCGGCGCGGTGGTGGTTCCGAGCCGGCCCGGTCGGTTCGTCGGCGCGCTTACCGTCGCCGTCCCGCTGAACGTCGCCGTCGCCATGGCGATGTCCCAAGCGATCGGGGCGATCGGCTACGCCCTGTCCGGCTCCGACGCGCGCGAACGGGCGTTCAACCTCGCCTTCACCCTCCTGAACGTCGTGCCGATCGCGGCGTACCTGCGCAGTTCGTTCCTGGCTCGACGGCGCGGACCTGATGGTTGAGCGCTCAAGTCGGCACGGTGAGCGCGGCGGCGATCAGGTGTCGTGCCCGGTGGCGGTATCTGTTCTCGCCAGCTGGTCTCCTGTGGACCGGATTGCCCTCAGCCGCTGACCCGCTGCACCACCGCCACGAGGGCGTAGACCGCTCCGGCCCATGCCGCCACCTGCCCGGCGCGGAAGAAGCCAGCCCCGGCGAGAAGAAACCTCATTCTCGCGGCCTTCTCAGCTTCGTCGGGATCCACAGCAATGCCTCCAGGTCTCGGCGCTCCGAACGCTGATCCTGCACGGTCCGGCCGGCGATGAGAACCCCTTCACCGGCGGGGTCCCGCGCAATCGGCGGTCGGATCGGATGAGGTGACCGGACAGCGACGTGATCTGCCGGGTCACGTTCGTGGAGCGCACCAGTGGTGTACGACCGGCCGGGCCGGCGGCTGGTATGCGAGACGGCGGTCGCAGGTCTTCCCGGCACGGCCAAACGGCGTTGTGGCAGTCGACTACCGTCGACCCGTGACGATCAGCGACGAGGACCTGGCCTCGATCCGCCGACGGCCGGCGTACCGATCGGCCATGTGGCTGCTTCGGCTGTTCATCGTGCCGCAGTTCGTGCCGTTCGCCGTTGTTGCGCTTGATGATCAGACCAGCCTGGCTGACGCCGTCTTCTCCTACGCGTGGCTTTCGCTGGTCATGCTGGCCGGCGCGTTCATACTCCTCTGGCGTGCTGGGGTCCCCTTTGAGCGGCGGGGTTGGTCGGTGATGGCAGCCTCTGACCCCAAGCTCAACGAGGCGATGACTTCAGACTTCTTCTTCCGGCGGAAGTGACCCGGCCTTTTGGCAGCCGGCGAGTTCGTAGCAGGTGGCCGTCGCGCGGTGCTGCTCGAGCTGGGTGATGCCGCATTCCACGGCGTGCCGCAGCCGGTGGTCGATCGGGTGAGCCTTGACCCCGTGCCCAGCTATCGGAATCGGACAGCGCCCGGTGACATCGGCTTGCCGACCGGTTCAGATCGCGGGAACGGCTGACCTCGCCGGACACGATGTTGGCTGAGGTCGCGGAGATCAGGCGATCTGCCGAAGGTCGCTGCCGTAGTCGAAGATGATCCGCATCCGGGCGCCCAGTGCGCGTGCATATCGCACCTACCAGGCCCACCTCTCTGGTCGGCGAACAGGCAGCTCGGATCATGCCAGGAGCTAGAACCGTAGAACATTTAGTTCTACACTCGTGTCCATGGAACGCATCGGTGTCCGGGAGTTGAACCAGAACACGAGCCAGGTGTTGGCTCGGGTGAGTGGCGGCGAGACCGTCGAGATCACCGACCGCGGACACCCGATCGCACGACTTGTTCCGGTAGGCGACGACAGGTCGATACTGGCGAAGTTGGTAGCGGCAGGGCGAGCCGTCGCCCCCACCGGCGGCGGCTCTGTGCCACTTCCACCGAAACTCGGTGACGAGAACGTGGACGTGGCCGCCTCGCTCGCTGCGATGCGCGACGAGGAGCGCTGGTGATCTAGCTCGATTCAGCTGCCGTCGTCAAGCTGGTTCGGCAGGAGATGTGCAGTGCCGACCTTGTCTCCTGGCTTAACAAGCACGACGACGTGCCGCTGGTCTCCTCTGCTCTTGTCGAGGTGGAAGTGCCCAGAGCGCTGCGCCGATCAGCTCCGCAAGCGTTGATCGGAGGGCCGGCCGCCGTCGGACGGCTGTTCCGACTGGAGATCGACAGCACGATCCGTGCGACCGCAGACGCGTTCGCCGAGCCGACGCTCCGCAGCCTCGACGCCATCCACCTGGCCACCGCCCAAGTGCTGACCAACGAGTCCGGCGCGGCACTCACCGCCTTCGTCACCTACGACCGGCGGCTGCTCGAATGCGCCAAGGAAGCAGGACTACCCGTAGCAAGTCCTGGTCAGAACTGACCCAGGAATCCACCACCCTGATGCGGCTCCGGCCGCCGTCCGGCAGCGCGGCCGCGGCATCGACCGTGGCCTGCGTTTCGGCGACCTTGCCCCTCCGTCTGACTATCCGTTTCGGTGGGGCGCGGGACTCGAACCCGCGACCGAGGGCTTATGAGATCAAGCTGCCCGTGCCGATGACCTGGGCGCATGTCAACCTAGCAGCGGAAATACCTCTCGACGTCTCACACCGCTCCCCCGCGTCCGCCGACCTCTTGCGGACTAGATGCGGACCGCTCGCTCAGCGATCGGCCTGCCACTCCTCCACAACTCGGTACAGGGGTACGAGATTGATCGACATTGGCTCCGTCCGGCCTTCGACCCGCCAGGTGTCCAGGACCTTCTGCGCCTCAGCCTCAGTAGTGAACGCGCCGGCCTGGTACACGATGCCTTCCTCGTCGTCCCTCATGAGGACGGCCTCGTACAGGAGTTCAGGCAGGTCGGGCGCGGACACTGCGGCAACTTATCCGACGAGGTTGCTCTTGGCCAGGACAGCCGAGGGTTGCGTCCACGGAAGTGGTGTACGACTTGCCCGTGATGGGCGTGTTGCGTAGATAAGAGACGGCCATCGCGTCGATCCTTCAAGACGACCAA